>PLNO01000141.1 GCA_003141795.1 Spirochaetaceae bacterium | reverse complement strand
TCGTATCGATGAAAAGGCCCGCGGACTCCGAGGAAAGCTAGCAGGAGCCGTGGGCGCCTACAATGCCACTTCCCTGCTCGTGAAAGACCCCGAGGAGCTGGAACGGGATTTCCTCTCAGGTCTGGGGCTCCTTCCCTCCGAGCACTCCACCCAGCTCGTCGAGCCCGAATACGTCCTGCAGCTGCTGCTGGAAATCAACACGGCATTCGGGATCATCGCCAACCTCGCCGATGACCTTCGCAATCTCCAGCGCTCGGAAATAGGGGAGGTGCGGGAGGAGTTCATCTCCACCCAGGTCGGCTCCTCCACCATGCCGCAGAAGAGAAACCCCTGGAACTCCGAGCACGTGAAGAGCCTGTGGAAGGCATTCGCACCGCGGGCGATGACGTTCTTCATGGACCAGATATCCGAGCATCAGAGGGACCTCACCAATTCCGCCTCGTCGCGGTTCGTCGCGGAGTACTTCGCCGGGTTCGCCTCGGCCGTGGACAGGATGCGCTCCGTCATGAAGTCGCTCGTCGTGGACCGCCGCAGGATGGCGGAAAACCTCGCCCGTTCGGGAGACCTCATCTTCTCGGAGCCCGTCTACGTGCTTGTCGCCCTCGGGGGGGACCCGGAAGCGCACGAGCGCATCCGCGCGGCAACGCTCAAGGCCGAGCAGTCGGGGATCCGTCTGGCCGAAGTGCTCCGCCAGGATGTCGCGCTGTGGGATATCCTGGCGCGGCAGCTCGCTTTGACCCGCGGGCTCGATGCGCTTGCATTCTTCTCGGATCCCGCTCATTACCGCGGCATCAGCACGGAGAGGACACGCGCGATCGCTGACACCCATGAACAGGCCATGAAGGTCCTGAGACAGGAGCTTCCCCGCTGATGGACACGATCCTCATCCTCGATTTCGGCGGACAGAGCACGCAGCTCATCGGGCGGCGGGTTCGCCAGCTCGGCGTCTACAGCGACATCGTTCGCGGCGACGCAAACCTCGACTCCCTTACGCTGACCGATGTACGGGGCATCATCCTCTCGGGGTCCCCGTACTCCGTGTATGAACCGGGTTCGCCGTCCGTCGACCAGCGCATCTACGGTCTGGGCCTTCCGATCCTGGGGATCTGCTACGGTCTTCAACGCCTGACAGTCGACCACGGGGGGAAAGTGGAAGCCCTGGGCCGCAAGGAGTACGGCCGGGCCCGGCTCACGTTGGGGGAAAGGAACGGACTATTCGCACGGGTACCCGTGGATTCCTTCGTTTCCTGGATGAGCCACGGGGACTCCCTCACGGAGGTGCCGCAGGGATTCCGCGTCATTGCGCAATCGGAGAACGGCATCCCCGCCGCCTTCGTCAATGAGAAGAGAAGGCTCTGGGGCGTCCAATTCCACCCCGAGGTGAGCCATTGCGAGTACGGCATGGAGGTGCTGGACGCCTTCGTGAGCGACATCTGCGGAGCGCGCAAGGAATGGAACATGACGACGTTCTTTTCCCAGCAGCGCGAAAAGCTCGCGGCCACCGTGGGGAAAAAGCCCGTCGTTCTCCTCATTTCGGGGGGAGTGGATTCCTGCGTCGTTGCCGCGCTTCTCCTCAAGAGCCTGGACGCCTCTCGTGTTCACCTCATGTACATCGACACGGGCTTGATGCGGAAGGGCGAATCCGAGGAGGTCCTTGCAAGCCTCGGCACCCTGGGAGCGGAGCACGTCCACGCCGTCGATGCTTCCAAGCGATTCTACGCCGTCCTGGCCGGCCTCACGGATCCCGAGCAGAAGCGACGCGCGATCGGCGACATGTTCATGAAGGTGCAGGAGACGGAGATCGATGCGCTGGGGGTCAGGGACTATTTCCTCGCCCAGGGCACCCTGTACACGGACCTCATCGAGTCGGGCCGCGGGGTGGGGTGACAGGCGCATCTGATCAAAACCCATCACAACGTCCGCTCGCCCCTCGTGGAAGCCAGGCGCGCCGCCGGGCTCATCATCGAGCCCCTCTCCTCGTTGTACAAGGACGAGGTGCGGGAGCTGGGGCTCGCTCTGGGGCTTCCCCGAAGCGTCGTGTTCCGCCACCCCTTCCCCGGCCCTGGCCTCGGCGTGCGCATCCTCGGTGAGGTGACCCGGGAGAAATGCGATCTCCTCCGCGAAGCCGATGCGCTGTTCATGGCCGAGCTGCGTTCCCGCGGCTTGTACGACACGATCTGGCAGGCGTCCTGCGTGCTGCTTCCCGTAAAGTCAGTCGGCGTATCGGGGGACATGCGGCGGTACGGAAACGTGCTTGCCCTCCGCGCAGTCGCATCCGTGGACGCCATCACCGCGGACGTCGCCGCCATCCCCATGAGCGATCTTCTCGAGATCTCCTCTCTCATTACGAACCGCATTCCCGACATCGGAAGGGTCGTGTACGATATTTCCAGCAAACCCCCCGCAACGATCGAGTGGGAATAACAAACGGCATAATGGACGGCGCCGCTTAAGATAATGGCTGTACGTTGCCGATAAAGAATGTAGCGAGGTGGACGCAATGCCAGGAGAATTGCCGGAAGACCCTCCCGTGCGTGAGATGCTCGAGTGGATGATGTCGGCATGGGGGATGACGAAATCGGATCTCAGCCGTATGTTCCAAAGGACGCAGTCCACCATCCATCATTGGCTGAACACGGGGCAGGTGTCGCACCGCAACCTGATGAAGATACGGTCGAGCTTCTATTTCCTCCACGATGCCAAGGATCCGCACGGGAACGAGCGCAAATGCGAGAGATGCGGAAAGTGGATGTCGCAGAAGGAGTTCCGCGCGGGCAAGGCCATCTGCCATTCCTGCGAGAACTCTCGGACGCTGCAGTACTACTGGGCGCATCGGGACGAGCAATTGACGAAGCGCAAGGCGAAGAACTGGTACAACCGGCGGGCGGCCAGCTCGTAAACGGCGCCGGACGCGACGCTCACTCTGGCATTTCCCGTGCTAATCAGCTATAGTAGCGGCAAAGGAACGCACATGCGAAAGATCGCCCTCCTCTGCCTCAGCACCATTCTCCTGGCTTCATGCGTCGGCATCGACAGCCGGATGACGATTCACGACAATGGCTCTGGAATCCTCGCGCTCACCTACAAAGTTTCACAGTTGGCCGCTGACCTTGGCACGTCCAGCAGCGGAAAAAGCGCGATCCCGCTTCCAATTTCCCGGGCGGATTTCGACAGGTCCCTCGCTGCGGCAAACGGGAAAGTGCGGCTCACGCAGTTCAGCAGGACGGAGAACGAGAAAGACGTCACGATCCACGCGGAGCTCTCCTTCGACTCGCTGGAGGCGCTGGCGCAGCTGGATGCGTTCAAGGATGCGGAGCTGAAATCCACTACGAACGGCTCCCGACGCTCCCTCTCCCAGGTGGTCGCGAAAGTGCCTCCCGAGCCCTTGACAGAAGATACCAAGCGGATGATCGACTCCCTCTTCAGCGGCTACGACATCGCCCTCACCGTTGAGACGCCCCGTCCCATCCAATCCTCGAGCCTCGGTACGGTGTCCCCCGACAAGCGGACACTTACCTATAAGGCGAGCGTTCGCGACGTCATGACCACGACGAGTGACATCGTTCTCGAGCTGAGCTGGTGAGCACGGCGCCCGCCGCGCGGCGGGCGGGAAGGTGAGCATACGACGAGCGGGGAACCGGGAGCAGCTTCACAGCGACACGACACTGTACGTACTTCGAACCTCCGCCGTGCAACGCGGACGGTGAGGTCGGGGCCGCTTTTTATCGGTGGGGAAGCACCGATTTCCGTGCAGACCATGTGGAAAGAGCCCCTCACGGAGGCGAGCTTTCCCTCGGTACAGGCGGATCTTCAATCGCTTACAGAGGCAGGATGTGACCTCGTACGATTCGCAGTCCCCGACACCTCGACAGCCGATCTGTTGGGAAAGCTCGCCCGCTCCAGCCGCATGCCTCTCTCAGCGGATATCCATTTCGACTACCGGATCGCACTGCGGTGCCTCGACCACCCCATCGCAAAGATCCGTCTGAATCCGGGGAATATCGGAGAACCGTGGAAAGTGGAAGAGGTCGTACGTAAGGCCCGTGACGCCGGGGTCGGTCTGCGAATCGGTGTCAATGCCGGGTCGCTGCCGCGGGAGCTCGCTGGGCGTCCGGACCAGGCGGCTGCCATGGTGGAAGCCGCGGAAGGGGAGCTCGGCATCCTCGAGAAGCTCGGCTTTCGCGACGTCGTGTTCTCCTTGAAATCGTCCAATGTTGAAACGACAATCGAGGCCAACCTCCTGTTCTCCCGGTTGCACGATCACCCCGTTCACCTCGGTGTGACGGAAGCCGGGCCACTCGTTCCCGGCATCGTGAAAAACTCCATTGGAATCGCTACCCTCCTGCGCCAGGGGGTGGGGGACACGATCCGGGTATCATTGTCAGCTTCTGCGGCTGAGGAAGTCTGGGCAGGGAACGAGATCCTCCGAACCCTCGGTCTGAGATCTCTTGGCGTCAACATCGTTTCGTGCCCTCACTGCGGGAGGTCGTCGTTCGATGTTCAAGGGTTTCTTCATGATGCATCTTTTTTAATACATCATACCGGGAAGCCGATGACGGTTGCCGTCATGGGGTGTGTGGTCAACGGGCCTTCGGAAGCTCGCCATGCCGACCTTGGTATTACCGGTGCCGGCTCCATGGCGATCATCTTCCGTCATGGGCAAACGGTGCGACAGGTCCCGTTCGGAGAGGCGGTATCTGCTTTTGAAGAGGAGTTTGCCAAAGCATGCGCGCAAGGGTGACATTACCGGCTGCCGCCTTCATGGTGTGCGCCTTCCTGGGCTTTGCAGATTCCCAGCAAAACGCGAGCTGGCTTTCCTATGAGCAGGGGAATGCGGCAATGGAGCAGAGAGAGTACGGACGGGCGTTGCAGCTGTACAAGCAGGCGATTGCAGGAGCCGCTTCCTTTCCAGAGGCCGAGATCGGGCTCGGAGACGTCTATTTCGAAGAAGGCGAGACTGACCTTGCTTTAGTGCAGTATAAAAAAGCGTACGACATGAGAAAATCCTTTTACTTGCCTGACATGCAGTACGATGTTTTATACAAGCTCGCCCACGTCTATGAGGGACAAGGACTTTACAGGTTGATGGAAGATCGGTTAACGTTGATCGTTGCCGACGACCGACATTTCACGGAAACCGACACGTACAAGCTTCGTACGCAGGTGGAGAAGCTGTTTCGGGAAAAGGGCATCGACCGAACGCTGACACTGTACAGCTTCAGCGACGCTTTCTCCGCGTCGGCGCATTCGAAGCTTGGGTGGTTCTACTATAGGACGGGACGATTCGGCCAGGCCGTATCGCAGCTTCTTTTTTCGGTCATTTACAGGGTAAGTGCGATCACGGGAGTTCTCCACGACAGGGACGTCGATTACGGTTTCTCCTCGTTGAAAGACCTGCTGGAGAGAATCGATACCACGGCGGATCTCCGGGATTATGCGGCTCGCTATGACTTGTACAAGGACCTGTACTACCTGGCAGGGGCGACGTTTGCTGAGGGATACCCAGAGCATTCGCGACTGCT
The DNA here is from genome assembly GCA_003141795.1 of Spirochaetaceae bacterium. The sequence continues at coordinate 12,392 of PLNO01000141.1, read as the reverse complement.
CTGGCAGCTCATCGCGTCGGCTCAATCATCGGGAAGCTACCGAGCACTCGCGCAAAAGCAGTTGAAAACGCCCTGGATCGAGCCTCTCATCAGTGCGACATCCTCTGGAAGCTCACAGTAGGCGGAGTGCCATGTGGGTGCGAAAGCTGCCATCGGGAGGGCCCAGGACCCCATGGCGTCGCATGTGGCTGGTTTGGCCAGGGCTCGGCTCATGCATGCATTTATGGGATGCCCAGTTAGTAGACAGAATATGTATTATCGGAAGTAGGATAGTTGGAAGATTGTAGGCGCCAATACAGCACAGCTCTCGGAGACTCCTATCTTCTTAGAATCGAAGGAATTATGAAGCCGCAGAAGGTCCCGAGCACTGCCCCTGCAAGAACATCCGTTACGAAGTGCATCCCCGAGAGCACTCTGTAAGAAGCCGTCAGGCCCGCAAGGCCGTAGTCTGCCACGAGGAACGGCCACTCGTCCGCCGACCCGGGAAGACCTTGAGTGTAGAGATAGACGGCAAAAGCGGCCGCGGTGAATGCCATTGTAGAATGGGCCGAGGGAAAGGATTCGTTGTCCTGGGTCGAATCCATGCCCGGCGCCCCGCCCTCGTACACGTAGGGTCTGTAGCGTGGAAGAAGGTACTTGAGCACGTTCTTCGAGCCATAGGCAAGAGCGAGGGACTCCGCGTAGACCATTCCGTCGGTGATCGTCTTCTGCATGTTGCCCGTGGATGCGCTCATGAGCACGGGGATCGCCGCCGCCGAGTATTGCATCACCGTGCTCGCAACGTCCGTTTGGAAGGAATACGGAAACATCATCGCCTTGTCGACGGGATTGATGAGGCTTGCATCAGGCGGGTCCAGCAGATCTATGGGCGGGGCGTACCTGATGAGGAGCTCGCTGATCCCCGCCGTTCCGAATCCAGCGGCGAGCATGACAGGATCGATGATCGGATCGATCGCGATGCCTTCCGCGAAAGCGCGGTCCGTTAAACGCGGGAAAAGGGCTGAAAAGAGGAGCAGGATGAGTGCGCTTTTAGGCCAGCGGGCGGGAATCGTCATGCGCAGAAGATACAGCCCAGAGGGGTTCGCAACAAGCGCCCTCCCGGAGCCTATCGGCCTCCCCCTTCGATGATCTCCTGCACCCTCCCGACCTCCCCGGACTCGAGCCGTACCTTGATGCCGTGCGGATGCGTGGGTGAGCTCGTAAGGATGTCCTTGACGATTCCCTCGGTACGGCGCCCGCTCTGCTGGTCGGCCTTCAGGACGATGGAAACACGGGTGCCGGGGGCGATTCTCGATCTGACTGTTCCGTCCATTTTCGGCTCCTTTCAACGCGGGTAGCTGGCCTTTGAAAGCAGCCAAATCATCAGGATCGAGGTCGCGAGGGCGGTGAACACATTGACGGAGTTCACGTCGGACAGGTACTGGATGACCTTGGAGAAGAGCTGGTCGACCAGACCACCGAGAAAAGATCCCACGAGGCCGACGATGATCGCGCCCCAGAGCTTTCCCAGGACGGGTTTTTTCACGACGAAAAAGAAAAACACCGCGGAGGCGACGCCGATCGTCACATAGGTCAGTCCGACACGAAAGTAATAGAACCACATGGATGATCCCCTCTAAATTCTACGGATAGCTCAGCCTGACATAGCCCAGGAAAATGGGATACGAGCGAATATATCCTTCGGCGCTGTCGTAGCCAACACTTACGGCGTACATAGCGAGGAAGGCGCCGGTGCTGGTGTTGAGCGCATTATACAGATCGGAGCTGAAGTCGCCGTCCGATGTGGTGTACTCGATGGTTCCGCTTCCGCTCGGATTGATTGTGAACACCTTTGCATGCGACGTGGTGATGTCCTCAATGCTCCGACGCATGTCCCAGGGATCTTGTCCCGGTGCTCCGTACGCCTCCGGATTGGCAACGGCAGTTGGTGTGTTGTCTCTGACGTAGCTGAAGTTTCCATGCGCGTCAATGGTAAACTCGATGGCGAAGGCCGTACCCCGATAGTTGGTCGGCGACGTGGGAACGGTGATCAAGGGCAGCACGCGTGATGAGGCCGAGGAGTCCGTGTTGGCGCAGACGGACATGAACCCGGCCGACACCAGATCCGTGTAGGAGTAGCTCGAGCCTGCCAGGCCGCTGTTGACCGATGATTCCGTGGAGAAGAACTTGTAGTACAGATCGAAACCCCTGAACTCTGTCTCGCTGTTGGTGGTGTTGCTCACCACGTAGAAGTTCGGCGTGCCGGGCAGCGCCAGCGTCCCCTGCCCCGGAGGGTTCAGGAAAAACGACGAGGGAAGCCCGCATTGCGACAGCACGGCTGCCGCCGCGAGCAAACCCAGGGCACGGAAAGCGCGCATCGCCTCTACGCCCTGACCCTCGCCGCGTCTTTGTCCTCGGCCTTGAGGGGCGGCTCCAGGCCACCCTTGATGTCGAGAAGCTCATAGATGAGGACAGGCTTGTTTTTTCCCTTGACCCGGATGTTGTCCAGCTCGCGCGCATCCACCTTGTCCTTCACGAGGGTATACGTGGATTCGCTCATGATGATCGTGGTGAAGTACTGCTTGTTCGTCCCTTCAAGACGGGCGCCCAGGTTGACGTTGTCTCCCATGAGCGTGTAGTTCATACGGCCGATGGAACCCATGTTACCAACGGTCATGATTCCCGTGTTCAGCCCGATTCCTATGCTGAGCCGTTTTTCGACGGGCCATGTCGCGTTCATCTCGTTGAGCACCTGGATCTGTCGTACCGCGCATTTGCATGCCAGGAGCGCGTGGTCGGCCTCCGGGACCGGCGCGCCCCAGAAGCACATGATCTCGTCGCCGACGTACTTGTCCAGGGTGCCCTTGTAGTCGAGGATGAGGTCGGTCATTGCCGTCAGGTAGAGGTTCAGGTGGTTCACGAGCTCCTGCGGTGAAAGGCTTTCCGACAGCGTCGTGAACCCGCGGATGTCGGAGAAGAACACGGTGAGCTCCTTGTCCACGCCGCCGAGCTCGGGTGGGTTCTGCAGGATCTCGTCTACGACCGCGGGGCTCACGTACTTGCCGAACATGTCCCTGATGCGCCGTTTGTCCTTCTCCTCGAACACCGTCCTGTAGGCAACCACGGCGAGGAACGTGAGGAGAGCGCCCATCGCGGGAGCGGAGAACGGCAAAATGTAGTCGTTGAACTCGAAAACGAGCATGAACACGAAGAAGTACACGATGACTGACCCCAGGGTGACCACGAGGGACCATATCGTCGACAGCCGCGACGACATGAGCGCCACGAGGANNACGCGTGTTCACGACGCCCGAAGCGCTCTTGAGGAAGTTGTTCATGAGAATGGTGTTGAGGGCGTTCGCGTGCATCTCCACACCGTACATGAGTCCGAACGGGGTCGGCTTTTCGTCAGCGGCCATCCCTTTCGCGAAAGGCCCGACCATGACGATCATGTTCCCAACTTTTTTGGTGGGTGGCCAGCGCGCGGGATCGGGACCGGGCGGATTGGAGGCGTAGCCCGCGTACGAGCGCACCGGGAAAGTCTGGTGCTCCTCGGGGTTTGCGCTGGAAGGATCCCCCATGAAATTGATGAGCATCGCCCCCGTCTCATCGATGGGAATGCGCATTTCGGGGACTTTCCGGTATGTCCCCTCTTTCACCACCTTGCCGTCCTGATCGTACTGGGGGGGGGTTACGACGAGCGTGTACTGCTCCCATTGCTGGCTTTCCACGTTGTATTTTTGTGGTGAGGGGATGAGGATGTACTTGCCGAGCACTACTTCGACGTCCGCCATGGTCTTGTGCATGTACTGGAGCGCCAGTGACAGCGTGATGGAGGGAATAAACGTGTCGCGGTACTTGCGGACGACGAAATAGCTCTTTTGCGGCTCGGTGTCCGTTGCCTCCACGATCTTGGGGGGGGCCGATGTTGCCATCTGCGACTTCAGCGCGGAGATGACTGCCGTGGTCAGCGGATAGGCAATCTCGTGAAAGCTGCCCGTCTTGTCCATCCATGCAAGATGCTCGAACTTCGAGCGGTCCAGAGGCTGGGCCGGCGTGAGGGCATCGAGCGGTATTTCCTCGATGAGCTGAGAGAGCTTGGCCACGAGCGGCTGGCGTCGGTAGGTCTGGTCCTGATCGCCGAGGAAATTGGCGTGACCGTACCCATACGTGGCGGCGGCGTACGGCTTCAGCGGAGGGGCTTCCAGGCCGTAGAAGGTGCTCACCTTGAGCCAGTCGCCCTTGATGTTGGTGAGGGAGCCCATGCGGGCGTACAAGACGTCCTGGCGCCCGAAGAACTTCTGCTCGGTCTGCGGGGCGTTCTCCCCCGGGAGGAGCACCGTTTCAAGGAAGACCTTGCCGCTGCCCTTGATGCTGGAGACGAGAATGGCGTCGTCCTCGGCTGTTTCCGAGGGCTCGCTGAAAAAGATGTCGATGAACAGCGAGCTTTCACGCTCACTCTCGTTCTTGATGCGGGAGAAAGCGTTGATGAGGTCGGCGTGGCGGTACCGGGGAAACGGCCATCGACCGAACCGGTCCAGCGCCTTGTCGTCGATCCCGACGATCAGGATGTCGGGGGAGATCCGTGGATTGCTCGCGGTCACCGACACGCCCTGCTGGACACGGGTCGATGAGATCGTGTTCTTGAACCGGAAGTTCAAGTCCAGCATCTTCTGCTCGAGGCTGCGGACGAGGACCGTGCCCGAGCTCAGCGCGAACAGGATGACGAAGACGAGGAGGCCGATGACAAGGCCGAAGTACTTCGTCTCGAGGAACTTGGACGCTGCCTTCTTCTCTGCCACGCGCGCACCCTCCTTTGTCGAAACCGACCTGATCGTCTCCCCTCTCGGGGCCGCTCTACTTCGTTTTCCCCATGACCTTCAGCTGCACCAACCTGTCCTTCGCCAGCTTCGTCCAGATGCTCTGGCTGTAGAGGCTGTCCATGGACTCGTACCTCTTCTGGGCTGCTTCCCACGCTCCCTTGGATTCGTCCATACGCGCCGCGTCGAAGGTTGCACGCGGTGCGACCGTTGAATCCTTGTAGCTGGTCAGCACCTGGACGTACAGCTTCTGGGCCGCGTCCACGTCCCCTTTTTCTTCGGCGCAGACCCCCGCATCGAAGAGGCTGATGGCTGCAAGATAACTCTTCGGGAAACGGGCGGCGAGCGTTTCGTAGTCCTTACGGGCCGCCTCCCAATCCTTCTTCTCGTAGTTGAACCCGGCGCGGATGAAAAGGGCCCTCTGGCCGCCGTACTGGCGGGGGAAGCGGCTGACCACCGAGTCGAGCTGGGCAACCATGTCCTTTTCGAGGGCAGCCTTCTTTGTCGCGTCGGATTCGGACTGCCACTTGTCGCGCAGGTCCTGGACGAGCTCCGCCTGGACGGCGGAGTTGTAGCTGACCTTCTTCTGGACCTCGGTGAAGACGAAATACCCCACGAGAAAGGCCGCTGCCGCGATGATGACCACGATGAGCGCAATGCGGAACCTGTCGACCGTGCGGGATAGCCAGTCGTTGATTCGCCGGCGCAGAGGCTCCTTGGGAGCCTGCTGTCCCTGTCCTGGATGTTGCTGTACTGCCTGCATTGGCGCTATACCCCTCTTTCCTTCATGATGCCGAGTTCTTTCACGAGCTTGGACAGGTAGCTCCGCTGGATAGCAAGAGTTTTCGCCGTCCGGGTCTGGTGCCAGCCGTTCGACTCCAGAGCCTTCGTGATAAAGTGTTTCTTGAATATATTCAATGCCTCGTGGAGGGTCTTTTCAGAGAAGGCCTCATCCCCGGGCACGCTCCCTGACGCCAGTGTCAGAGAGTCGGGACGGATGATGTCTTCCCTGGCGAACACGACGGCCCTTTCCACCGCGTTTTCAAGCTCCCGCACATTGCCCGGCCAGCCGTAGGAGAGGAGCAGAGCCATGGCTTCATCGCTGAACCCCGTGATCTGCTTCTTCGTCTCCCGCGAGTGCTTCTTCAGGAAGAACTCCGCGAGCACGGGGATGTCCTCCCGCCTCTCCCGGAGGGGCGGAATCTGCACCGGCAGGACGTTCAGCCGGTAGAAGAGATCCGTGCGGAACTGACCCGCGGCCACGAGCCTCTCCAGATTCTTGTTGGTGGCTGCGATGATCCGCACGTTCACCTGCGTCGATTCGCTCGATCCGACCCGCTCGAAGCTTTTGCTCTGCAGCACGCGCAGCAGCTTGGCCTGCAACGGGAGGGCCATGTCGGCAATCTCGTCCAGGAACAACGTCCCCTCGTCGGCGAGCTCGAATCGCCCGCGCCGATCGGCAACGGCGTCGGTGAAGGCGCCTTTCACGTGCCCGAACAGCTCGCTTTCCAGCAGCGCCTCGGGGATCGCCGCGCAGTTGACGCGGATAAAAGGACCGTGACTGCGGGGGCTCGCAAGGTGGATCTGCTCGGCGAAGAGCTCCTTGCCCACCCCGCTTTCCCCCAGGAGGAGGACCGAGGAGTCTGTCTCAGCGGCCTTGCGGGCGATGTCCAGACGCTCCTTGATGACCCGACTTTCACCAATGAACGTGTGCCAGCCCTGCCCTGTCTGGACCTTGTCCTGCAGCATGCTGAGCTCGTTGCGGACCTTCTGGAAGGAGCGCGCGTTCTGCACGGCTATGGCGGCCTGTGTTGAGAAGATCTCCAGCCACTGGAGGTCTTCCTCCGTGAACTTCTTGCCGCCGCGCTTGTTGATGATCTCTATCACGCCGACCAGCGAGTCCTTGACGCGCATCGGCACGGCGAGGATCGAGGTGGTCGGGAAACCGATCTTCTGGGCGATCTCCGCGTAGAAACGGGCGTCACTCTGCACGTCGTTCACAATGAGGGAGGTGTTCTTCTCAGCGACCCACCCGGCGATGCCTTCACCCATATTGACTGAATACTGCTTCACGCTCGGCCCCTTGGGGCCGAGTGCGATCTCGAAGTACAGCTTGTTGTTCTCAGGATTCACGAGCATCAGGGAGGAGGCCTCCCCCTCCGTGAGCTCGGTGGCCGATTCGATGATTTCGGTGAGCAACGCCTTTATGTCGGCGTACGTCGAGTTGATCCGCGCGTAAATGTCGAAAAGTACTTCCAGCTTTTCTCGATCTGCGGCGAATCTCAACATCCCACGGGTCGCTCCGCTCCGAAGATCAAAGGCTCATCAGCCCTTGATCTTGTCCTTGAGCATGTCGCCGAGAGAAACCGTGTCCTGCTTCGAATCGTCCTGGATGTACTTGTCCATCTCTTCGCGCTGGACCCTCTTCACGTAGTCCCTGAGGGAGAGGGAGAGCTTCTGCTTGGACGGGCTGCACTCGGTCACCACGGCCTGCACGGCGTCCCCGACCTTGTACTTCGCAAGGGCGGCGTCCGCGGGCTCCACGCGGTCGTCGACGATGTTCATCTTGTGGATGAGGCCTTCGATCCCGCCCTGCACCTTCACGAACAGACCGAAGTCGGTGATGTTCGTCACTTCCCCGCTGATGACGCTCCCGCGCGGATACGCGCGCGCGATGGATTCCCAGGGATCCTCGGAGAGCTGCTTCACACCGAGCTGGACCTTGCCCCTCTCCTTGTCGATGCCGATGACCATCACCTCGAGGTCTTCCTCGACCTTGGCGAAGGAGGAAGCGTTCCTGATCTTGCGCGTCCACGACATGTCGTCCACGTGCATGACGCCGTCGATCCCCTCCTCGATGTCGAAGAACAGGGCGTAGGGGCTGGCCCGCACGACCTTGCGGGTCATGCGCATGCCGACAGGATAGCGCTGGTCGATGTCGTCCCAGGGATTGGGGAGGACCTGTTTCAAACCGAGGGAGAGTTTCCCCTGCTGGATGTCGTAGTTGAGGATCTTCGTCTCCACGACGTCTCCGACCTTGAGGACTTCCCGAGGGTGCTTCACCTTGCGCACCCAGGAGAGCTCGGAGATGTGCGCCAGACCTTCGATGCCCTCTTCGATCTCGATGAAGGCGCCGAAATCCGCGAGCTTGGTCACCTTGCCCTTCACGACGTCACCGATGTGGTACTTCTCCTCGAAGTGGTTCCACGGATCCTCGGTGAAGTGCTTCAGGCTGAGGTTGATGCGCCCTTCCTCGGGCTCCAGGCGGATGACCTTGAGCTGGATCGATTCGCCCAGCTTCACGAAGTCCTTGGGCCGCGTGACGTGGCCCCAGCTCATGTCGTTGATATGGAGAAGACCGTCGAACCCGCCGAGGTCCACGAACGCGCCGAAGGAAGTGAAGCTCTTCACGATCCCTTCCACGGTGTCGCCGATCTTGACCTGTCCGAAGAACTCCTCCCGGCGCTTTTTGATGTCCTCTTCCATCCAGTCCCTGCGGGAGACGACGATGTTCGTCTTTCCCTTGGCGTAGAGGCGATCGATGTAGAAGTTGGATTTGGTTCCGACGTAGTCGGAGTTCTCACTGGGCCGCTTCACGTCTACTTTGGACATGGGGAGGAACGCGCGGATGTCGTTGCCGAGGTCGACCTCGTATCCGCCCTTGATCTTGTGCACGATCGTTCCCTGGATGGGCTTGTGCTCGTCGAAAGCGATCCGCAGGTCCTTCCAGAAGATCTTTTCGTCCGCCTTGCGCTTGGAGACGATCACCTGGCCTTCACGGCCTTCCTTGCGGACGAGGATCACGTACACCGTCTCACCGATCTGCGGTTTCGTGTCGAACTCGTTGCTCGGGATCTTGCCCTCCGACTTATAACCGACGTCGACGTACACGTAGTCCGTGTCGACTTCGATGACCCGGCCAGGAATCATCTGGCCTTCTTCGATGGGCTGGAGGGACTGAACGTACTGCTCCTGAAGCTGGTTCTCCGCTTCCGGAGCGAGTTTCTTCTTGTCTTCTGTGCTCATAATCAGCGTATATCTCCCGGATTATTTCTGCTCACAAGAATTGCTGCAGCTACTCTCTCACAAACTTGATCGATGGTCAAGTGCGAGGTGTCGATACACACCGCATCTTCCGCTGCAACGAGCGGCCCGGCGGGCTTGTTTCTATCCACAAGATCGCGCTCCTGGATGGCCGATCGGATCTGGTCGAGGGTGAGTCCGCTCACCCCCTGTTCATAGCGCCTTTCGGCGCGCGTGGACACGTCCGCGTCGAGAAAGATCTTGAGCTCGGCCGTCGGGAACACCAGGCTGCCGATATCGCGGCCCTCCACCACGACATCATGCCCCTTCGCCAGCTCACGCAGCCTCGCGTTGACGATCTCCCTGACTTCGGGGATCGCGGAATGGACGGCCACCCAGGCATCGACCGAGTCGCTGTGAAGCCTGGATTCGACGTCCTTTCCGTCCAGAAGGACCCTGTCGCCGTTCACATCCAGCCTGCAGAAGTGGGCAGTCTTGAGGACGGCATTCCCGTCTTCGGGCGCGGAGCCGTTTTCCAGAACGGCGAGTNNGAAGCTCCCCGAGTTGATGTAGAAAAAGCCGGCATTTTCCGCGCTTTTTCGTGCAACAGTGCTCTTTCCGACCCCGGCTGGACCGTCAATGGTGACTACCAATCCCGCCGCTCCTGGCGATGCTTGTCCGTCCGCTCCTGGCGACGTTTCGTCCCCGGCCGCTTCGGCGGCTGCTTGCGCTCGGGTCCCCTCTCGTGGCGGCCCGTCGCGGTGCGGCCCGTCACGGTGCGCGACGAACGGTGCGGCTTCCTGCTGCCAGGGCGATTGTCCGGCCGGGGAGCGCCAGGTTTTTCCGAGTGGTACTTCGGCTTGGGCCCGCGCAATGACTTCCGATCCACGGGCCGAGTCTCCCCTTGAACGGGGACGACTGGCTCGGGGCGACGCAGGGGTACCCGCTCTTCGCGAGGGGTGCTGTGCTCGTAGAACCAGCGCACTTCCCTCTCCGTAAGGCGCCGGAAGTGGCCCGGGGGAATACCGCGGAGGGTCAGCGGGCCGATGCGCAGCCTGTGCACCCTCTTGAGCCTGATATTGCGACTGGCGAAGACGATCCTGATCTCCCGATTTTTTCCCTCTGTCAGGGTGATGATGGCCGAGTGCGGGCCCCGCAGCACGTAGCTCTTGCAGCGGTAGATGATCTCCCCGACACGGATCCCTCGGGAGTACATCCTGAGAAACTCGTCCTCCATCGCGCGCCCTGTCTCCACGAGGTACTCTTTTTCGATCTGAGCCCGGGGATGGGACACGAGCTTGGAGAACTCGCCGTCATTCGTGTAGAGGATGAGGCCGGTGGACAGGTAGTCGAGGCGCCCCACGTGGAACAGGCGTTCCTTGATCGCGGAGCGAAAGAGCTCCTGAACGAGCGGGCGGCCTTCGGGGTCGGAGTTGGAGACGAGAAACTCGCGCGGCTTGTGCACCGCGATGTAGATCTTGTTGGAGACCGGCACGACCTTCTTGCCGTCGACGGTCACGACGTCCGTGGAGAGGACCTTTTCTCCGGCCCGGGTGACCGGTGAACCGTTGATCGCGACCTTGCCACGCTCGATATAGGTTTCGCAGCTTCTCCGGGAACCGAGCCCGCACCGCGCAAGATAGACCTGGAGGCGAACGCCGGCGTCCTCACTACTCCTGTTCAAAACGCTCCCTCTCCAGACCGTCCAGCTTCGGGAGGTCTGATATCGTTGATAGCCGGAATGCCTTGAGGAACTCCTTGGTGGTGCCGTACTGCACGGGCTTGCCCGTGACGTCCTTCTTGCCGACCTCTCGGATGAAATCCCTGCTGAGGAGGAGCTTCATCATTCCGTCCGCGGACACTCCGCGGATGCTCTCCACCTCGGCCCGGGTGATGGGCTGGGAATAGGCGATAATGGCGAGCGTTTCCAGCCCCGGCTGCGAGAGACGCGGCGGTCGGAGTTTGTGGCCGACCAGCGCCTTGAGCCACGGGGCGTATTCCGGCTGGGTCACGAACTGCCACGAGCCGGCTACGCAGGCAAGCCGGTAGCTGCGTTGGGCCTGCTCGTGCTCCTTGGCCAGCTCTTCGAGCGCCACCGTTAACTCGGTCTCTTTGACTTTCTTGAGCCCCCGGACGGTTTCATCGCCCTCGGCGTGTTCAACGGCGGCGGCAAAGACGTCGCGGAGGTCTTTCAGGCTCAGCGGCTTTTGCGCCGAGAACAGGATAGCTTCCAAGATCAGTTTTAGTTCCATGCAAATCTAAAGCGAAGGGGTTCCAGCCGGTTGCGGATTCAGATCGGGGCTTGCGGCTGGCACAGGCAACTCCGGGGCCAGCCTGACCCGGCAGATCTCGATTTCCCCGAACGGTTCGCGCTGCAGAGCGGTGATCTGCTTCAGGCGGATTAGCTCGAGCACTGCCAGAAAGGTCACCACTACTTCGGAGCGGCTGGTAACGCCCTGAAACAGTTCCGAAAACCTCACGGACGAGCGCTCGTTGACTACCCGCATCAGGTGTTCGATCTTCTCGCTGACCGTAAATTTATCTTCAAAGATCTCCCGCGGGTCATCCCGCTTGGTGAAGCGCTTCAGTACGACATTGACGGCGTTGACCAGGTCGAAAATCGAGGCTTCCGGGCCCGCCGGTGACTCGGCGGTGAACTCCAGTTTGCCGGGGACACGCGGAAAGACGTCTTCCTGCCGGGCTTCGAGCACCTGGAGTTGCGCTGCGGCATCCTTGAATTTCTTATATTCAACCAGTTGACGGATCAATTCCCACCGCGGGTCCTCGCCCTCCTCTTCGCTTTCGACCTGCGCCTGTTGCTCCACCGGCAGCAGCTCGCGGCTCTTGATGTACATCAGGGTCGCGGCCATCACCAGAAACTCACCGGCAACCTCGAGATCCAGTATCCGCAGGGTTTCGATGTATTCGATGAACTGGGTCGCCAGCCGGGTGAGATTCACCTCATAAATGTCCACTTCCTCCTTCTTTATCAAATAAAGAAGCAGATCGAGCGGGCCTTCAAAGACCTCGAATTTGACTTTATATTCAGCCATTTAAACTACCAGTCCCGTCTGACGGTGGGACAGCCAATCTTAGGCGTGGACGAGCAACTTTGCAACGCCAGGCTTTGCCTCGCCAGACCGCGTGCGCATCTCACATTTTTCCAACGTTGTTGGCACGGGTGATTGGAGCGCGGACATTCTTGTCCGCCTTTGCGCGCTGGTCAACCCCTTAGCCCACCGGCGGACAGGAATGTCCGCGCTCCGGAAAAATGTGAGATGCGCACTTCGAAAAGTAAATCCGCAGATTCTCAGTTGACAGCTTTGGCACGAGTGGCATAGGTTTCAAGTGTTCAGGCAGCAGTACGTTTCTTCAGCGGGGTTCCCCACCCCCACCTCCTTGGCGTCTGTTGCCTGAACATTTTCGTAATGGGTCAGTGATGGCGGAGGCGACGGTGTCGGAGTGCGCCCGTCCTCGGGCGCAGCAAGCCCCGAATGCGCTGACGCGCCGGATTTCATTATATCTCTGCCGCTTTCCAACATTGCTGGGCCCGAGGACGGGCGCACTCCG
>PLNO01000244.1 GCA_003141795.1 Spirochaetaceae bacterium | reverse complement strand
CTGACCGGCGAGTCTACGCCTCGCGTCCGCCGGGCTCGCGGTCGAGAGGCGTAGACTCGCCGGTCAGCATCGATTCGTCCACCGAGGTGTAGCCGTCAACCACCTCGCCGTCAACGGGGATTTTCTCCCCCGGGCGCACCCGCACGAGGTCGCCAACCTCCACTTCGGAGATCGGAATCTCGGTTTCTTGCCCATCGTGGATCACCACGGCCGTTTTGGGAGCCAGGCCCATGAGCTTCTTGATTGCCTGGGAGGTCTTGCCCTTGGATACGGTCTCCAGGGTCTTGCCGAGGAGAATAAGGGCGATGATGACCGCCGATGTCTCGAAGTAGAGGTTCCCTGCCGCCGCGAAGTCTCCCGCGGCGATCCGTACGGTGGAGTACAGGCTGTACAACACTGCGGCGGCAGTTCCGATAGCGATCAGGGAGTCCATGTTGGGCGCAAGGTGCAGGATGGCCTTCACACCGACCCGATAGAACCGGTTGCCTGCGGCGATTGCCGGGATCACGAGGAGGATCTGCGCGAAGGCGAAAAGCAGGGGATACTGCATCGGGTCGAGGAACCAGGGGACGGGGAAGCGCAAGCTCGGTATCATGTGCCCCATGGCGAGATACAAAAGGGGAACGGCAGCTGAAGCCGCCACGATGAACTTGGTCCACATGACGCGGATCTCGTTTTCCTTGCGCTCGGCGTCATGGTCAACGGTATCGGAGGTGTCGATTTCCCTCGGTGTATATCCGGCGTCGGTGATCGTTTTCTTGATTGCGGAAAGACGTACGCGGCTGGGCTCGTAGGCAATGTCCGCCTTCTCTGTCGCGAGATTCACCGAGACCGCGTTCACGCCATCGAGCTTTCCGACCACCTTCTCGATCCGCGCCACGCAGGAAGCGCATGTCATTCCTTCGATAGGGATCGTGACGTGCTTGGCCGATTCATTGCGCACCAGGCCGTAGCCTGCGGCTTGCACCGCCTTCAGAACCGCATCGGGAGACAGGCGACTCTCGTCGTACTCCAGGTGCAGCCTTTCCGTGGCGAGATTTACACTTGCCGCAGTGACGCCTCCCAGCTTGCCAACGACTCTTTCAACGCGCGCCGAGCAGGACGCACACGTCATTCCTGTGACTGTCATTTCCTCGGTCTTCAAAGTGGTCCTCCAACAGACTCCCTCCCCCGGGCGAGGAGGGAGCCTTCATGAAATCTGCCCTCCTGTGAGGGACTGTCTGACGCGGTCGGAAACTTGGGAATGACCGCCGCGGTTGGCGTGTCTGGAGCGGGGGGGGGGCCAGGCTGCCAACTCGGATACGATCTCAAAAGGATGTGCAGAAATTGTGAAGAACTGAGCGGGCCAGTGGCCAGGACCAAACAGGTGGTTGATCTCGACCCGGTATCCGCCCGGTTCCGCACGCTCCACTCTCCCGTCCTAAACGTTCTGCTCCCGCTCCTGCGTCGAGGGAAGAGTCCGCGCCATCGGCTCCGAATCATGGACGGTATTGACGCTGTGAAAGTGCTCGTGCTCCGCCTCAGAGTGGCCATCGTCATGTCCCGAATGATTGTGCCCTTTTCCCATAGCGCCCATCATGAAGACCATGGAGAGTGGACAGACCATCAGGAACAGGAGGGGAAGAATCCCCCCGAGCTTGACGCCAAAAAGGGGCAACAGAACGATGCCGACAATCGGTATCGCGCAGCCGATCATCATCAGCCAGGAATGCTTTCCCATCTTCATACAGTACCTCCGAGAGGACCCTTGCGTGATCGCGGGTCCGGATTTTCGTGCCGCCCGACGGGCGACCGTGAAGTCCTATTTGTCATCTCAACTTCTTGTGCAGCTTTTTGATTGTCTGGTGAGTCTCGACCGGGAGAGTCAACTTCGCCCGCGAGCGTGCCCGAAAGCCCCCCATCGCGATCCCTTTTCAACGAGAACACCGGCAAACTGCGAGCAGCAGGCATCCACCGCCTCATACACGATGCGAACTATCGCGCGATCATTGAGCTCGAGACTTCCCTCCAGGAACCGCTTCTGTATTCCCTCTTCAGGGGCTGTCGAGCTTTCCCTGAGCACGGGAGCCATCTTTGAGTGACCCGGAAGCTCACCGTCGTCCATCTCGACGTGCACGCAACCGTGCCCGGTGCCCCAGGTGAAGGCGCGCTCGTGCCCCTGTCTGTCGTAGCAGAGCTGGAAGCCAGTCAACATCCCATCCTCCGAGTACCAGACGATGAGGTCAAAATACTCATCTCTGAACCAACGCCTTCTCCCGTCGCCTGCGATCTGGCGTACGTTCGTGATTTCCCGCAACATGCCAATCCTCCCTGCGTTTTTTGTGTAACGAAAGGCTTTCCCGCCCCGTCACGACTAGTGGCAGCCGCCATGCGATCCATTCGATCCATGTCCGCCATGATTCCCATGACCGCCGCGCATGAACGATCGGCCGATCAACATGAACGCCGCCACGCCAGCGACAGGGAGAATCCTGCCCCCGACGCCCAGTCTCCGTACCAGGAACAGTCCGGCGACCAGGACGACAGCCGTGACAACGACGGGGACCAATCGCGAGGACAGGATTCCTCGCAGGCCTGAAGACTTCGGGTCCCCTCCGTCAGAGGACGAATCGCCTTCGTGGACCATCGGATCATTGCTGCTCATACCTCTTCGCTCCTTCTTCCTTGTTCGATCCGGGCGGCTCCGCTTCGAGCTGCACTCGGCTCTTCCGTCCCACTATCCTTCCGCGAATCCCTCAGTGCCTCACCTACCAGGTCCATCACCGCCTGCTCGGAGGCATCGTCAGCGCTGTCGGGCATGGACACATTCGTTACGCGGTCGTGTCCATGCACCACGATCGAGGTGAAGATCCGGCCGCGCCGCGTAATCTGCAGCACGAGATATTGGCAGGTACACGCCGCGGTTCCGTGATGGGGGCACGGGATCGCCTCATTGCTGGTCATCGACTTCCGAGCCATCTGCAGGTCGAAGCTTTTCAGCGCCTCGAATCCCTGTCGTTGCAGGGTTCGGGTCAGATTCCCCGTGACGGTTTGCCACGGCGCGTGCAACTTTGAACTGATCCTCATCTCTTGCCTCTGGCAAAAGGGTATTCCGTCCGGCTGCTCATTGGTGAGCGCCCTTCGGCGCATGAGGTGGCAGGCATTTTGGCCCGCGACGTTGCAGGGTGTGGTTGCGTCTACCGAAGCGGGAGGCGAAGCATCATACGGGTACCGTTGCCGGGCTTCGAACGCACATCAAGGACGGCTCCAATGGATTGCGCTCGTTCCCGCATTCCGACCAGACCGAAGTGGCCGGCTTTTGTGAGATCCCCGACGTCCGCAGTGGAGGGAAAGCCCACTCCATCGTCTCGGACAGTCACCCGCAGCTCGCTTCGAGTGAAACGAAGGGTGATCCACGCGTGGTGAGCTTTCGCGTGCCGGGTGATATTCGCGAGAGACTCCTGGGCTATCCTGTAGAGAACGAGATCGATCTCCGGGGACATGCGCTGAGAGGGTCCCTCGACACTCAAGTTGATGGGTATCTCCGCTTGCGCGCTGACGTCGTTTACAAGCGCCTCGAGGGCGGGCAAGAGGCCGAGGTCTTCGAGATAGCCGGGGCGCAACGCGAGGGAGAGTCTTCGGACTCTCTGGATCGCTTCCTTCGCATCGCGGTGTATGGTCTCCAGGAGGCTGCGGCTGTCACTCTTGCGCGACCGCAAGTGTGACGCGGTCAGTTGGACTTTCTGATCAAGAGCGATAAGGTCCTGGATCGTCTCGTCGTGCAAATCGCGGGCGAGGCGACGCCTTTCTTCTTCCTGGATGGATGTCACACGGGTTACATAACGTCGAAGTGACTGCTGCGATGACCTGATCCGTCGTGCCATCTGTATCATCGTGTGATGCAGATCCCTGATTTCTCTCACCCCTCTGATCTCTTCTTCCACCGCGTCGAAATCTCCCGCGGCAAGCCTTGTTGCGCGGCCCTGAAGCTCGCGGAGCGGGGAGACCACTTGACGCGCCGCAAACCACAGTCCAGCGAGTGAGATCAGCAGGATGGGAATGAGGGCAAGAGGCGCCAGGAGTGAAAGCCGCAAGAGGGGGCTTTCCACACTCTGCCATGGCTCTTCGATCAAAAGGGCCCAGCCGGGAGGTTGAATGGGGCTGAATACGAGAACGTGTTCTTCGCCGGCTCTCGGAGAGAGAAACAAGGAACCAGTCGATCCACCAAGGGCGGCCTTGACGCCGGGATGACCCGCGTAGTTCCTCTCGAGCGGAACCCCGATGCGCGCAATGAGCCCGATTGAAGAGTCGACGATGACGGCGCTGGCGGACGAACCAGGCGTTTCGAGCCACGGAAGACCACTGCGGAGAAGATCGAGGAGGGAAAATGCACCAATGACCGCAAGGGGCTTGCCGGGAAAGACTGCAACGGCAACCGCGCCGTTCGATGTCGGAACATCCCGAAGAACCGTCTCCGCTACGGGGGCAGCCAGGGCATCGATGACGGCCTTCGATCTCAGGATCTGGTCGGAGATATCCCCGGCAACCACGCGCTGGGGGGAGACGGTGACAATTGCAAGGCCTTGGGGATAGTTGAGGCGGATCGGGCTGCTTTCGGCTATCACTCTTCTCGCGGGCACCCCGTCGCCGACGCGTAGGCCGAGATCGCGCACAGAGAGCATCCGATGGATCAATTCCGCTGAGATTGCCTCAGACGCTGCACGCACAGCTCGTTCGTCCCGCTCCGCAACGAGACCCCGCATGGCCCTTCCGTGGATCTGGAACCCGGCCACGGCGAGGCCGAGAAAGACAACGGTGAATGGGAGGATGACCGATGCAATGAGTCGAGGTCGCAGACCACCGAGAGTGAACCTCTGGGCCATCACTCTCGCCTGAGAGGATCGGGAAGCCAACCGAGGGAGACCGCGCGCATGACGGCTTCCGTTCTGCTCTCGACGTGAAGCTTATCAAATATCTTCGCCAGATGTCCCTGGATAGTGCGAGGGCTGATGCCGAGTGCGGCCCCGATGGCCTTGTTCGTTCGTCCCTTGGATGCGAGCTCGAGGACCTGCCTCTCACGCTGTGTCAGCGGCTCGGCCCCGGATTCGAGCGGAGGGCTTGAAACCCTCTTCAATATCTTCCTGGCGATCTCGGGATCCAGCGCGGATTTCCCGCTGTGCACGGTACGAACTGACCTGACGATGTCCTCCGCGTCGGCGTTCTTGAGCAGGTACCCGTTGGCACCTGCTTCGAGCACCGCAAGCGCATAGGGATCGTCATCGTAGGCGGAGAGGATGAGCACGGCGGTGGAAGGCAGGTTCTGACGGACCCATCGCGTCACCTCGATCCCGCTCAGCTTCGGCATCCGGATGTCGAGAACGGCGACGTCGGGTTTCATCCGCGCAATTGCCTCGATGGCCTGTTCGCCGTCCCCGGCCTCGGCCATCACACTGATGTCCGGCGCCGTCTCCAGAATCCTTCGGATGCCCTCGCGTACGACGGCATGGTCGTCAGCGAGAACGACTCTGATGGAGGACTTTCCGTGGGGCTTCCCGCCCTTCCCGTCACCTTTGGGACGCCGCTCTTTCCGCCCATTTGTCGAGGATGCCAAGACCTGCCTCCTCCCATGCAATCATCCCGCCTTCGAGATTCTCGACGTTGGTGTACCCTGCCGTCGAAAGCACTTTGGCGGCGATTTCGGACATCCGTCCACTGCGACAGTATAGGACGATCTTTGCGTTCTTGTCCGCTGGGAAATCCTTCAGGCGGGAGGCTGTCTCGTCGTAGGGTACGAATGCGTCCGTTGATGCGATTTCTCCGGCATAGGGAACGTGCGTGTTGACCAGAAAGAAGTCCTTGTTCTTCAGCATGAGGGCGAGCTTCTGTGGCGCGATGTTGGAAAAGGACGCGCGGATGCTCGAAGCCTTTGTCGGGCTCACGGGGAACGGTCCCGCCCACGTGAAATCGAGGTCCTTTCCCCCCCCAGCGCCACGGAGGGTGAGGACCATGCTCGGAAAGCTTCCCAGGTTCACCGCGTCAAATGACAGTGTGCCTGAGAGGTGATGCCCACCCTTTCCCCCACTCCACCGTGAAGCAGCGATCGGGGTATCCTTCCCGTCACCCAGAAATGCGATTTTCTGAACGTCAAAAGTCAGCGGAACCGAATGGGTATCCAGGGCAATCTTGAAGTCGATTGTCGTGGCGGTCGCGTCACTGATGTTAATCGGCGCCGCGACTGCCGCCACTCCGCCTGCTTGCGCCGTTCTGTCAAGTCCCGCGCCAAATACTGATGTCGTGGCTCCAAATAGTACGAAGCCGAGCGCGAGTGCGCGATACAATCTTTCCTTCATCGTCTACTCCTCCATCGGCATGTGCCGTTTTCTGTAGCTCAAGATCCTGGAGAGAATCAAACCGACGATCATGAATGGCACTTTCCATGCGGCCAGGAAACCTGCAACCGCACTCAGCCCGAGCAACGGCAGCAGGTCCGCCACTCTGTGCGCCTCTCGATTGTCACCGTCTTTGCCGCTACGTCCGTCACCCCACTCCCTCCAATGCCGCGGTTGGCGCACCGGCAAAACGAATCGATCCGCTGCACCTTGGATACATAGTAACCAAGGCCGGGGGAAAACGGTCGAGCACAAGTGACGGGACGGCAGCAAGCCATTGTGCCTATGAATAGTCAGGCACGTTGACGCTTACAGGGAGAGCGCTGCCCAGACTATTCTGTACAGCGAGGTCCTGAAATCAGCCTCTGCGGAGGCACGGAGGCGGCAATGCCCAACGAAAGCGATCGGACGGATTTCTCTTTCTCGGCTACTACCGGCGTTGTCCCGAACGTCCCCGTGGTACGCCTCGACATACCGGTTGAGGCACCGGCGCGACGCTCGCATGTCCCCTTCCCCGTGTCGAATCTGCTGGCGGCGAAAGGTGTCCGGAAAGCCTTCTTCAACCAATTCACACGGAAGGTTTCCATCTGGTATGCCACGGCCGAAACGACCGCGGCGGACGTCTACGACGCGCTCAAGGCCGCCGGGCTCTCGACGGGAACGAGCAGCCTGCGACTGCACATCAGTGGAATCTACTGCTCGGGATGCATCGACCAGATCGAGTCCGCGTTGCGAAACGTCAGGGGCGTTGTGGCAGCGTCGCTCAACCCTGCAACTTCCGAGGTCCTCGTGGAATACAGGCCCCAGCTCACCGACCTCGCATTGCTCGAAAGCTCCGTCAACTCCCTTGGCATGTACCGCGCGGAGCCTCAGGCTGCGGACAGTCCCGAAGGACTCGGCCGCGAACAGGACGACGCTCAGACGGAATACCGCGGGCTCATGCGGAAGTGGTGGTTCGCGGCTGGAGTTGGAGCGTTCACGATGTTGTTCTCCTACCCACAGCTCATCCCGGGTCTGCGTGACCTCCTTCCGAAGGGAAGCGAACAACTCCGTTACCTGTGGATGGTCATGGGCGCCGCGGCCCTCGCCGTCATGATCTTCAGCGGCAGACAATTCTTCGTGGGTATGTGGGAGTCGCTAAAACACAGGACGGCAAACATGCACACGCTGATAGCCCTGGGGACGGGCGTTGCGTGGACGTACTCCACCATCGCTCTTCTCTTCCCCCAGATATTCCCAACGCGTGAAATGGCGGATGTCTACTATGACGTTACCGTCGTCGTCACTGCCCTTGTCGTCCTCGGGCTGGCGCTCGAAGTGAAGGCCAAAGGGAGAACGAGCGAAGCCATCCGAAAGCTGATCGGCCTCCAGCCCAAGACCGCTCGCGTCTCACGCGGGGGAAAAGAAGTCGACATTCCCGTGGAAGAGGTCGTGATAGGCGACATCGTCATCATGCGACCAGGGGAGAAGGTGCCGGTGGATGGCGTCGTGACGAGCGGGAGCTCCGCGGTCGATGAGTCCATGATAACCGGGGAGAGCATCCCGGTAGAGAAAGGGCCCGGCGACGAGGTGATCGGAGCGACAATCAATAAGACGGGATCCTTTCAGTTCCGCGCAACAAAGGTGGGCAAGGACACCGTGCTTGCCAGCATCATTCGCATGGTAAAGGACGCGCAGGCGACAAAGGTACCCGTGCAACGCATTGTTGACCTCGTGGCCAGCTACTTCACGCCGGCCGTGATGATACTTTCCATTATAGGGTTCGTGATGTGGTTCGATTTCGGCCCCCAGCCGGCTTTCACCTACTCACTGATAGTGGCGGTGACAACGCTCATCATCGCCTGCCCCTGCGCACTGGGAATGGCAACCCCGATGTCGCTGACAACCGGTATCGGGCTTGGAGCAGTGAACGGCGTCCTGATTCGTGGCGGGGAGTCGCTCCAGACGGCGAAGGAGCTGAAAGCCATCGTCCTGGACAAGACAGGAACGATCACCCACGGCAAGCCTGCCCTGACCGACATCCGGGCAGTGGGCATTGCGGAGGAGGATCTCCTTCGCCTGACCGCGGCGCTGGAGAGAGGCTCGGAACATCCGCTGGCTGCAGCGATTGTGGAAGCTGCCGACCAAAAGAAACTCGCCCCTGCGACAGTAACAGGCTTTCAGGCCATCCCCGGCTACGGAGTCGAGGCAGTGGTAGACGGACGCCGACTCCTGCTCGGCAACCTCCGGCTCATGAATGAAAGAAAGATCGCCATCGGGACCCTCGAGCAGGAGGCGCAGGCTCTTGCCGACGAAGGCAAAACGCCTCTCTATGCAGCCGTCGACGACAAGCCCGCGGGCCTCATCGCGGTGGCCGACACCGTCAAGGAGGATTCCGCGCAGGCGATCAAAACCATCCGTCAGATGGGAATAGAAGTGGTGATGATCACGGGAGACAACGAGCGCACTGCCCGCGCAGTAGCGCGGCAGGTGGGGATCGACAGGGTGCTCTCGGAAGTGCTGCCGCAGGACAAGGCTCGCAACCTTCAGAAACTCCAGCAGGAAGGCAAGAAGGTCGGGATGGTGGGTGACGGTATCAACGACGCCCCTGCCCTCGCGCAGGCAGATGTCGGTTTCGCGATAGGCTCGGGCACGGATGTGGCCATCGAGGCGAGCGATATCACGCTGATCAGGGGTAGCCTCCTCGGGGTCGTCACGGCCATACAGATCAGCCGTGCCACGATGAGGAACGTGCTTCAGAATCTCACCGGTGCCTTCCTGTACAATACGCTAGGAATCCCGATCGCCATGGGTCTGCTCTATCCGTTTTTTGGAATTCTTCTCTCCCCCCTTCTTGCGGCAGCCGCCATGTCCTTCAGCTCGGTAACGGTCATAAGCAATGCAAATCGCTTGAAACTGTGGAAGCCTGGTCGTGGTGTGAACGCCGCCGGCGGCGTCCAGGCCCGGCTGGGATCCAGGGAAGGAACCCGTCAATGAATACCGCAAAGATTGTCGTGACTCTCATAGGACTTGTCACAGCGCTGGTGATTGCCTGGTTCTTCTGGCTCAAGAGAAGCAAAGGCACAAAAGCGGACGTCGCAGGCTCTGGATACCAGGAAGCGCTGATCATCGTGAAGGGCGGCTACACGCCCGACGTCGTGGTGGTGCAACACGGGAAGCCGGTTCGCCTCAGCTTCCGCCGCGACGAGACAGCGTCCTGTTCAGACAAAGTGATCCTCGACGGGATCGGAAAGTCAGCCGATCTGCCCGAAGGACAGATCGTTCCCGTCGAGTTCGTCCCCGAGAACCCGGGAGAATACGAGTTCCACTGCCAGATGGGAATGTTGCGAGGGAAACTCATCGTCGAATAACTCGTGCAAGGAGCACACATACATGGAGACTCAATACAACAGGACGCGATTCTGGTTGGCCGCGTCATCCCTGCTGCTCATCAGCTACTCTGTCCTCAGCTTCGAGGTATCCCTGACACGGGTGTTCTCGGTCATGCTGAGCTACCACTTCGTGTTCGCCATTGTGTCGGGGGCACTCCTCGGACTCGGTATCGGGGCGATTGCCCTGAGGAAGTGGCGCAACGCAATGTCCGCCTCACCCGCCGTCACAAGTGCGATCCTGTTCGCCCTTCTCGTCGCCGTGTCCTTACTGGCGATCATCAAGCTCGTTCCCTTCCTAGGGGGCGCCTTCTGGCTGTACCTCATCCTGGCGATCCTTCCCTTTGGCGCGGCGGGCTTCACCGTATCCTGGATATTCCAGGAGTTCCCCGCTCGAAGTCCTTTTCTCTACGGCGCGGATCTGATCGGCGCGGCGCTTGGAGCACTGACCGTTGTGCCGCTTCTCGACGCTTTTGGCGGCGTGAATGCGGTTCTGTTCGCGGCAGTCACGGCAGCCGTTGGCGCGCTTCTCCTGGGGCTGTCGCGCGCGAAGCTTCGGATATTTGCGGCAGCCGCCTTGTTCTCCTTGGCCGCTCTTTTTGGAGTGCTCACCGGCATGCGGCTCCAGATCTCCGTTCCCGTCACCAACGATCCGAACAAGGAAATGTACCAGATGCTGTCCAATCCAGAGTTCAAGGCGAAGATCGTCGAGAGCAGGTGGAGCTCCTTCGGACGGACGGACGTCGTGAAGAGCGATCTCTTTCCCAATGAGATGACCCTCTTCGTCGACGGGGCCGCGGGCTCCGCCATGTACAAGGCGGAAGCGATCATGAAGGATCCGCAGGAAATGGCCCACCTGACTCTCCACTACGGAGAGTTCTTCCCATTCCTTTCCCTCAAGGACGACGACAAAAAGAACGCGCTGATCATCGGCCCTGGCGGCGGACGGGATGTGGTGGTGGCACTCCTTGGCGGCGTCAGGCAGATCACCGCGGTCGAAGTGAATCCCGACGTCGTCAAGATCGTCAAGGACTACAAGGAGTGGAACGGCGGACTCTATTCACCCGGCAATCCGCGGGTGACAACCGTCGTCGCTGAAGGGAGGAACTTCGTTCGTAACGCAAGCTCTGCCTATGATCTCATCATGCTTGCGATCCCGATAACGAAGAGCTCCCGAAGCGTCGAAGGTTATGCGCTCACGGAGAACTACCTCTTCACGGTCGAGGCGTTTTCCGACTACCTCAATCACCTTTCTCGCAACGGGAGGATCATAATCGTCGCGCACGAGAACGCGGAAATATACAAACTGATATCGTTGGCCGCCGGGGCACTCGAGAAGCAGGGGATCTCCGAGCAGGATTCCATGAAGAGGATCTACACGGTTGCCGCTGACATGATGCCCGCCGTCGTCATCCAGAAGCAGCCGCTCTCCCCGGAAGAAGCGAACGCGATACACCAGCAGATGCACAGCATGGGCTTCGACAAGGGGGCGTTCTATGTGCCCTATCAGAGACAGATCGAAATTCCACCCAGCGCGCGCATTGGCGTAAACGCTCCCCTGCGAATGTTCGACCAGTTCCTCGTCAGCGTAGCGGAGGGAAAGCTGAGCCTCGCGAGGCTTGCTGCTTCGGCATCGATGGATATCGGCCCGGTGGTCGACGATCGACCGTTCTTCTATAAGTTCGAGCGAGGGCTCCCCAGTCCCTTCGGAGTCTTCTCATTCATTATTGTCGTTGCCCTGGTCTGGCTGCTTGGACTTGCGCTCCTGCGCAAGAGGCCCAACACCAATCCAGCCACCTTCACCGGTGCGCTTCGGGAAAAGCCGGTCCTCAAGCGCTTCCTGCTGCTCTTTGCCGCACTGGGTATCGCGTATATGCTCATCGAGATCTCGCTCTTCCAGAAGCTCATGCTCTTCATCGACCAGCCCCAAAGGGCTCTGACGGTCCTCCTGTTCGCCCTCCTCCTGGGCGGCGGATTGGGAAGCATCCTGAGCTCGATCGTTCGGAGAAAGGCGGCCCGGACCGTAGCACTCCTGTCCATGGCAATCGCCCTGGCCGTCGTGGCGCTGTCCGTCTTCTTCGCGCCCTTGTACCAGATGGGACTTTCTCCTCGCCTGACCTCGATGGCGGTTCTCATTCCACTGGGCATCCTGATGGGTTTCCCCTTTCCTCTGGGGATGCGGCTGACGGCTGAATATGGGCTGAGCGATCATGTGTCTGTCTTGTGGGGCGTCAACGGAATCGCCTCCGTTCTCGGCTCCGCCCTTTCGATAATCGTTGGCATTCTTGTGGGCTTCTCATGGGCGCTGTATCTGGGCGCGGCGTTGTACATTCTGGTTGCGTTCCTGCTCTATCGAATGCCCGCCAGCCCAGCGCCGAAGGGTTTGAAAGCGCGCAGGGCATAGCAACCACCGAAGTTTG
Source organism: Spirochaetaceae bacterium (assembly GCA_003141795.1). The sequence goes on along the minus strand of PLNO01000244.1, from coordinate 4,414 downwards.
CCGGGGCGCAATTGCCCCGCGTCAGATAGGGCGGGGGAGACACCAGGTCTCCCCCGCCCTATCTGACGGTGATCTTCATCGGATGCTTCCTCGACGTCATTGATTTTGCGAAACGGAATCACCCTTCAAAGCGGTGCCCTGAGGCCACGGTGACGTCACTGCGACCTCTCGAATGCGTCCGACGCATCGATCTCGGGCAGTATCGCAGAGACCTTGCCCTTTCTAAGCCGCTTTCAGAAGAACCGAGTGTGTAGTAAAGATTCGTCGACAGGTTTCTGTTCTGTGGCACGACACCAAACTTCGAGCGTATTGGGTTTTTTTGATTTCCGCGAATCAGTTATGGTAGGCCGTGGTCGACTCAGCAGGCCCTCAAAAGGCATCACAGGCGTGTGGGGGGGCACACGCCCGGATGCGCACAATCATTTCATCGCTTCGAACTCTTTTGCGTCAACAAACTTGCCGTGCCACGAATGGAGCCAGACCTGTCCGGTGAAACCATTTACGCCCAGCATTCCGAATGTTTTTCCATCTTTGAGCGTGTGGAGGGTATAGTACCCGTAGAACTGGTCGGCGCCGTCCTCAACCTTCAGCCCTGTGCCGATCGAGTCGAGCGCTTTCTGAGCCAGTTCATGCGCTTTCGCAGGCGTAATGGGCATCTTGTCGCCACGATCGGACTGGTACAGGCCTCCCATCATCCCACCGACCATCGGGCCGTACTTCAGATTCCACATCATGTTCGGTCCCGGTTCGGGAGAGACGGCGCCGGTGTACTTGTTGAGAAGCAGCTCGAAAGCCTTCCTGTCAGTGCCCTTCTCGGATACTTCGACATAGAAGTGATTCGAGAATTCCATGATCTCGCTCAACATAAGGGAATCGTTCCCCCATGCCTGCAGATACTTCCCCGCCTGGTCCGTGGCTTCGCTGAGGGTCAAGGGTTTTCCCGAACCGGGTGGGATGTAGTCCCAATTCCCCATCATACCTCCGCCCATCATTCCGCCGTATGATCCGGTGCCGGCGCCGCCGCCCATCATTCCGCCGCCCGTGGCCTGTGCCGAAACGGTCGTTACCGCTCCCAGGGCGGCGACCGCAATAAGAACAAAAAACAGCTTCTTCACATCGTCCTCCAATATCTTGCAGTGCACACCCGTCCCGCGAGGGTATGCTGGCCCGTCACTTCGCCGCGGGCGACTATTCGGCCGTTAGTGCTTCTACTCCTTGTCACCCTGATGCGCGTACTTGTGGGGGTCCTTGTCGAACTGCTTCGCGCAGCCTTGCGAGCAGAAGTAAAATGTGACCTCTTCGTGATTCCTTGTCGCTCCCGCTTTGTCGGGATCCACCGACATGCCACAGACGGGATCTCGTACAGTACTTAAACCTGACGCCATTCGTAACCTCCTTGTGCCGCAACGGGCAATGCCGCCTCGGTTGCGCGTCCTTACGACAGGGCAACCTGTTCTTTTCTACCATCTATAGGGTACGTTCCGATGTGCTGTGGAGATCAGCGCCATTGCGCGGATATGGAGGCAGGCATTTCTGCCTATATTCCATGGGATCGATACAGTGCGAGGATGAATGCATCCGAGGGAGGAGATGCGGACGTACTTCAGACAAGGAAACATATGAGCGCCAAAGCGCAGGCACCTGCGACCAAGGAACGTGGCGGGAAAGGCCGTCTCTTTCGACGCCTCCGCCCGCTGGACATGGTGGCCATCATTGTCGCGCTCGGTGCTGTTGGAGTCTTCTCGGTCCATGCCTACACGGGTGGACAGAAGAATCCGAACGTCATCATTGAAGCGTCGGGTCAACGCTGGATCTATCCGCTGAGAGTGAACCGACAAGTCACGGTATCAGGTCCACTTGGTGAAGAACTGATTTCGATCAACGATGGGAAAGCCTGGGTGGTGACGTCGCCCTGCCCGAACAAGATCTGCATTCAACAAGGGAAGATTTCAAAGCCGGGGCAGTGGATTGCGTGCCTGCCGAACAAGATTTTCATCAGGGTCAGTGGAAAAGAGGATCAGACCGTCGACGAGTTGTCCTACTAGCGACCAGTATCGAGAGAGTGCGGTTTGGGCGCTCTTCAAGTCATCCTCGTCCATGGGTTCCGCTTCGCAACAGCGTCGATTTCAAGACCGTACCCTCGCGTTCCATCGTTACAGTGTAGGATGGAAAATGTAGGAGAAGTAGCCTCCGACCGGATATCCATTGATCTCTCCTGATCTGCAGAGAAATGCTGCACACGATTCCGATTGACGCAAGTGAATATCCGTCATAGCAATAGACACAGTAAGATACGAACAGCGCTGCTGCGGTGAATTGACGTTCGCCTTCCCAAACCGTAGGTCAGATGTTCGAGTCATCCCTGGGGCAAAATTCCCTTGATACCGAGCGCGCATCCAGATCACGGCACTCGCGGCGTCCCCGCCCTTTGCCTGTATGCTCCGACATACCTCCTTGCGTAGTTGTCGCGCCCCAGAAGGAGATCGGTTGCGAGTATAAGAGGACGGACTTTCGCCGCGTCCACAATGGGGCAGTTCACGCCCTTGGAGAGAGAAAGCGCCAGGAACGCCTGGTTGACGACACCCCGCTCGGGCAGACCGAAGGAGATGTTGCTGCATCCGAACGTCATGTTGACGCCAAACTCCTCGCGCACGAGCTCGATTGTTTCAAGTGTCACAAGCCCGGCACGGGAATCGGCGCTTGCCGCCAGGGCCAGGCAGTCGACTATCAGATCCGCGCGGGAAATACCCATGGCCTCTGCTCGTTCAACAACCATTCGGACTGCCAGCAATCGCTTTTCCGCAGTGGGAGGGATGCCTTTTCCGTCCATCGCCAGGACGATGACCGCAGCCCCGAACTCCACAACCAGGGGCAGCACGTTCCTCAGGGAGGTCTCGTCCCCATTGACCGAGTTGATGAGAGGCTTGCCTTCGGGCACAGCTTTCTTGTACTTCTCCAGTGCCGCCCGAAGAGCCGTATGGTTGGCGGTATCGATGCAGAGGGGTACGTCGCAGGTTTCAAGGATGAGGCCCAACACTCTAGGCAGGAGGACCACCTCATCCGCCTCAGGGATGCTGACGTTGACGTCCAGTACATCGGCCCCGGCCGCAACCTGCGCTTCGGCCTCCCGGCGAACGATCTCGAGCTTGCCTCCGGCGAGAGCCTCCGCAAGCCGCTTTTTGCCGGTGGGATTGATACGTTCGCCGATGAGCACTGTCGGCTTCTCGGGACTGATGATGACCGTCTTCCCGGGGCCCTTCAGGATCGTTTCCATTTCAGGGCGTGCGCTTCGGGAGCCAGGCTCGTATGATATCAAGACCTTGCGGCGCTGTCGCGCCGTAGGCATCTGCTTCGATATCCCGGGCGAATCTCTGAGACACCGGAGCGCCGCCGATGATCACTTTCACCTTTTCTCGGAGCCCTGCCTTCTTCAACGCCTCCATGACATCCCGCATGCCCAGCATGGTCGTTGTCAGCAGTGCCGAAATGGCGATAACATCCGGCGAGTGCTCCTTCACTGCCTGAACGAAGCGCTCGGGAGTGACATCGACTCCAAGGTCGATCAACTTGAAACCGCTGCTTTCCAGCAGGAACCCGACGAGGTTCTTGCCGATATCGTGGACGTCGCCTTGAACCGTTCCCAGGACCACAACTCCGAGTGTCTTCCGATCGGTGGAGATCAGGAGCGGCGCAAGCGCCACCATTCCCGCTTTGAACGTGTCTCCGCCCATGACCAGCTCGGGGACGAAATACCTGCCGGATTCAAACAGCTTCCCCGTCTGGTCGAGGCCCGCCATCATGGCTTCGAGACATTCCTGGGGTCGTGCGCCTGCATCAAGATGCGCTTTCAGGATGTCAGCGATATCATAGAGCTTGCCGGTGGTGATGGCTTCGGAAACGTCCTGCATTGACATCAGTACCTCCCGTACTTCGCAACCGAATCGAGAATCAGGTCGATCTTCCGCAAGTCGGTCCCTGGTGCGACAGCTGGAACGTTGATGCCCAACCTGACCTTCATGCCGGTGGCCATCTGGCAGATGCGCTTGACTGCGTCTTCCAGCTCCTGATTCGTCGCGTCCCTGATGAACTTGCCATGAAGAAGGTACATGTACGTCCTCTTGTTCCTTCCGGCCAGCTCCAGCATACGCTGGTCGAATTCCGGCAGTGTCAGGCCCTCCGGCGTCGTCGGGAAGATGTAGTTGGAATAGCCGAACTGGGACAATGATTTGCCGAGCGTCGGGTGGACGAGCAGCTCTTCCAGCTTCTGGGGAGTCATGACCACGTACGACATTGCAACCTTGCCACCCAGCGCGTCCAATGCCCTCTGGATGTATGGCAGCACGTACTTCGCGAAATCAGCCACTCCCAGGACCGGCTCAGTCGCAAACTGGTCCACCATGGTGGACCAGTTTGC
>PLNO01000242.1 GCA_003141795.1 Spirochaetaceae bacterium | reverse complement strand
AAGTTATTTCGCGCATGTCCTGTCCAGTTTAATCTGAGATATTTTTCTGCTTAGATCTGTTTACAATTCTAGCATCTTCCGGTACTTCTTCCCACTCCTCCATTAACGTCCACTTCAGTAACACTTGCCTTACTGCTTTCCGGTGGATCCGCCGGTTTTCTGTCCAGCCGTTCCACCCCAATTGACACTTTGCATCCTCCAGGTTCAGGGCTAACCGCTCCCGGTCCATTTCTTCAGTCACACCAGCGCCATTTAAATAAACCTCCGCCGATTTACGGTAACCAAGAACCGCGCGCGGTTTTACATAGTTCAGCATCAGCATCCCTTCGTCCACTTCCCGCCGCAACTCCGCCCGGCTTATCTCCCGGCCTTCCAATATCAGCAGCCAGTTCTCGATCTCCTGGTTATCACGCTCGGTCCGCCCGTTTACCCAAGGTGCATGGGGCGGGATCGGGTACGGGATTATCTTGTGCTCTGCCAGAAAGTCTTGGAACACCTTGCTCTTAAACGCGCCGCCATTGTCAAACTTCCAGACCAATGGCGCCCGTCCCATGGATTCCACTATTCCTTCCGCGTGCTTTACCAGCTCTTCGGCGCTCTCGTAATCCACTATGTCCCACCCCAGTTTATATATCGACATCTCGTCGAGCGTCTTAAGAAGCTTCCCGCCGGGAATCGCAAGAAAATCCGAAGACCACATTACATCCCGGTAATTGATATGCGTCCGGCCATTATGCGGCCGCTTGGTCTTCTTCGGCCTCGGCCCGCGCGCCTCGCGGACGATCTTCGCTACGCTGTTATGGCCTATACCAATCACATGCGCGATAGAACGCACGTCCCAGGTGAACCGGTATCGCCGGTCCAGTTCTATAACGCGCTGTTTTACTTCCTCGGATATTTTCATCACTTTCTTCCTGCCCTCGCTGCACTTCCCGCTTACCCACCGCCAGTGCGTGCCGGGACTTATTCCCCAGCATTTTGCGAATACCCCGGCACGCGTTCCGGCGGCTTGCTCTTTCAGCCATTCCCCAAGGTATAACCCGCGGGTTTCTTTGGGCGCATATCTTTTTTTTTAACATCAGCCTTGGGGAACGGCCCCCACGCCTGACGCCGGATTATCCGCTGCGCCGTTTTCACCACCAGCTTCAGGTAATTCCGCTCTTTGCGAAGTTTCCCCAGTTCCTTCTCCTGCCGGCTCAGCTGTTCCCGTATTTTCAGCAGTTCCTTCTCCGGCGATTGCGATACTGTTTTCGGGCCCGGTAGCTTCGCCTCCAACACTTTCAACGCCGCCACCCGCACCACCCCCATCCACCGGTAAAACAGCTCCCGCGATACTCCCGCCTGCCGGCATAGGTTCTCCACCGTCTGCCGGCGGCCTATCCCCAGCAGTATCAGCTCCAGCCGCTCCTGCGGGCTCGCAAGTTTTGTTTGTGTTCCCATTTATCGTTTCCTCCGGCAGACTGCTTAGCGTAACTTCCGCGTCTTTCGCCACCAGCCGTAATTCCCTCCCGCCGATATTCCCCACAAGGTACGTCGGCGGCGTATAACCCGCAGCCGTAGGAAGGGCTTCCTGCACCGCCGCTGTGTTCCCGGCGATTATCTGCTTCACCTGCCCCGCCACCCCGTAGTACCGATCAGACGGGATCAGGTTCCCTATGCCCTGGTGCGGCCGCTTGAAGTTATAATACTCGATATATTCTCCTATTTTCGCCTCCGCTTCTTCAAACGTCGCCAGCGGCACTTTCGTCAGGCACTCCTGGTAGAGGTTGCGCCAGAACGACTCTATCTTGCCACAGGTCTGCGGGTGGTAGGGCCGGCTGCGGATATGTCTTATACCCAGCTTCGTCAGCATCGTCGTGAATTTGCTCTTACCGCGCCAGCTGTGATACTGCCGCCCGTTGTCGCTCAGCACGTTCTTCATGGCGCTGTAGCCGATCATGGAATTGCGGTGCGGCCGCGTGTTGATCATCGCGATGTAGGAGTCCGCAACTGCCACGATGCGGGCCGCCAGGTTGATGTCCTCTCCGCGCAGCTTGCGCGGATACCCCTGGCCGTCCCAGTGCTCGTGGTGCTGGAGCGCGATGATCCCGATCTCCTCGGGGTACTTCAGCTCCTTGGAGATTATGCGGTAGGAATGAATGGGATGCGTCCTGATCTGGTTCAGCTCGTCAGGGGTGAGCTTGTCCTTCTTCTTCAAGATGCTCTTGGGGACTTTCACCATACCGATGTCGTAGAGAAGCGCGCCCGTCGCGAGCTGGATCAGCCGATGGCTCGTGAACTTGAGGATGGTGCCCATGATCGTGGAGAGGATGGTGACGTTGATGATACCAGCGGCGATCTTGCGCTCGATCCTTCCGCCCATGAGGATGAGCTGGACCATCTCATTGCGGTTGTCCTTCACCTTCTCGAGGATCAGGTTCACCGTGGCGTCCACCTTCGCGCGGTCCACTTCCTCCCCCTGCGCGACCGCGTTGGCGATGTGCTCGTACTCGTCGATGGCGCGCAGATAGGCGTCGAGGTTGGCCTTGTCGCCCGAGGGCAGGTCCTTGAATCCCGAAAGGTCCACCGTTGGCTCCACCGCCTTGGGGGTGTCCACGACCAGTGAGCCGTCGGTTCGCACCTCGTCGATCTCCCAGCGGACGAGCCTGTCGATATCCTTCTGCCGTATGGGGATGCCGGGGGGCACGAAGACATTGTCCCCGTCCATGTAGACGGGCTTGTCGAACTTCATGCCATCGCGAAGATCCGTGGTTTTTATGCTCTTCATTGTGCCGATCTCACACCACCCACGAATACCAGGATTTCCGCGATGACCTCGTAGAGGCTTTCGGGAATCAAAGCGTTGATATCGAGCTCGAGCAATGAGTCGATGGCACCGGGATCCGCGACGAGGGGCACACCGTTTTCACGGGCGATGCGGGCGATGGCCTGAGCCACCGCTCCCCTCCCCGAGGCGATCACCATGGGCGCCGGGAGATCCTCATTGTACTGGAGGGCGACCGCCTTGTCCGCCGTCATCTTTCACCCCACCGTGTCAACGCTTGGGAGGTTTGACGCCTCCTCAATGGGGGAATACCCGTCGAATGCATCCCCATCTTTAATAGTATCGTCAACTTCCAATCCCATGTTATGGAATTTTGCCCGCAAGCTGTCCAGTCCCGCGGCCGCAGCACGCCGCAGCGGGCTCTGATCACAGTATATGCTCAAACTTCGCTTTTTTCCCTGAAGGGGAAGATGAAAATCGAGACCTTCCGCGGAAAGGCTCAAGGCGAGCGGCCGCTGACGGACCGTGTCGAGCAGGATTTTCATCGTTCCCGCGATACTTTGGCCGCTCTTCGTGAATGCGAACGGGATGACGATCCACGCCTGGGATCTGGCGGGGAGGTGGTTGTAGGCTTGAAGGAGGGTCGGGCGATCGGAGGGTGCAGCGTGAAGGCCTTTGACGAACTCCTTGACGGCGCTCCTGTTCTCGGGAAGCGGCTTTCCCCGGTAGCGCCGCGGGTGCTCTCCGCCCTTGTCCCCGAAACCCAGAACGGGCAGCAGCGCCTGGCCGGCAGGGCTTCCCGGGTCGATTCCCCTGTCCACGAGCGCTGCCAGCGCGCGCGCCGCGCGCCGCGGGTCGGCGTCGGAGCGCGCCAGGAGCGGTTTCAGACGTTCGATGGTCTGGGAGAGCAACGGAAGACCGGTACGTGCGAGGGCTCGGGCGATCGTCTCTGCCACGCCGCCCGTAGCGATCCCCTGCCTCTGCAGGGCCGCCTGGATTGCGTCGGGAATGACGTCGGATACGACGAGCACGAGCTTACCGCCCGTAAAACCGACGCGGGCACGCAGGGTCGCCCCCGTTTCGAGGGGAAGGTCCGAGCAGGCGGGATAGACCCGTCCGGCGATCCCCACCGCCCACTTGCCGGCTCCAAGCTGCTTGATCACGTGCAGAGTGACAGTGTCGCCCGGCGTGAGGCCCGGAGAGGGAGGAAGCGCGATCTGAATGCGTCCGCCCACCGGCCCGATCGTCATCGGCGTTCCGCCGACCCGCGATCGGGCGAATCGATCCGGGTCAGGTTGTCTCCTGCGCTTCGACGGGCTGATCCTCCACGTGCTCCGCGGTCCCCGTCTCGGGCACCTTCTCGCGCCTGCGGTGGATGAGCTCCTGGACCTTCGCGGCCTTTCCTGTCCTGCCGCGCAGGTAGTAGAGTTTGGACCTGCGGATGCGGCCTTCGCGCACGCGCACGATCTTCGCGATCTTGGGGGAATGCAGGGGGAAGATCCTCTCCACGCCCACGCCGTAGCTGATCTTGCGCACGGTGAAGGTCGCCCGGAGACCGTCGCGCTTCATCGCGATGACGATCCCCTCGAAGACCTGGATGCGCTCGGTCTTTCCTTCGATGATCTTGTAGTGGACCTTCACGGTATCGCCGATGCGGAACTCCCCGGGATTCTCCTTCAGCTGTTCCGCCTCAAGTGCCTTCAGTTCGTTCATGGCCTTCTCCTTCTTCCCTGATCTGCCGCACGAGCTCCAGCGCCTCATCCGAGAGGCCGTCCGAATCCAGGAGCTCAGGGCGATTCTTCATCGTCTTCTCTACGCTCTTCAGAAGCCGCCACTGGCGGATCTTCTCGTGATGCCCCGATATGAGGATTTCGGGGACCCGCATGTCCCTGAAGCTCTCCGGCCTCGTGTAGTGGGGATACTCCAGGAGCCCCTCGGAGAAGCTTTCCTCCTCCAGAGATTCCCCCGTGATCACCCCCGGAAGGAGGCGCGTCACCGCCTCCACGACGACCATCGCCGCGACCTCTCCACCAGAGAGCACATAGTCCCCGATGGAAAGCTCCTCCGTGACGCACGAGTCGATGACCCTCTGGTCGATCCCCTCGTACCTCCCGCACAGCAGAGTGAGCTCGGGTTCAGCGGCGAGCTCCTCCACGACCTTCTGCGTGAGCGGCCGACCGGAGGGCGTCAGATAGACGACCTTGCGGCCGGGCGCTCCCGTGGCCTCGAGCGCCGCCACGATCGGCTCAGGCTTCATCACCATGCCCGGCCCGCCGCCGTAGGCGGCGTCATCACAGACGTGATGCTTGTCCGTGGCGAAGTCCCGAATATCCACGAGCCGTACGTTCACGAGCCCGCGCGCGATGGCCCGCGCGAGTATCGAGCTCTCCAGAAAGCCCTGAAACAGGCCCGGGAAAAGGGTGAGGATGGTGACTGTCACCTGACGATCTCATCCTCCAAAAGCGAAATCCGTCCCCTCTCCAGCTCCACCGCGCCGATGAAATGGGCCGTGAAGGGCACCAGGTGCGTCTTCCCTGTCACGCCGCGCACTTCCAGGAGCTGCGCCGGCCCCCCGTCCCAAACGGACTGCACGCGACCGATCTCCTCGTCACCGAACCACAGGCTGCATCGACACAAGTCCGCCGCATAGAACTCGTCCGTCCCCAGCGGCGATGCCTGCGCTCGTGGCACCCACATCTCGAACCCGACGAGCCTCTTGGCCTGTTCGGGGGTGTCCACGTCCGCCACCTTCATGATGGCACCGCCGGGTTGCGGTTTCATCGACGAGAGACGGAGACGCTTTTCGATCCGTCCCTTGCTGAACACGGCTTCCCGAAGCCCGACCAGATGCTCGGATTCGCCCGAGAGGCTCTTGAGCCGCAGCTCTCCGGACACGCCGTGCGTGCCCGTGACGACCCCGACGGCGAGCATGCTCGATGCCGCGGGATCCGCTGCCGCGCCCTGCGCCTCTTCCCTCACCCCAGGATCTCGAGCACCACCCGCTTGCCCGACTTCGTCGAGGCGGCGCTCAGCAGGGTCCGGACCGCTTTCGCTATCCGCCCGTGCTTTCCGATGACCTTTCCCACGTCGCTTTCAGCGACCTTCAGCTCGAGGATGGTCGATTTCTCACCCTCGATCACGTTCACCATGACTCCCGAAGGATCGTCAACGAGGGTCTTCGCGATGTACTCGACAAGATCCTTTTCCACGGATCTCTCCTTTCGGGACGACCCTTCGTCAGACGCTCGCGCGCTTCCTGTTGAGAAGCTGCTTCACGGTGTTGGACTGCGTTGCGCCGCGCGCCATCCAGTCCTTCACCTTCGTTTCGTCCACGGACACCTGCTTCTCCAGCTTCTCGATGGGGTGATAGATGCCGATCTCTTCCAGCACGCGCCCGTCGCGGGGCGTGCGCGAATCCATCACCACGATCCTGTAGAACGGGCGTTTCTTCGTCCCGAACCTCTTCAGCCTGATACGAACGCTCATCGGCGTCCTCCTTGTCATTTTTATGGCTCGCTTCGCGAGCTGCCCCGACCCTCGCGCACCTACGGCGCGCTAGCCCTGGCCGCCGAATTGCGACATCACCTGGGCCTGGTACTTGGAGCTCCTCGACATCTTCTTCATCATGAGACACGTCTTCTCGAATTTTTTCAAGAACCTGTTGACCTCGAAGACGGAGGTCCCGCTTCCCTTGGCCACACGCGTCCTGCGCCGCGGTCCGATGATCCGGTAGTTCCTCCGCTCGGCCATGGTCATGGAGAGGATCATCGCCTCCTCGTGCTTCATGCCCACCTCGTCGATCTTCTCCTCCGCCCCCGATCCCTTGAGGCCCGGAATCATCTCCACGATGGACTGGAGGCTCCCCATCTTGCGCATGCGCCGGTACTGGTCCAGCATGTCCTCCAGCGTGAAGGTCTCCGAGGCGAGCTTGTCCTGCAGACGCTCCGCCTCGCCCTTCTCCATGGTGGCCTGCGCCTTTTCCACGAGGGTCACCACGTCGCCCATGCCGAGGANNGAACTTGATGGGCTTGCCGGTGATGCTCTTCACCGACAGCGCGGCGCCGCCGCGCGTGTCCGAGTCGAACTTCGTGAGGATGACGCCTGTAAGCGCGACTTTGGCGTCGAACTCCTTTGCGATATCCACCGCATTCTGGCCCGTCATGGCGTCAGCGACGAGCAGTACCTCCGAGGGCTTTGCGACGTCCCGGATGCGGACGAGCTCATCCATGAGAGCGTCATCCGCCTGGAGACGGCCCGACGTGTCGATGATGACACAATCGAACAACTCGTGCCGGGCACGATCCAGCGCGCCCTTGACGACACGCACGGGGTCCGTCCCCTGCTCCCGATAGACGTCGACGCCGGCCTTTTCCCCCAGCACGACCAGCTGCTCGACAGCCGCCGGTCTCACGAGATCAGCGGCGACGAGGAGGGGCCGCCGGCCCTGTCCCTTAAGACGGTAGGCCAGCTTGGCTGCGGTGGTGGTCTTGCCCGAGCCCTGCAAGCCTGCCAGGAGGATCACCGTCTGCGTGTCCGGGCCCTTCAGCTGCAGGCCCTGGTTCTCTCCGCCCAGAAGGGCGACCATCTTGTCGTACAGGAGCTTGACGAACTGCTGGCCCGGGCTGACCGATCGCAGGACCTTCTCACCCATGGCCTCTTCCGTGGCCTGGTTCACGAACCTGCGTACGACGCGCAGGTTGACGTCGGCTTCGAGAAGGGCGATCTTGATCTCGTTGATCGCGTCCTGGATGTTTTTCTCGGAAATATTGGCCTTGCCGCTGATCTGACGCATCAGATCGCTCAGCTTGCCGCTCAATCTGTCAAGCATGCGCGTCCATTCTTCGTAAGTATAAAACAGGCAAATATATACCGAGATTGACCTGCAATGTCAAGGCGCAGCCTTCACGGCTTTGGGTGTGAAGTGCTGCTCCGCCGTGAGATATGCGCCGGAGGCGATGCGCATGATCGCAACCGGCAACGACGCAGGGCGATGCGTCTTTCTGTCCATATCCCAGGTGGCGGCAAGCCCCTTGAACCTGCTGGTCTGCTCCAATGCGTCACGGACCTTCATCGGATCGGACGAGCCCGCCCTCTGGACGGCGGCCAGTACGACTCCGACGGCGTCCCAGCCGGGGATCACGGCGACACGCGGCTTCTCCCCATAGGCCGCGGAAAAACTCGTGGCGAGCTTCGCGAGCCCGGGGTCGTCGGGGGAGACCGGCATGCTGAACCACGCGCCGTTGGAAGCGTCGCCGGCCTGATCAACGAGCGGCGCGTACCAGGATTGGGCGCCCAGCAGAATGGCGGTGATCCCCATCGCCTTCACCTCTTTGGCCGCCTCCGCGTTCGCCTCGACGCTTCCGCAGATGAAGACAGCCTCGGCGCCCGCGGTGCGGATAAGCGCGAGCGGCACCGCCTCCGTCCCCTGCTGCATCTCCTCGGAGGCGACGACGAGGCGCCCGACGCTCTTTACCGTCCGCTCGAAGGACCGCGCCTGGATCGAAGAGATCTGGTTCGATGAATCGTAGAGCGTCGCGAACCTTTTCACGAGGAAGTGGTCGATTGCATATGCCGCGATGGCCGTTGCTACCTGCGACGCGGACGGCTGGATGAGGAACGAGTACTGGCGCACCAGGCCCACGACGTCCGGGCTCTCCGTTTTCCATTCGGGTGTCGTGACCCGTTCATCGNNCGCTCAAGGAGACGAAGGGAGTTTTCATGAGGTCGGCCACGGGGCTCACGGCGAGCCCGGCGTTCGTGATGGCGGTACCGATCACCGCACACACCTTCTCCTCCTGCGCGAGGCTCGAGAACGCTTTCACCGCTTCCGTCGGGTTCTGCTTCACGTCGCGGGTGACGAGCTGCACCTGTCTCCCACCGATCCCGCCTGCTGCGTTGGCCTCGTTCACGCGGAGCTGCGCGCCCTTGAGGGCGTCATTACCGTCACGCGCGCCGGTGGAGCTGAGGTCGGCGAAGATCCCGATGCGGATGGGCCCCGTCTCTCGCACCCCAACCGGTGAGACGCAGGACAGAAGGGAGGCGCAGAGAAGCGCAGACAGAGTGCAGAGTGCGGCCAGAGGTGCTCGTGACATTGGAGGCGCAGTATACCAGCAAGCCCCTGGATGTACTACCTCACGGACTATCTCACCTGAAAAAAATGTCGATTGATGTAGAGCAGACGCTGCCGTGAGGCTTCAGCAAAGGCGCTCTCAGGGTACGTCGTGACGAGCTGCTGGTAGATGTCCCGTGCCCGCGCTATGTCGCGGAACTGCGAATCAGCCTCGAGGAACTGGGCTGTGAGGAAATCTGCCTCGTCGAGCCATTTGCCACCGGGGTAGCGCTGCGCGTATGCAGCGGCGAGATCCAGCCCGACGCCGATCTGCGACTGGTCCTTCTCCAGGCGGATCGCCTGGATCAGCGTCTCCTCCGCGGAGGGGTCGTCCACCGCGAGGAACTGCTTCAGACGCGACAAAAGCCCCGGCTGGTCTTTCTGCACGATCGCGATCCTCGTCAGACCGAGCACCGCAGACGGGGTGGACGGATTCGAAGGAGAGAGGTTTTTCGCGTAGTACTTCGCCGCAGCGTCATAGGTTTTCATCTTCATATACAGTCCCGCGATCTGATCGTTCAGCGGCGCGTTGCCGTCCTTGTACCCCTTGAGAAGCTCCGCGATGGCAGCCTCGTACGCGCCTGCTCCCGCAAGCCTCGCGGCAAACCACGGGTCCCCCGGCTCGGCCGTGGAGGAGCTCGCATTCGTCGAGTCGGGCTGTTGCGCTGTTGCCGCGGCAAAGTCCTGGTCCGACACCACGTGCACGCGCACGGTTTCCTTTGCCGTCGTCCCCGAGGTGTTGTTCTGCTGGAGAAAGTCCAGGTCGTAATTTCCCATTTTCAAAGCCTGGAACGTGAACCACGTTTTGCTGCTCCTGTTCTCCTTGGACTTGAACGCCATCCCGTCGGCCTGCCCCGGACGATCGGGGAACCCCAGGAACAGGAACCCCATGCCGTCCAGCCCGATCTGCAGCTCGTCTCCCTGGCGCGCGTAGATCTCGCGAAGCCGGCCGTAGCTGGCAGGGCTCCCCGCGGCTGTCGGTGAGGTACCCCCGGCCGCCGAACCGGACGTGCCCGGCAGCGTCGGGATGGTCTGCCCGACTGCCGCCGTCGAGCCTGACGCAGTGGAGCCGTCTGCTGCTGAGCCTGCCGTGGAGGCGCCCGCTGCAGTCGCAGCCGGTGCAGCAGCGGTCTGGCGCGGCTGGGATCGTGCCGGCGATGCCTTGCCCTGCGCAGCAGGGGCAGCTTGCGGCTTCGCCGCCGCCGCTTGCGTCGCCGGTTTCGCCGGCGTGGCCGGTTTCACGGGGCTCACGGGCGCCCCCGTCGCGGCGCCGGGCACGACGGCTGGGGCTGATGCGACCGCGGATACCGAGCCAGGGACGGCCGTGGCGGGGGCCGCAGCCGCGACCGTACTCTGGGCCGCGGATGCGGGTAGCGGCGTAGCCGGAGCTTCCGGCAGCGCCATCACGAATGCGACCTTGATCCGCGGGCTGACGGGCGTCACGAGCCCCGGGTCTGCCGAGGGCGGACGGACAAAGGCTGGCACGACGGGGTCGACCAGGACCGCGGCCCCAGGGGCACGCTGCTGAAAGGCCCGGCTACCGGGAATGGAGACTTCGACGGGATCGACTCTGGCCTGCTGCGGCGGGGATTCAGTGTCTGATGGAAGCGCAGCGGAAGGGGCTGCCTTCGTGACAGGTGATCCCCCGCCTTCCGCGGGCGCTGCGGTCTTCGGGGCGACACTCACGCAGGCGGCCATGAGGAGCACCATCAGAGAGATGATAGAGAAACGCACTCCCTTCCACATCGGTTCCCCTCCCAGAACAACCGAAGGCAGGCAGGGCTGCCCGGCCCTCAGTATATACCTATGGAACTTTCTGGAAAAGCCGCTGCATGTTCTGGTCGTTGATCGAGCCGACGATTTCCTGCGCGATGTCCCGCGGGGCGATCCAGTACTTGTCCACGAGCTCGGGATTCCACCGCTGGAGCCGAGGTCTGTACGGAACGTACTCCAGGGACCGGGCAACGGGCTCGAATGACGGAAGCAGGAAATCCTCAGGGGTCAGCGCGAGCTCCTCCGGTGTGAGCGCGGGCGGCTTCTCGTGCTGGAGTCTTTCCGCCGCAACTTCCGCGGCGACCCTGCGCGCCCTGGCGCCCGAAGAGGATGCGACAACGACGAGGGTGATCACGAACGCGAGGAGAGCTGCCCCCGCAATGATGAGGACCTCAAATCGTGGCAGTCGGACGAACGGTTTCACCCTTTTCCTTGTTTTCCAGGCGAATGGCCACGAGCTTCGAAACGCCGGACTCTTCCATCGTCACCCCGTAGAGCACGTCGGCCCCGGCAACGGATCGTTTGTTGTGCGTAATGACGATGAACTGCGAATGGGTGGAGAACTCCTTCAGGAGATTCGCCAGCCTGCCCACGTTCTCCTCGTCCAAAGCGGCGTCGATCTCGTCGAGGAGACAGAAGGGGGCGGGCTTCACCATGTAGATGGCGAACATGAGGGCGACACCGGTGAGGGAGCGCTCCCCGCCCGAGAGCAGCGTGATGTTCTCCAGCTTCTTGCCCGGCGGCTGCGCGAACACCTCGATCCCCGATTCAAGCGGGATGTCGGGGTTCTCCAGGCGCAGCTCCGCGCGCCCGCCGCCGAACAGCCTGCGGAACACCGTGTGGAAGTTCTTCTTGATTTTATTGTAGGTGTCCAGGAACATCTCCGTGGATTCGGTCTTGATCTCCGTGGTCACCTTCTTCAGATCCTCGCGCCCCCGGGTGAGATCCCCGAGCTGGCTCGTGAGGAAATCGAATCGATCCTTGACTTCGGCGAACTCCTCAGGTGCCATGAGGTTCACCTGCCCCAGCTTCCGCATCTCTTCGCGGAGCTCGGCCAGCCGCGGACGGAGGTCCCTGTTGGGCTGAAGGTCCGGGATGCGCGTCTCATATTCGGAGAGGTCCCGGGAAAAACGCTCGGTGAACCCCGCGTGCAGGTCCTTGATCTCAGTGCGGATCTCCGTCACCTCGATCTGCATCTTCTCGATTTCCGACTGCGCCTTGGCCACCTGGGCGCTCTTCTGCTTGAGCTCCTCTTCCTTGGAAGAAAGCTCCTTGTTGCGGGAGGAGATTTCCCCTTCAAGCCCCACAAGGGCTTCCCGGGCTGTCGTCTCCTGCTCTTCGATCTTCTGCTTTTCCTGCTCCGCGGCGGCCATGCGCGCCTGGGTTTCCTTCACGCGCGCGCGCGTCTGCTCGATCTGCACCCCGACGTCGCGCAGCAGGGATTCCTGTTCCGCCCTCTCACGGGCCAGGCGCGCGATCTCCTGCTCGATACCGGTCTTTTGCGTCTGCAGCCGCGCGAGGTTCACGCGCAGGTTCTCCAGGGATCGCCTGTGGTCCTCGATCTTCTCCCGCAAGGCGGCGTTCTCCGCCGCGATCTGCTCGTTTCTCTGGCGGAGCCGCGCGATCCCGGCGGCGCTCTCGTTGATGCGCTCGTCGATGTCGCGCTTGCGCGTGATGATCCCCTCGGGGGCGAGAAACTCGTCCAGGAACGAGGGAGCGAAGGTCCTGTAACGCTCGAACAGCTTCTCCAGCGCGCCCACCAGGGACAGGGCTTCTTCGACCGCCCCTTTCCCGGCAAGCACGCCACGGAGGGCTCCCAGCGTTTCGCTGATCGATGCGTCCACGCCGGCGCGCTCGGTGGCGGAGTAGCCCATCTCCTTCAGCCGCGCGTCCAGCTGGGTGACGATATCCTCCGTGATGGCGCGGAGGTCCACCCTCAGCTCTTCGATGCCGGCGTCGAGGGCCTGGATCTTTTCCCCGTTGGCGCGCACCTCTGCCTCGTTGGCGCGCACCTTCTCTGCGAAGCCCTCGATGTCACCGATGTAGCCTTCGATGCTTTCCTCGGTGGTGGCGATGTGTCCGGCGAGCTCGGCGAGCCCGGTCTGTTTCGTTCCGGCCTCCGCCGCCATTTCCTCGATCTTGCGCTGGATCCCCTTCTCACGGGACGCGTCAGCCTCGATGGTGCGCTCGAGCTCCGTGACCCGCTCTCCGAACATGCGGATCTGGCTGTTACGCGTGTTTTTTTCCATGTCGAGCTGGTACAGCTTCTTGTGCGCTTCCACCACCTGGGAGGTCATCGAGCTCAAAAGCCCTGACTCCTCGGCGATGCTCGCGCTCACGGCCTCGATGGCGCGGTTCACTTCGTCGCGGATCCTGCTCTTCT
>PLNO01000218.1 GCA_003141795.1 Spirochaetaceae bacterium | reverse complement strand
TCGTGCGCGCCTTCGCGACAGAAGCAGTCGTCCCCGCCCTGAAGGATTCCACTCCCCTGCGGGACCTCCGGAAGGTGATGGACTCCCTGGTCTTCGGCGATTACGAGATCGCCGAAAAGCGACTGGAACGCCTGGACAAGGAAGCCAAGCGCGACACCAGGGAGTATCACGTGCTGAAGCAGATCGTCGAGCAGCTGGGTGCCGGCAAACCCCTCGGTGCCGGCTTCATCGCCGCCGACGATCAGAAGACCTTTGCGGGCTTCGGCTTTCTCACCGCAAAGCCGCTTTTCATCATCATCAATGCCGGGGAAACGCCCATCCCCCACGAGGACCTTATCGCCGAAGCAGCGAAGACAGGCGTCGCGACGTTCGTCATCCGTGGGGACATGGAGATGGAGATCGCGCAGCTCGCCCCCGAGGATCAGAAGGAGTTCCTCCGCGACCTCGGGCTGGAGGAGCCCGCCAAGAACAGGTTCCTCCGGCACGTGTACTCGACCCAGCACCTGGTGAGCTTCTTCACGGTCGGGGAGGACGAGTGCAAGGCGTGGAGCATCCGCGAGGGGACCCCCGCGGTCGGCGCAGCGGGTGAGATCCACTCCGACCTCGCCAAGGGCTTCATCCGCGCGGAGGTGGCCACCTGGCAGGACGTCCTTGATGCCGGAGACTTTGCCAGCACGAAGAAGAACAACAAGCTCCGGCTGGAGGGCAAGGACTACGTCGTCAAGGACGGCGACTGCCTGATGATCCGCTTCAACCTGTGAGCGGGGTATTAGAGCCTCCGTGCAAGAAGAGCAGGAATGCGGTAGAATCCCGCGGAGGAGGTGGTCTTCCCGCTCGTGGAGACTTCATTCCCGCTCTCCATTCAAAATGATGCATCCCCTGTGCCGGGTCTCTTTCGGCTCATCTTTCATCAGGGTGGCACCCTTGTTCTCGTCCCCCCGGGCGCGCATTGCGACCTGCGGGGCAAGGCCGCAGTGGTCTGCGCATGCTTCGGGCGATCCCTTGTCGATCCGCTGGCTCTCAATGGCTCTTCGGACCGGGTCGTTGAGGTACTGAGCGCGGTCCAGGCTGCCAGCGTGCAGCTCTGCGGCAGGGACAGGGAGGAGGCGCGCGAGCTCTTTGCGGCCATGTCGAGAGAGGCCGCGGCTCAGGCCCCGGGCTTCCAGGGCATGCTGCGCCTGAAGCTCATGGAATCAATTCTCCTCTTTGTACGTGCCCGCGGCGCGGTTCATGGAGCGCCCGCTCCAACCCGTCTCCGCTTCCATCCCGACGAGGTCATGCAATTCATCCAGGCGCATGCGGCCGACGAGCTTTCACTGACCGAGCTGGCGGCGCGCTACGGACTGAACCCGAGCTACTTTTCACGGCTCTTCAGCAGTCGAACCGGCATGACCGTAGTCGAATGCATCAACGCCGCCCGGATCCAGAAGAGCTGCCAGCTTCTGAAGCGAACCGAGGCCAGTATCGTTGAGATCGCACTTGCCGTCGGGTACAACAACCTCTCTCATTTCAACCGATACTTCCGACGGATCACGGGGACGAGCCCCCGTGAGTATCGCCGCACCAGCAGAATGTAAAAAGAACACCAGTATTCGTGCGTGTCCGTGGAGGAATCCCATCTCTCCCCGGGTCATACTCCCCGCAGGAGGACGGACATGCGGAAGAAGCCGGAAACCCTCTTTGATCGGATCCACCTGCCGACCCGAGTCATCGTGAATCGGTTCGAGCTCAGTGCGGCCGACCTCTCGGCGACTATCGAGAAGGGAGAGCTCTCCCCGAGCGGCGGTGACGTCTGTGAGCTGGAGTGCGGCGGACAGATTCTCGCGCGCGGAAAGATCGTGCGGCGACGGCGCGGCTTCGTATTCAAGGTGCTGGAGACGGCGGAGGAGGAATCCAGATGAAGCTGGGAAGCGTGCAGCAGGTGAGGATACCCGCCCAGGTCGTGCTGGGCAACGCGCAGCTCGATATCGCCACGCTGGCCTCCCTGGGAGCAGGGAGCATCATCGAGCTGGACAAGCTCGCAGGGGAGCTGGTCGATTTCGTCGTGGCCGGCGAGCCGGTGGCAAAAGGTGAGGTGGTGGTCATCGGCGAGCTCTTCGGGATCCGCATCACGAAGATCCTCGAGGGGAGGTAGCCATGGAACCCTCAAGGGTCAAACCCTACGACTTCACGAGGCCGGACAAGTTTTCCAAGGACCAGATCATGACGATGTCCATCATGCACGAGATGTATGCGCGACAGGTGACGACAACGCTCTCGTCCCTCCTCGTGGGCATGGTGCACGTTCACGTGGCAAGCGTCGACCAGCTCACGTACGAGGAGTTCTGCCGCTCGATCCCCAATCCCACAACGTTGGCGATCATGGAGATGGATCCGCTGAAGGGGGCGGCGGTCCTGGAAATCGATCCATCCCTGACGAACGCGATGCTCGACCGCCTCTTCGGCGGTCCCGGAAATGACACCGGAGCGCGACGGGAGCTGACCGACATCGAGAGCTCAGTGGTCGAGGGAGTCATCCTGCGGCTGCTCACCAATCTCCGCGATGCCTGGAAGGTCATGCTCGATCTTCGACCTCGTCTTGCGGCCATGGAGACGAATCCCAGCTTTGCGCAGATCGTCCCGCCGATGGAGATGGTCATCCTGGTGACGCTGGAGGCGGCCATCGGGGACGCGCGGGGAATGATCAATCTGTGCTTCCCCTACCTGACTATCGAGCCCATCATTCCCCTCCTGTCGGCCCGGTACCTCTACTCCAGCATGAGGCGGACGAATGGCAAAGTCCTGGCGCCCACAGCTCTCTCCCTGCCCATGACTGTGGAAATCTGCTACGAGGCGGAGCCGCTCTCTTTGAGCGCCTTGCAAGGAATGAGGAAGGGGATGCGCATCGGGCTCCCGGGCTACGGGGAGGGCGCGGCGCTCCTACAGTCGGGAGGCATGCCTGTCCAGCGTCTTGCGGCACTCCGTGCGCGGCGTGGTCAACGAACCGTCTACCGAGTGACGGAAAGCCGAATTGGCAAGGATATCGAGTCGTTGAGAGCGGAAAACACGCCTCAGCGGGCGGTTCATGACGAGCTCCGGGGCGCCGTGCGGTCCCTGTCCGAGGATCTCGGCACGGCCGTGAAGTCGATCAACGAGAGCATCCAGGGGCTGGCCCGGAAGCAGGAGGACATCACCGAAGAGCTGATTCTCCAGTCCGCAAATGACCGGGTCGAGCCCGGCACGCCGCTGGGAAAGCACCGGCGCCCGTTCGGCACTCTCGGGATCGACGACTGCGACGCTCTTGCAGGCTTCATCGGCCGTGAGCACCCCCAGCTCATTGCCCTCGTCCTGTCACACCTGGAACCGGGGCTTGCCGCGTGCGTCCTGAGCCGCACCCCCGAAGAGATCCAGGCCGACGTGGCGGAGCGGGTGTGCTCCATCGGGAGGGTGTCACCCGAAATCCTCCAGGAGGTGGAGCGCGTCATGGACAAGAAGCTGTCACTCTCGAGCTCGGAGAAGCTCACGTCCGCCGGTGGGATCCGTTCGATCGTGGAGATACTGAACGTCGCATCGCGCGGAGTGGAGAAACGGATCGTGGAATCCCTTGGGAAAACAAACCCGTCGATGGCGGAGGAGATCAAGAAGCGCATGTTCGTCTTCGAGGACATCGTGCTCCTGGATCGACAAGCGGTGTCCCTGGTCCTCGGAGAGACGCCGATCGAGGATCTTGCCGTTGCTCTGAAGACTACGGACCAGAAGGTGCGGAGCTTCATCGGGGAATGCCTCTCCCGGGAGGCCGCGGGGTCGCTCACGGCTCGGCTGGAGTCCCTGGGCCGTACGCGTCTGGCGGATGTCGACGCCGCGCAGCAGCGCATCATTGCCCTGGTCCGCAGGATGGAGGAGGAGGGTCGCATCGTGGTGGCAAGGCCTGACGAAACAGTGGTGTGAGGGGCCACGCGCGGGAACGCTCTTCCCGTGACCATCTTTTCCTGCCTACGATTTTATCGCGAAGGATATCGACGGCAACGAAAAGCCCCTGTCTGAGTACGCCGGGAAGCTTCTCCTCATCGTGAACGTTGCAAGCAACGTGCGGCTTCACGCCGCAGTACAAATGCCTCCAGACCCTGTACACGCGATTCCAGGAGCGGCTGTTCTCGTAGTGCATGCGCACCGACGATCCGATGGTGCCTGTCACCCAGTAGATCATGATGTTCGTAAGAAGCTCGTCCGCGCTGAAGTGCTGCGCGATATCGCCGCCGCAGTCGCCACCGGCGGCGAAGCGCCGATTCGCGCGCCCGCCAGTCGAAGCGATCCTTCCAGTACGCCATCAGCGATCTCAGGTAGTCGAGCCTGCGGGTCCGTCGTGGAGGCATGCGTTTCGTTGCTTCGCTTCTGTCCCCGAAAGTCCACGTCTTCGTTTCGGCCGTCTCCGCCACCACTCGGTGCTGAGGGACCTCCTTCTTTAGGCTGGAAACTCTTCTGGGACGCCCACGCCTCAATGAGCGCCCCGTCGATGGTGAAATGCTCGTCGGATAGCAGACCCTGCGCCTGGGCTTGATCGCGAATCTGTTCGAAAAACTTCCTCACGATGTCGGCATTCAACAGGCGATCCCGATTCTTGGAAAAGGTGGAATGGTCCCAGACCTCGTCTTCCATATGACAGTCCAACGAACCACCGAAACAACAAGCTGTAGTTCAGTTCTTCCATCAGAAGCCGTTCGCTGCGAATGGAGTACAACACCTGAAGCAACAAGGCTCGAATGAGCTTTTCCGGAGGAATTGAGGCGCGGCCGATCGGCGAGTACATCTTGGCGAAATCTGCTGACAGTTCCTTCAAACCACGATTTGCCATCTCCTTGATGATGCGCAACGGATGGTCCGACGGCACACGGTCAGCCGGCGAATGACAGCTAAAGATGGAGTCTTGCTCGTGATTGACGCCCCGCGCTGTTCCCTCCCAGAAAGCTCTGGCCAGAAGGTATCAGTGATGGGGGGTTCGCTCAATGAAAATCCGCTTTTTTCAACACCCTGTGAGGGCGGGCTTCAGAACTCCTGCGGTATCTGGTCGCTCGTGAAGGTCGTGTAGTAGAACTCCTCCCACGTCCCCAGCGCCCGGTCGTACCACCCCGCGGTCAGGTCCACGCTCACTCCATTGCTGCCGATGGCGAGGATGTCGCGTGCGACCTCGTCCGCCGGGATGTCCGCTTCGACGGTCGTTCCGGAAGAGCTCACCGTTCCGACCACACGCGGGGCTGAGGCGCCCTGCCGCCACATGAGGCAGGCACCGCGCGCGCCGTCCGCCCTCGGCTCGAGCTCGAGGGTGAGAACGTTCTTCCTCCCCTGGGCGCGGGCGCCGAAAACGTAGAAGAAGTAGGAGACGCTCTCGGAGAACCCGCCCGGCACGGAAAGGGAGAGGCGCAGGCCCGTGCTGTCCAGCACGCCGCTCACATTGGAAATCCGGCTCCCGGTGAGGCTCCAGGCGCGGGATTCGGCAATGGGGAGAACGGCAAAGCCGTCCGATCGTTCCCGTGTAAACGATTCAGGAGAATAGCTGCGGGAGAACGAGGCAATCTGCGCGAGCTCAGCGCGCGCGGCCGGGGCTGCTGCCTGCGCAGCCGCGGTTGCGGGCTGCGCTTCAATCGTCGCGGCAGGTTGCGTCGATGCGGGCTGCACCTGTTGTGCGGCAGCAACCTGTATCGCGGCAGGCTCTTTGGAGAATTTCGCCAGCCGCCCCACTCCGCGGGTGACGCTGAGCTGCGAAGGGGAGGCGAACACCGCGTAGAACCTCTCCCCCACCCTGCTGTCCGCCTGCAGGGAGACCACCCTCACGGGGAACTGATCCTGGTCCTCCTGGGCGAAAAAGCCGACCAGAAGATGGGTGCCATCGGAAAGCCCGTCGAGCTTCACCTCGGAATCGGGAGCCAGGGAGGAGAACTGCAGATCATCGGACTGCGATCCGAAGAACTCGGCGACCCTCGTTGCGAGCAGCGGGCTGCCTGCCGTAAGACCGTCGAGGGCTTTCGGATCGACGAGGTAGTAGAAAGCCGCGCTTTCCTGGTTCTGCAGGGTCACCGTCGAGGTCTGTCCGAACGCCATCCCGCACACGCACAAGGCCACGAGGGCCGTGATCACTGTTGTCTTCATCGCTCTCCCGCCTCCTCCCTTATCGGCATTTCATTTCCTTCGCAGCACGAGGATCGTGAGGTCGTCGTACTGCTCGTCTTCCTTCAGATGGGTGAAGGTCACCGTCGTCTCGCCCGGCTGGGGCTCACCGCGGTGCTCGAAGACCGACGCGTACTGTACGAAATGAGCTTTGAGGAACTCGTCGATCTTCGACTCGACCCTGACCCTGTTGCCCGGTCCGAACGAGGGGTCCCTGAACGAGCGGAAGACCTTTTCCACGGCAACGAGGGCGAGCACGGCCTCTTTCACCGTACCCGCGCAAGCCGAGAAGTCGAAGTCCAGCACCTCCGACGGGTCGGACACGTGGTTGCGCACGAGCCGGTAGGTCTCCCGCGCGAACACCGCGTCCACGATCGCCTCGATCCTCGGCGTGCCGAACTCCTCCGAAGTCTGCCCCCTGGTGTGCGTCACCGCGTGGGGCTCCCCGTCCTTCAACCCCGGCTCTTCGCACGGCACGACCTCTCCGACGGAGTTTCTGAACGAGCGTTTCGCCTCTTCGAAACCGTCAGTGAACATGAACAGCGCATCGCCTTTCGCAAGGGGCTGGGGAACCTGTTTGAATCCCGACTTCATCTCGACGAGCATCGAGGGGAAGACCCCCGCCGCGGGAGAATCGGGGAGCTTCGTTTGCACCATCCTGCGGTTTTTTGCCTCATAGATGTGCATGAGGTTGTCCCCTGCATTGCAGACGGTGGCCATGCCGGTCTCGGCGTCGAATATGCAGATGGTGAGCGCGGCGAAGCGTCCCTTGAAGCCGCGTTCCTCCAGCATGTCGTTGATCGTGTACACGAGCAGGTCGAGGCGTACCAGCTCCTGCAGGGCGCGCTGCTTCGCCTTCGGGTCCTTGATCTGCGCGATGTTCTCCCGGCGTTTCACCCAATCGCGGAAATAGCTGATGAAGACCGTGGCGACCTCCACCATGATCAGCGCCGCGGGAACGCCCTTGCCGGCGACGTCGCACTTGATCAAAGCGTAGTGCGTCTCATCGAGCTTCTTGTAGTCGAAATAGTCCCCCGAGACTCCCTTGGCCCCCTCGTAGTAGCCGTAGATCTCCACAGCCGCTGTTTCTTCCCCCGCCGTCGTCCCCTTGCGGTTCTGCGAATCCTTCTCCAGCGGGAGGAACATCTTCTGAACGTCCTTGCCGAGCAGCAGCTCCTTGTTGGCCGCGGCCGCTTTCACGAGCCCCTGGGTCATCTCGTTCACCGTTTCGGCAAGAAGCCCGATCTCGTCCCTCGTGCCCACTTCGATCGAATGGTCCTTGAGCTGCTCCTTGTCCTCGGTGTCACGGATGAACGCCCCCCCGCGGGCGAGCTTGCGGATGGGCGTGACGGTGATGTTGGCCATGATGACGGCCCCGAGGATCCCCAGCGCGATGGCTGCCAGCGCGATGAGGGTCGCGGTTCGAAGGATCGCACCGATTGCATCGTCTATCTGCTTCGTGATGGCGTCCGTCTTCACCTGGAGACGAACCATGCCCTGGTAGAAGGTCGTATCCGTGACGTTCGCCGCCCTGTTGTAGAAAACGATGGGCTTGTAGAACAGGTAGGTCGGGCGGAGAGGGGCGCCCGGGTCGAACGCCTCGAAAGTCTTCATCTGGGCATCGGGGAGCTGGCGCACCTGCGTCTCGATGGATTGCTGGACCTGTTTCAGCGATTCGGCGAGCTTCGCCGACTGCCCCTTGGAGGCCGGATCCGTCTTCGTGACGAGGGTCCTCTGCTGCGCGCTCATTGAACGGTACTCGTCCACGAGCGTCCCGAGCTTCGCGGTTGCATCGGCGTCGATCTTCTTCTGCAGTGCTGGAATGATGCTGCGAGCAAGCGCGTCGTCCACCCTTTCGGAGGCGATGCTGAATCTCCCCGCGGAAAGCTCGTCGGTGAAGCGTTTCTCGTCGCTCGCCCAGACGAAGTCTTTCGGGTCCGTCGGGCGGAAGCTCTGGTCGGGACCCGTGATGGTGGTATAGACGGCTTCCGCAACCTCGGATCGGAGCTTGGGGATGTCCGCCGCCGCCTCGAAGCCCTGATTCTGGAGGAGGAACTGCGTCTCCGCGCTCGAGCTGAGGGCGCCGATGAGGATGTTCGCGTCATTCTTCAAGCCGGTGGCCAGGGTGAGCCTCTGGCGGTTGACCATCTGGAACCCGAGTGGGACGGAGACGATGAGAACGATCATTATGACGAGGACGACCATGAGGAGGGTGAACTTGAGCCTCAATCCCATGCCCCGCTTCTTCAATGCCTGCATGCGCTTTTTCCTTTCCTCCCACTGAAGAGTCGTCCGCCCTTCCAACAGCGCGACCACCTGCTCGTTCACGATGGCACCCTCCTGCGCGAGTGCGGCGATCTTGCGGATCGCGAGGAAGGAAAGCGCACCGAGCAGCGCAACCACGAGCACGACGAGCAGCGTGTCGAACGAGAAGATGTGCCGGGGGGAGGCGCCGACCACCCACCCGGGGAGCAGGATCTGGAAGTTGCCGATCTTCACCGTGCCCGGGGAGCGGAAGTCCAGCAGCGGCCCCGGCGTGAAATAGACGGCCTGTTGGCCCGTGGGACTCTCTTGTAGCAGCCCGATCCTGTAGGAGCCCGAATCTCGGTTCTGATCGAGCACGATCCCGGAGATCAGGCGGTCGGAGATCGTGATGGGAGCGACAGGGTCGAACTCCATGTCGAAGGGCGGCGCTTTGTGCCCGCTGTCGAGGTAGATCTTTCGCACCCTGCCGTTTTCCACGAAGCCTCGGCCCGAGATGGTGAGCTTCACCGTTCCCAGCACGGGATCCTTGTCGGCTGTCACGAAGTCCACACGGGTGACGACCTGGTAGTTGCCCAGCGCGAGTGCGATCGTCGAAGGCGCGCCGATATTGCCCGCCCTGTCGACCGCCCTCACCGTCACCGCGTACACCCCGTTGTCGCGGTTGCGGAAGTCCACTTGCGGGGAGGTGGTGACCACCCGCGCAGGAGGGGACACGAGTGCGACCCGCGAATGGACGTAGTCGTCCACGGTCGTCCACCCGGGTTGGACGTTGTAGGTGTAGCCGACGACGTCCGTGTCCGCCTGCGGCAACCAGCGCAGGGTGAACGAATTGCTTCCCAGCACGTAGGAGTGCGTGTCGCGCTTGTCCGTCTCTCCCGGCGGCGCCGTCAGAAGCGTCGCTCCGTCCGCCCCGACGACCTGGAAGGAAACCTGGCGCGGCGGCGTGGCATCCCGCGTGAAGGATACGCTCGCGGGGGTCTTCGTCGTGTTGCCCGCCAGGTCCTGCGCGGTGATGGAGAACGTCCACGTCCCGTCCTTGTCGACCTTTCGCGTGGAAAAAAGCCCCTTTCCCAGGCTCGTGAGACCTGAGACCGTACCCTTGTCCTTTTCCACGGGAGCGCCGCCGTCGCTGTACGTCCACGTGTAGCGGTATTCCTTGATCCCCGAAGGATCGGGAGGCTGGGGCTCGGTCCAGCTCACCGTCACCGCGTCCCTGTTCGACGGCTGGCCGGGGACGAAATCCACCGGCCGCACGACGGGCGCTCCGACCGAGCCCAGAGGTCGCAGCTGCACAAGGCTGTAGGTCCCGCCGGCCTGCGGCTGATTCTCCCAGAACACGTACAGGGAGTTGGAGAAGACGGCTGCATGCGGGAACAGGGCGTTCACGACGCCCGTGTTCGGCAGCGGCTGCGTTTCCCAGGTCCGCGATTTCTGCGCCAGCACGATCCTCGACGTCCCACTGGAGCTGTCGGCGTACAGGACGTACTCCACCCCGCGTAGAACCACGATGTGGGCGAAGCGCGAAGGGATGTCCACCGAAACGGCTTCAGGAGCGCCGATCAACCCGCCCTTGCCGTCGAGGCGTGCGGACCATATCTGGGGCCTGTCGTTTCCGAACGGACTCCGCTCCCATACGAGCCCGAGCTGGGTGCCCAGCGCGGCAAGACGGGGACGCTCGTTGTTGAAGCTCAGAGGATCGCCGCCGAACGCTGTGCCCTGCGAGGTGATGGCTGCCGCCTTGTTCCAGGTGGCCCCGCCGTCCGCACTGGACTTGATGAAGAGCTGCCACGTGCTTGCGATCTCGTTTCGCGGCACGAGTGCTTGGAACACGACGTACTCGCGGCCCTGGAAGGTCGCGTGGGAGGGCTGGAGTTGCGTGACACCGGCATTGTCGGCCTCCGTCACGAGCGGCGCGAGCGGGGACCATGAGCTGCCGTTCGACGATCGGCTGCAGGCGAGGGACACCGAACCTTTTCCCGAGG
>PLNO01000064.1 GCA_003141795.1 Spirochaetaceae bacterium | reverse complement strand
CCGAGGCGGTCATCACCGTCCCCGCCTATTTCAACGACGCCCAGCGTCAGGCCACCAAGGACGCCGGGCGCATCGCGGGCCTCGAGGTGAGACGCATCGTGAACGAGCCCACCGCCGCGGCCCTGGCCTACGGCCTGGACAAAGGCGGCAGGGAGGAAACCATCGCCGTGTACGACCTTGGCGGAGGCACCTTCGACATCTCCATCCTCGAGCTCGGGGACGGCGTGTTCGAGGTGAAATCCACCAATGGCGACACGCACCTGGGCGGCGACGATTTCGACCAGCGGATCATCGAATGGCTCGTGACGGAGTTCAAGAAGGAATTTGGGATCGACCTCTCCAATGACCGCATGGCCCTGCAGCGCCTCAAGGAGGCGGCAGAGAAGGCGAAGATCGAGCTTTCAAGCGCCCAGACCACCACCATCAACCTGCCCTTCATCACGGCCGATCAGACCGGACCGAAGCACATGAACTACACCCTGACCCGTGCACGACTCGAGCAGCTCCTGGAAGACATGTTCGAAAAAACCCGCGGCCCGTGCCTCCAGGCCATGCGCGATGCGGGCCTTACAACGGCGCAGATCGACCACGTGATCCTCGTGGGCGGCTCCACGCGCATTCCCGCCGTGCAGTCAATCGTGAAGGACATCTTCGGCAAGGAGGGGAGCAAGGCGGTCAATCCCGACGAGGTCGTGGCCATCGGCGCCTCCATCCAGGGCGGCATCCTCGGCGGAGACGTCAAGGACGTGCTGCTCCTCGACGTGACGCCCCTTTCCCTGGGCATCGAGACGCTGGGCGGGGTCTTCACCAAGCTGATCGACCGCAACACGACGATCCCGACGCGCAAGGCGCAGACCTTCTCCACCGCTTCCGACAGCCAGATCGCGGTGTCCATCCACGTCCTCCAGGGCGAGCGCGAGATGGCGAACCAGAACAGGACCCTCGGGAGGTTCGACCTGGTCGGGATCCCTCCGGCTCCCCGCGGAGTCCCCCAGATCGAGGTGACCTTCGACATCGACGCGAACGGGATCGTCCACGTCTCCGCAAAGGACCTCGGCACGGGCAAGGAGCAGAAGATCCGCATCGAAAGCTCGTCAGGCCTTTCCGAGGAGGAGATCAAGCGGATGGTGAGGGACGCCGAGTCCAACGCCGCCGAGGACAGGCGGGAGAAGGAGCTCGCGGAAGCGCGCAACACCGCCGACACCCTCCTGTACTCGACGGAGAAATCCTTGAAGGACCTCGGAGACAAAGTGACGGAGTCGGACAGGAAGTCGATCGAAACGGCGGCTGCCGAGCTCCGCGTGGCTCTGGACGCGGGGGATCCGGGCCTCATCAAAGGGCGCACGGACGTGCTTCAGCGCGCCGCATACCAGCTTGCCGAAGAGGTGTACAAGCAGGCATCGTCGCGTGCCGCGCCCGGCCAGGGAAACGGCGGACCTTCGAGCGGGAGCTCCATGAACGGCGGCTCGACGAACGGGGATTCCAAGGCCGGTCATCCGGAAGACGTCGACTACGAGGTCGTTGAATAATCGATGGCCAAAAGAGATTTTTACGAGGTACTCGGCGTCCAGAAGGGCGCCAGCAAGGACGAGATCAAGCGGGCCTACCGGCAGCTCGCCATCAAGCATCACCCCGACCGCAACCAGGGCGACAAGGATTCGGAGGAGAGGTTCAAGGAGGCCACGGAGGCCTACGAGATCCTCGCAGACGAACGCAAGCGCCAGGCCTACGATCAATACGGCATGGCGGGGCTCAACGGAATGGGTCAGCCCTCCCAGCAGGATTTTTCCTCGATGTTCCAGGGCTTCGAGGACATCTTCGGCGACGTCAGCGGCATCTTCGATTCCTTCTTCGGAGGCGGCGGCAGCACGCGTCGCCGTTCGGGGAGCAGGGGAGGCGGCTACGGACAGCGCGGCTCGGATCTGCGCTACGACATGGAGATCAGCTTCATCGAGGCGGCGTTCGGCGTCAAGAAAGAAGTGACCTACGCGCGCGCCGAGCGCTGCGATTCCTGCAAGGGGACCGGCGCCGACAAGGGCAGCGCGGGCCGCAAGCTCTGCCCGACCTGCGGAGGCTCGGGGCAGGTGCGGAGGAACTCCGGGTTCTTCTCCATCGCATCGACATGCCCGAGCTGCAACGGGGAAGGGGAGATCATCGAGCACCCCTGCTCCGAATGCCGTGGCGNNCGGCACGGTGCGCAAATCGCGCACGATCACCATCACGATCCCCGCGGGGATCGAGGACGGAAAGCGTCTGAGCCTGGCCGGACAGGGCGACATGGGCACCAACGGCGCGCAGGACGGTGACCTGTACGTCTTCCTCAGGGTGCAGGCGCACGAGAGCTTCGAGCGCGACGGCAAGGACCTGTACTGCGCCGTGCCCATCTCCATCACGCAGGCTGCCCTGGGCGCTGACATCGTGGTTCCCACGCTGGACGATAAAACCGTGCGCGTAGCCGTGCCCGCGGGAACGCAGAACGGGCGGATCCTCCGCCTGCGCGGAGAGGGCGTGCCCGAGCTTCACAGTCCGAGCAGGCGCGGAGACCTCTACATCAAGGTCGTGGTCAAGGTGCCGACAAAGCTCAGCGCAAAGGCGAAAGAGCTCCTGAAGGAGCTTTCAGCGGCGAACGGGGAGGATCAGAACCCCAAGCCGATCCCGCTTGCCGAGCTAAAGCAGTAGGCGGCCGCTTCCCCCTACTTCTCCGTGAAGTAGCGCAGATCCCAGATCGTCTGCTGCGGCTGGCCAGACATCATTCCCTGCAACTTCGCCATGAGGTTCTTGAAAACGCCGGTCTCCATGAACGCGCGGGCATTGGCGTTGTCCTGCCACGTACCGATTGCCATGGCCTTGGGACGGGCGGTCAGGAGCTGCATGCGGACGAACCCGGGCTGCCCCTTCGCGTGTTCCAGGATTTCCTTGTCCCAGATCTCGCACGCAGCGTCGAAGCTCTCGTCCTTGAACGTGTAAAGCATGGTTGCAGTGTACATTTCGTATCCTCCTCTCCTACCATAACAGGAACGGGCGTCTACCGATAGCTAACAGAACATTATGGACGTTTAATGCTTCGTTAATACACGGAAGCTGCCGCCAGGCGTATTCTATACATGTGATTGACAGGGAGGCTTTCTGATGAGGCGATTGATGGTGATTCTTCTGGGTTTGGCGCTTCCCGTGGCGTTGTTCGCGCAGGTCCCGCAGGATGCTGAGAAGGGCATGCTGCAGAAGCTCGGGCTCAACGACGGGCAGGTCGCACAGGTGCTGGACATCCAGTCCAAGACCGAGACGACCGTCCGCCAGGACGCGGCGCAGATCCGCGTGCTGCGCGCGCAGATGGACAAGGCGCTCCTGGCCCCCGCGGCAACGGTGGACGTGAAGACAGTGAACGGCTTCGTGGATCAGATCGCGCAGTCCCGCGCTGACATCCAGAAGACGCTCGTCGGCGCACAGCTCCAGCTTCGGCAGATCATGGGCGACACCAACTTCCGGGTGTACGAGCGCTACATCCGGCATCAGATCCGCCGGGTCATGGTTGCCCATCGACCCATGGGGCGCATGGGTCCGCGGCAGGATCCCGATGGACGAGCCTGGGGCGGAATGTCCGGCATGATGTTCGAGTCTTTCTAAAACTGAAGTCTTGATTTTTGCGGGAGCGGTTTTTCCCCCTCTTTTTTGCCGCCCCCGCTTTTTTTTGCCCAAAGAGAACGTCACGATTCGTACTCAATAACTAACGGGCTCCAGCTGCTCTATCTTCGGGTAGCCTGCACCATGCCTGGCATTCTATAGATCCCAGTTACGGGCGGGGAACATCGTCGTTCACAAAGTCCGGGGTCTGAGGGTGAGCACCAAGGGTCGCCAGTGCGATTTTTTCCGGTGAGTCTTTCGCATTCTTCTTGAGCCTGGCAATGATAGCGCTTATCTGATCGGTGGAGGAGTTTCGGACCATTTCGGGAATATGCAGCACTGCCGCACTTGAGCTAAGTAAGGGAAAGTTCTTCTGGTGACCATCGCGGTCGATGGAGACGATGAATCCCTGGAGACGGTCCTTTGCATCGTAGAGGCTGATGACGTCATTGCGGAACTTGTGGATGATACCTCGTACCCAATGGAGGGTCTGCACGATCGCGGCATCAGTGACCTTGCACCCTGCAAAGAAATCGTCTCCCCCGATGTGACCGATGAAGCATCTGTTGATGTTCGCCGCTTCCTTGAGGATGTCGGCAAAAAGAAGGATCGCTCTATCCCCTTGTCTGAAGCCATAGGAATCGTTGAATGCTTTAAAATTGTCGAGGTCAAAATAGGCGATGACGTAGGCGGAAGAGTGATCCACGAGGGCACGCTCGAGAAACTCGCAAATCATTGTATTGCCGGGGAGCTTCGACAGAGGATTCTGATCGCGTGCGACAGCGATGTTCTTCTCGTTGATCACCCGGAGGAGCGATTTTGCGCTCAAGAATCCGGCGTAGCGGCCGTTCTCGGTCAGGAGAATACCCTCCGCTGCACTTTCAAGGACAAAAAACTCGAGTATGTTCTCAATCCTTGTATTTACATCAGCCACGGGACATTTGACAATAAAGTCAAGAAGCGTCTTCCCGGCCGCTTTGTTGAGCAACAGATCTTTACCGTATTTGGAGTAGACGTATTCCTTGATTTCGGTTTCTTTGATGAGGCCAATGGGTGCATCATTACCATTGATGACGGGGAAGAAGCTGTAGCTTTTATATTTCCTGAAGCTATCGAAAACCGTTGCCATATCGGTCACGTAACCCTTCTCGGGCGTATGGAGGTGAATTGGTTGCAGATACTCCATTTCTTGATTCAGAAGCACGTGATCCAACGATTTGTCTCGCCTATCCAAGGAGTTCAACCGTCCGATGTGTTCGTGCTTTTCTACAAGTTCTCTGACATCCATTGTTGGCTTCTGTACGAGATACCCCTGGATGTAATCGCACCCTATGTCTTTGCAACAGGAATACTCCCGGTCGGTTTCCACCCCTTCTGCTATCACCATGATCCCCAGCGTATGGGCGAGGTTCAGAACCTTGGAGACGAATAGCCTTTTCTTGGAGTCCACCTCCATGCCCGCGATGAAAAAACGGTCGATCTTGATGAAATCGGGTTCAGAGTTGTAGAGAAGCTGTAGACCCGAGTATCCTGTTCCAAAGTCATCGATGGCAGTCTTATATGTCTGCCTTTTATATGAAATGAGCGAAGTATCGGTGATGTCGGCATAGTTGGTGAGGTCGTGTTTTTCTGAGAGCTCGAAAACTACCGTATCAGGATACAGACCGTATCGCTCAAGGATTTGTACCGTGCTGGTCGGAGAATAGTCAGGCATGAAAAGAACCCTATTGTCGATATTGAAGAACAGCTTCATCTTTTTGTGGTAGGAGATGTCGGTGAACTTTCGAACCGCCTTCTCCCGCAGAGCCAGCTCGACGCGAAAGAGAGTCTTCTCGGTAAAAGCTGTGTCAAAAAGATCCTGAAGGCTTGCAAATCCGGCGGCATCCCAACCGCGAAGCAAAGCCTCATATCCCAGGCAGACTCCCGTATAGATACTGACGATGGGTTGAAACGCGTAGTCCACTGCTGCTAGTGTACGACCCCACTCTTCGGCATTCATCTGCTTGGCCCTTCCTGTTTTGGATCTTCTCTATGACGACGTGAGCGTGCTGTCGATGTGTTGAGAAAGGATGAAGTAGTGCTTAAGCTTGTGCTAGGAAAGAACACCAAGCGCCTATATTTCCGGGAAAAAGGCCTTGATATCAAGGAGAGCATGGTAAGTATCATCCTTTTCTGCTTGAAGGCATCGCGCTATAGCCCGCCGTCATCGCAAGCACCCGTGCTGAACTCTCATGGCAGAGTGGTAGCCACCTTTGCACGAAAGTAACGCTGAGCTAATAATGCCCTAACCAAGTTCGTATAGCCTTAAGTTATCTCAGTTTCATAAGGCCTCTCTCAAAAAAAAGTAATTCGACATGAAATGCCGCGCGTTTCAGCACCTGGGGTTTTGCTTCACAACGAGGAGGGACGAACGATCTGACCCCAAACGAATCGAAAGAGGGCAACTATGGGAAACAACGAAATTGTTCCTGGGTTCGACGAATACACCTGCAACTCTCTTGTAATTGAACTTCAAAAGGTGGAGGGGGGCGACAACTGTCTGGCATTGAAGCTCAAGGGGCAAATCGATACCTATAGCTCGGTCTACTTTCAGAAGAACGTGAAAATGGCAATCGACGCGGGTTTCATCAACCTGGCATTCCTGCTCAACAGCGTTGACTACGTGTCCAGCACGGGAGTCGGAGCCTTGTTGCAGCTTCAAAAGGCAGTCAGGGAAAAGGGAGGCGACATCGCGATGGTTGATATTCACCCGAAGGTCAGGGAAATCTTCAAGCTTATGTGCCTCGAAAAGTTCTTCAGCTGTGCCGACTCCTTGGACGAAGCCGTTTCCCCCATGAAGGGGAAGGAAAAAGTCTTGGCGTTTCCCAAGGCCATTGACTGCCCGATCTGTGAGAAAAGGCTTCGGGCTTTGAAAGCGGGACGGTTTCGCTGTCCCGAGTGCAAGACGGTTCTCTCTGTCGATGAATCGGGGAGGGTGTCCATGGGCGATGGTTGAGCTGGGACAGATCATCAAACAGGCTGCTAACAAAATGATCGCCGAGATTGTCGATTCCCTACGAAGGATTCATACCCCAGGCAGAGGATCCTCGAATAGATACTGACCCTATTGCACAACCCGCTCTTCGGCATTCATCTGTCTGACCTTTCCAAATGACGACGTGAGCGTGTAATCTGTACGTTAAGAAAAACATAGCACTTAAGTCCACTTCAGTTCATAAACCGGCTGCGCGGCCATTCATTCCGCGAGGAATTGCTCCGGCGTGATTCCTGCTTGCCGTAGAATTGCTCGCAGAATGCCCACTGGAATATCGCCGAGATGATGCGGGATTGTGGTCCTTTTCCGCGTGATGGGGTTCCACCAGATCTCATGGCTACCGTCGCCAGGTCGATCATACTCAAAGCCGAGCTGTCCGTGGCGCACTGTTACTGTGCGATATTTGAACCCCGAGAGGCTCCCCATTTCTAAAGGGCAACGGCGATTTCGACTTCAGAAAGGGTGTCGACAGCCCGGGAGACAAACTCGCGAGGCAGAGGGTCCCCATGCTCGCAGTAAGATTCGATAAGTTTCTGCGCTACGTTGTGGGCGGCCTCGATCACTTCCGCGCGGGTCGGAGCTTCGACTACCAAGCCGGGGAGATCCTCGGAAGTGGCAAGCCACATACCTTCAGGGAGTTCCTCAGTCCGAACGCGGATAGAGTACCTGTCTTGGCACTCACTCATTACCCTATATGATTGTCCGCATGGGACCGGATTGTCAACGTTGGAATCCGTCACCTCTTGTGACCCAGGGTCGTCACTTTTCGTGACCGACCTTTGACAACTGCTCGCAAGAGCGATGGGAGCCCTTGTGCGCCCACCGTTCGCCGCACACATCAGCATTTTGGAATGTTCATTCCAAATCTCNNCTCGGAAAAGACAAAGGAACGAGCGGCCCATGTAACGGTGCGGGCGTTCGGAGTGACCAAGCTCGATACACGTGCTGAAAAGCCCGACGATTTGTCATGCCAATCCTGCTTCCCTACCTGAACAAGATGTTTTCTAAAGGCTTCTTGTCTGCTCTCCGATAAATATCAAAGTCCCTATCTATAGAAATTATTCGCTTCAGGCATAGCTTCTCTGAAGTGACTATCAAGCTGGCATATGCCAGATCCATTGGTCGATCGCGATATTTTTTTGTCAGGGCGATTATTCTCTCGAGATCAGTGCCGCTTAGTTCGTATATATGAACTCCGCCTTGGCACGCCCATTCCAGAAAATCAAGTTGAGCGTCAACGCTGAAATCTAACATGTGGCAGGTTTCCGTAATCACAGGCCATGTGGTGACTAAAGTTGTGGAAGTGTGAGAAAGAACGTCGAGTACAGTTTTATGGTATTTGTCATCCTTGTCAAAGAGTGCGATCAGCGGGCCCGCATCAATGAGTGTATTTCGCACGAATGCGTTCTTTCACTTTGCTTTTATAGCTAACTGAGAGATCGCCACGCCCGGACCCATGCCTTCCAAATACATTCTTTCCAAGGTCATAGGAGGATCGTACCTTGCCTTTCGATTCGACGTAGACTTCCAAAGCAGCTCGAACAATTTCTGTCTTGGTGCGCCTTTCTGCGATTGCGATCTGCTTTACTTTCCTTTCCAATTCCTCTGGCAGTCGTACTGAAAGCATATATCGTTCCNNCGTTGCGTGGCGTCCCTGAATCAGCCGGCAAGCCTGAGATTGCTTAAGCGTGCCCGCCCCCGCTTTTTTTGCTTTCCCGCCTGACCAACAGCGGACGACAATCGCAAACCAAGCAATCTTGACGACCCCTATTGGATAGGGTGTATTCTCCTTGTCATGGTGAGAACGTTCATTGAAATGCCTGGGTTCCTGAGGTATTGGTCGGAGTTGGGCTTGAAATATACCTGCTCAAGAATTCGGACGCTGGTCCCATGGTCAGGGGAACTGGGGGCGTGCGAAAGCTGAGGTGGGCGACAAAGGGAAAGGGCTCGTGAGAGAGGAGGCATAATATGGCCGAGAGGGCATACGATCGGATAATGCAGGGTCTCAAGGAAGTGGAGGCCTACAAGAAGGGCGAGATCACGGCCACAAAGAGGATGCTCAAGATTGAGCCCACCCAGGTTTATGACGCCAAGAAAGTGAAAAGCCTTCGGCAGGGGCTGAAGCTTCCGCAAACGGCGTTTGCCATCGTTTGTGGGGTCTCCAACAAGACGGTCGAGGCCTGGGAGTCAGGGAGGAATGTTCCAAATGGAAGTGCCTGCCGCCTCCTCGAGCTGATCGAAAAGGAACCCGCAGTCTTGAAGCGAGGAGGGGTACTCTCCGTTTCATAATCCTTGGAATCTACTGGAGTCACCATCTGTCAGAGAACCATGCCACCTTCCGCCGGCAAATCGGGCTTACGCTTCCCGGTACAAAGCGTCAACCTCTACGTCGACCTGGAAAGTCGCCCAATTCGGCGTAAGTGAAGGGCATCGCACCTCCGGCGGGTTCCTTGCTGGCGCGGGTGAGAGCCGCGATCTATCTGCGCGATCCCCGGTCGGCGCCACTTCTGGATCCCCCTCCCGTGGTCAATCTCCCTGGTAACCTGCCAGCCCCCGTGGCACAGCAAGCGTGGAATCAAATACTCGGCACGATCGGCATGACTACTGGCCCGGTTTTGGACTTCACCCTTNNTGAAAGTGAGTATTCAGGGGCGCGATGGGTCACTCGTGGAATGATCATCGGATCTAGTTCTTTGACCGCCTGAAATAGTTCCTATAGAGACTTCCCTGCCGGGACCGCCCGTGGCATGCAGTGCCTATGGCACGTCGACCGGTCCCTATTTGTTTGAAAGCTGAGGATTTCGCTGAAGTTCGGTCATTGCTGCGAGGTGGAGTTCAGCAGGTGCGCGTCGTCTTGCGCCCCCTTGCTCTGAGGCAGTTCGTTCGCCTCAGAGAGGATCTCACCCGGCGCTATGCCACGGCTCGCACCATCCATCTGGTCTTGGACAACCTCAACACTCATGGCCCCAAGTCCTTGACTGACTGCTTCGGGGAGGATCAGGGGCTGCTACAAACCGAAAATTGGGCGTAGAACCGCCAGACCGACCGAAAGCGAACGGGAATCAACTGGACCTTCACGCGGCGCAAGGCCCGCAAGACCTTCCGCTATGGGAGGTACCGACTATGGAACCAATTCAGCCGGTCGAAATACTATTTCGCCCTTTTGGCGCGATCGGATTTGTCGAAGTTGTCCGGCCTACCTATACTCTGGTCATGACTGGCCCCGGCACGTTTTCGGTGTCCCCACGCGTCCTCGAGAAGCTCGGTCTCCCTATCGAGCGACTGTGCGAGCGCGCGGGTGTGGCGCCGTCGAACGCGTGGGTCACGAGCGATTTCTTCCGTATCTGGGCGGTAGCCGACGAGGAGCTCGGCGACCGATCCGCGGGAGTTCGCTTCGGTGCCGAAGGGATCGCCCGGGGCTATGGCGTCGCCTCGATCGTTGCGCTGCACG
>PLNO01000044.1 GCA_003141795.1 Spirochaetaceae bacterium | reverse complement strand
CGCAGGCGGCGACGTCCTCCGCGTGCAGCCCGTCCAGCCGCTCGGGAACGGCCACGATCCTGAAGCCCTTGCGCTCCAGGAAATCGCAGTAGATGTAGTACATGGGGTCGGAGGTGATGACGATGCCGGGGGGCAGCACGTGTGCGAGACCTTCGAGGAGGCTCGTCGCGCCGTTGGGCCCGATGATGATCTCCCGGCGGGACAACTCCTCGGCGGTGAGCCCTCCAATCCCCCGGGAGGTGTAGTAGCGGCGGATCGATTCGATGAGTGTCGGAGATCCCTGGGGGCCGCCGTAGTTGAGCGGGGACTTGTAGCGCCGGGGATGGGAGAGCACTTGGGCCAGCGCTTCCTGGATCGCGGCCGTAGGGATGGTGTTCTCGTTCACGTACCCGACTCCGAGGTTGATATCAACCCCTTCACGGAACTCGGCGGCGAACGAGGACATCATGCGGTTGACGGGAGAGGCACATCGCGACCGGCTCCCGTACTCGGAGAGAAGCGTTTCGGAGAGAGGAGGAATCATGATGGACGATTCTATATGACGAGGCGGCTCCTGAGGAAGTCCTTCACCCAGCGGTTCAAAGTCCACTGATCCGATACGGGCGCACCGGAGCTTGGGAGCACCGTCATGTAATTGGGGGGGCCGAACTCGGGGCAGATCGTGAGGACAGGCTCACCGCCCGCCCGGGCCCTGTCCACCACCGCCTGCCACCACG
Source organism: Spirochaetaceae bacterium (assembly GCA_003141795.1). The sequence continues at coordinate 11,753 of PLNO01000044.1, read as the reverse complement.
TGAGGTGCGCGGCGAGCTCGCGCGCCCACTGCGGCGCGCGAGGGTCGGGGACCTGCGGGCCTTCGGCGTGGCCGATCCGCGCGTGGAGGTGGCCGACGTGCCCAATCGCGCGCTCCACCTCTCTCTGCTGGTCCTCCAGCAGGGTCTCGTGCACGCAGCACCAGTGGGAAAAATCCGCGGTGAGACGCAGATCGGGAAGAGCGTCGAGGAGGGCCATGGTGGAAGGGACGGAAAAGGTGGGCCGGCCCCGATGGATCTCGTGCACGACGCGTAGACCGTTACTCTCTTCGAGCCTGCGCGCAGTCTCGAGCACCTCGATGTTCTGCTGGAGCGAAAAGATGTCCCGGCCGGTATGCGAGTTGACGAAAAGCGGACCGAGGTCGACGGCCCTGCGGTACTGCTCCTCGAAGCTCCGCGCGTGCTCCTGCGCATCGCCGCCCGTCGTCCACTGCTGCGCCACCAGACGAAGTTCGAGCTCCTTCAGGAGCCTCGTGAAGGAGGCGCGTTCCGCGGCATCGACAGGGATGCCCCCTTCCACGCCGTCGTACCCCGCATCCTTCACCCGGGAAAGTCGCGAGGCGAGCGTCGGGGCCTGCAAACCCCAGAGAGGACAGATCCACAGCACCTCCATGCCCTACTCCTCCTCCCTGAACGACCGTGACCTCTTGTTCCTTCCCGCCGCCTTCTTGCTCTGCAGCCTGCGCTCCTTTGCGGCGCGCGACGGCCTGGTGGGCCTGCGGGGCTTGGGCCTGCGCAGCCCCTGCTCCAACAGCGCGAGGACGCGCTCGATGGCGATCTCCCGGTTCATCGACTGGCTGCGCTCATCCTGGGCCTGCACGACGAGGACCCCTTCCGTCGTCAGCCGCCTGCCCAGACGGGCGACAAGGGTCAGCCGCTCGTCGGGCTGGAGCCCGTCGACGTCCTTGAGCGGCACGCGGATGAGGGACTTGGTGTTCACCTTGTTCACGTTCTGGCCGCCGGGACCCGAGGAGCGGGAAAATGAGACTTCTGCCTTGTTTTCCAGCCAGTGCCGGACGCGATCCTTGTCCATGGGAGGAAGAGTATCCTGCGCGCCGAAAAGGGCGTCAAGTCTTTGCCGCGCCGGGGAGAACGACCGGCATGCGTATGGTGAAGGTCGTTCCCGCGCCGACCTCGGAGACCACGGTGATGAGCCAGCCGTGTCCCTCGATGATGGACTTCACCGTGGTCAGGCCGAGCCCGAAGCCCTGCTCACGCCGCGAGTTCGTCCCCCGGTAGAACGGGTCGAAGATCCGGGGGAGGTCCTCCCTCGGGATGCCCATGCCGGTGTCGGAAAGGGAAATCACGACGTCCGTGCCTTCCTGCCGCGCGGAGAGACGGATCTTTCCGCTTTCCGCCGTGTAGCGGATGGCGTTTCCCACGAGGTTCTCCAGGGCGCGGCTGAAGAGCCCCACGTCCATGCGCACGGCCATGGCGTCGGGGAGGTCGATCGACCAGCTGAACTCGTGCCGCAGGATGAGCGCGTCCTCCGCGAAGCGGCGCGCGATCTCCGTGAGGAACTGCCGGACGGGAACGTCCCGATGGGTCATGCGCCACTGACCCGTATCCATGCGCACGAATTCGATCAGCTCCCCCACCATTCCCTCGAGGCTCCGCGTCTTGTCGAGGATGATGGAGAGGTATTTCTTCTGCGCCTCCGGCTCGGAGGCGAACCCGTCGGAAATGGCCTCCACGTAGCCCTGGATGAGGGCGAGCGGCGTGCGCAGGTCATGGGAGACCCCCATGATGAACCGCGCCCGGCGCGCGTACTCCTCCTTGAGGGCCCGGCGCATGCTGTCGAACGACCTCGTGAGGGACGAGATCTGGTCGTTGCCGCGGGCGGGCAGCTCGAAGTCGAGGTCCCCGTCGGCGATGCGCCGTGTGGCGCCCTCCAGGGAATGGATGGAGCCGTTGAGAGACCGAAGGATGAAAAAGCTCATCAGGGAGGAGAACACGAGCAGGGCGAGGGACGTGTAGGTGACGACCTTCACGGTGAGGTTGCGGAACCGCGCCTCCTCCGGCCGCATCCGGGGGAGTTTCAGCAGGACGACCGATCCCTCCGCGTCTTCTGCGCGCGTGGATTCGAGCCAGAAGTGGAATGCGCCGACGTTCGACCTGACGTATTCGAGAAGGCCGCTGGCGCCGGGCGATCCGACGACGAGGTCGGGGATCGTGGACGAGGAGATCACGAGGTTCTTGTCCAGGACGACGATGTCGAGCCCCGGCGGCCGCTTCCTGTCCACCGCGTCCATCGTGTGCCTCTTCACGCCCCGGGGCACCTCCCTGCTCACCCACGCCATGATCTGGGAATAGTTGGGCAGCGGGTCTCCCCGATGCTCCATGCCGTACTGCACGATGAGCATGAACGCGCTCACGAGGAAGGGGACCGCGATGATGCCTCCGACCAGTATGAGGAACTGGGTGCGCAGCTTCACCCCGTCGAATCCTCGCCGTTGAACCGGTAGCCCATGCCGTGGACCGTTTCGATGAAGGCGGGGGCAGCCGGATCGGCCTCGATCTTGCGGCGGAGCCTCTGGATGTAGACCGCCACTGCGGTCACGTCTCCGTACTGGTTCTTCCAGACCTCGGCGTAGATCGTCTCTGCGCTCATCGCCTTGTTGGGGTGGGTGGCGAGGAAGGCGAGCACCTCGAACTCCTTCGAGGAGAGCGGCACTTTCTCTCCGCCTTTTTTCAGGAGGAAGCCGTCGATGTCGAGCACGAACTCTCCGAATCGTATGCTGTTGGGGTTCGCCCTCATGTCGGTGGCGCGCCGCAGGATCGCCCGGGCCCGGGCAACGAGGACCTTCGGGGAGAAGGGCTTCGTCACGAACTCGTCGGCGCCGATCCCCAGCCCGAGGATCATGTCCTCGTCGGCATCCCGCGCGGAGACGATCATCACGGGGACGGCGCTCGTGCGGCGCAATCTCTGGAGGAACTCGAATCCGTCGATGCCGGGAAGGTTGATGTCGAGGACGACGAGATCGAACCTGTCCTTCTCGAAGGCCACCAGGCCGTCCTCCCCCGTTTCGCAGAGGGTGGCTTCCATCCCCTCCTTCTGGAGGTACAGCTTGATGAGGTCCGCCATCTCCCGGACGTCCTCGATGATCAGGATCTTGGCCTGCACGCTTTCTCCTTGCCGCAATGCTACTAAAGAAAGGTTGCGAGCGCCATAGACGGCTGTTGAACGGAATATAACCTTTTGTTACCTGCCCCAGCCCTATGGCTTACCAGCCGGCAACGAGTTGATGTTCAACTGCCGGCACGCGGCCGAAGTGATCCATCGTGCGGCCCACCTCCGCGTAGGCGGCGACGCGCTCGGCAAGTGGACGCCCGGCGAGGGGATTGCCGGGATGGAAGAGACCGTAGCGGGGATCGGCGTCGGAAAGCTTCTCATGGGCGACGAGCGCCCAGGTCGCCGCCATCAGGTGGGAGAACTCGGGCAGCCCGAGCTCGGGGCAGTTGAAGGACTGCCGCGGGCTGTTGATGTCCACCCCGCTGATCTCCATGAAGCCGTGCCCGGTGCACAGTGCCTGCAGACGGTGGAGCTGGGCGAGCGTGTTGCGGGGGGGCATGTAGGTAATGGCCCGGAACCCGAGGCGGCGCGTCTCTTCGACGAGCACGTCGAGGTAGCTGTCCTCGTACTTCTCCGCCTTCTTGTCGCCTGTGGGAGAGTCTGAAACGTCCCCGAGGTAGGCGTAGGCCGAGATGCCGCCGATCTCCTCCGCGAAGCGCAGGCAGCGTTCCACGGGGACGCACTCTTCCCCATCGGGCTGTACGTACACCTTGCCGATGAATGAGCTCTTCAGCAGACCGAGAAGGTCGAAGAGCAGCGCGTCGTTCGACGGATCGGTCAGGTACCCTGCCACGCGGTCAGGCGGAGTGATGCCGATCGTGTTCTTCAGGAACGCGAGAAGCGCGCCGCCCGTGCCGACGGTCTGGACGATCACCCGCGCGACGGCGAAGAGGATGTGCCGTTCCGTGATCGAGCCACCTTCGCTGGATCGGGAGATTGCGCGCACGTCCTTTTCCCAGTCAAGGAGGGGCAGCCCGTAGCCGGGGAGGATGGCGTTGAGCGATTCCACCATACGACGGTCCCTCTGCTCCCGCGCGGCATGGAGAGGCTTCAGGAACGCCTGCACGGCGGGGATGCTGCGCGCCGGGATGCCGTGGATGGCCATGTAGAGGATGCCCGGTGAATCGGGGTTGTTGAGCTTCCGCCCCGCCAGAGCCGTGCCCTCGGCGCTCACCCGCAGCTCCACCCCCGCCGTAGTGGCGATGCCGAGGATCTCCCCCGCCCTGCGCATTTCCGCCGCGCCGCTGACCGAGTCGTGGTCCATGACGCCTACCGCCGCAAGGCCCGCCTCCTGCGCGCGAAGAGCCGCCGCACACGGGGAGTACGGGCTGAACGAGTAGAAGGTGTGCACGTGGCAGTTCACCTCCCGCGTGGGCTCGGGGGGCACCGCGGGACGGGGGCGGCTCGATGCAAAAGCGACGAGCGCCGCGTAGCGATCGTCGACGAGAGGAGAGCTCAGAGCGTTGAGGTCGGCCATGGGCGGATTCTGCCGTCCCGCCACGGCTCTGTCAACGTCACCGGAGCCTGTGGCGCGCTCCTCATTCGTAGCGGAGCGCATCGATGGGATCGAGCATCGAGGCGCGCCGCGCAGGGTAGAACCCGAAAACAACGCCGGTGATCGCCGCGGAGGCGAATCCCAGGATTATGGAAAAGCCGGATATCACGGTCGGCCATCCCGCGAACTTCGACACGAGGAATGAAACACCGACGCCCAGGCCGACTCCGATCACTCCGCCCGCAGAGGCCATTGAGAGCGCCTCGATGAGGAACTGCAGGAGGATGTCGCGTCCCAGCGCTCCAACCGCCATGCGGAGGCCGATCTCGCGGGTGCGCTCGGTGACCGAGACGAGCATGATGTTCATGATCCCGATCCCTCCGACCACGAGGGACACGATGGCCACGGCCGCCAGCAGCAGCGCCTGGGTGGCGGATGTTGCCAGCCGCACCTGCTGGACGTTGGCGATGTTGCGTATCGTGAAATCGTCGGAGGCGATCGGGGAGAGATGATGCACGAGCCGCAGGAGGCGCTCGGTGGCATCGATCACCCCCGCCACGCTGTCCGCGCTCGAGGCCGACACGAGGATCTGGTTGACCCACGTCTGACCGGTGAGCCGTTCCTGGTGCGTGGTGATCGGGACGATCACCACGTCGTCCTGGTCCCGACCGAAACCGGACTGTCCCTTGGCGGTGAGCACGCCGACGACCCGAAACGGAACGCTCTTCACGACGATCGTGCTGCCGATCGCCCCACCGGACGGAAAGAGGTTCGCCGCCACGGTGCTCCCCAGCACGGCGACCTTGGCGACACGGGACACGTCGTCCTGAGTCAGGAAGCTTCCCTGCGCCATGCTCCAGTTCTCCACCGTGAGCCACGGGGGAGTCGTGCCCCCGATCACGGTGAACCAGTTGACCCCGCCGGCAACCACCTGCGCGCTTGTTTGCGAATAGGGTGCCACGCCGGCAATCTCCGGCACGTTCGTCTCGATGGCGGTGACGTCGTCCTGACGGAGTGTCGTTCGCGCGCCGCTTCCCAGGCTCACGCCACCGCTGGTCACACTGCCCGGACTGATGACGACCAGATTGGCCCCCAGGCTCTCGATCTGTTTCAGCACGACGGCCTGGGCACCGGCGCCGATCGCAACGGAGGCGATCACCGCTCCGACCCCGATGATGATGCCCAGCATGGTGAGAAGGGACCTGCTGATATTGCGCAGCAACGCCTTCCAGGCGGTACGTACGAGAACCACGAAGCTCATGCGGGCTCCTTCCCCGAAGGGCGGTCGCTGACGATCAGCCCGTCGCGAAACGTGACGACCCTGCTGCACCATGCCGAAATCTCGTCGGAATGGGTCACGACGATGATGGTGATGCCGTTGTCGCGGTTGAGGTGCTGGAACAGGGTCATGATCTCTATGCTGCTGGCGCTGTCGAGGTTGCCCGTGGGCTCGTCCGCCATGAGGAGCGGCGCGTCGTTGGCGAGCGCCCGGCCTATCGCGACGCGCTGCTGCTGGCCGCCGGAGAGCTCGTTCGGCCTGTGATCCATGCGATCTGCAAGTCCCACTTTTTCGAGGATCGCCCGGGAGCGGGTGTCCCGCGCCTCGCGCGTGGCCCCGGCGTACAGCATCGGCAGCTCGACGTTCTCCAGCGCGCTGGTCCGGGAGAGGAGGTTGAAGCTCTGAAAGACGAAACCGATCTGTCGCCCGCGTATGAGTGCCAGCTGGTCGCGCGAGAGGCCGGACACCTCCTGGCCGGCGAGCCGGTAGGAGCCCGAGGTCGGGTGGTCCAGGCACCCCATGAGGTGCATGAACGTGGACTTGCCGGATCCTGAGGGTCCCATGATCGCCACGAACTCACCCCGGTTGACGGTGAGGCTCACGCCCTTGAGCGCATGCACCGCGTAGGGCTCTTCGCCGTAGACCTTCGTCAGGTCCCGTACTTCGATGAGCGGCCCCTTGTCGTCGACGGTACTCATCAGGGGCTCTGCCTCGGTGCACTTCCACCGGCGCCGTTTGCCTGCCCGGCACCGTTGCCCTGCCCGGCTGCTCCAACGCTCCTCGTCGACGTACCGTTTGCGCCACCGCGGCGCTGTGCGACGATGATCGGATCCCCCTCGTGCACGTTATCGCTGGTGATCTCGAGGTTCTTGCCGTCTGAAAGTCCGATCACGACCTGCTGCGGAACCGGCTTGCCCGCGACAAGCTTCCAGATCGTGACCTTGGAGCCCGGGGCGCCTGCCACCGGCTGCGTTGCAGCTCCCCCCGAGGACTGTACGACCCCTGCGCCGAAACCGCCGCCACCCCCGCCACCCCCGCCTGTGCCTCCGGCACCCCCTCCGGTGCCCGTCGTCGCGCCGGCTGCGGCGAGCGGCCTATAGAGAACGGCGGCGATGGGCACGGCTATGACATGTGACTTCTTCCCCACCTGGATGGTCACCTGAGCCGTCATGCCCGGGAGGAGTCGCCCCGAGGTGTCATGAACCTGCACCACTGCGTCATAGGTTACGACGTTCTGGACGGTCGTCGGATTGATCCGCACCTGAAGCACCGTTCCTGCGAAGACGACGTTCGGAAAGGCCGTCACGGTGATCAGGGCTGTTTCCTTCTCCCTGAGGCTTCCGACGTCGGCCTCGTCCACGGACGTGTCCACCTGCATGTCCGTGAGATTCGTCGCGATGGTGAAGAGGGTCGGTGTCTGCAGCGACGCCGCCACCGTCTGCCCGATGCTGACATTGCGTGCCATGACGACCCCGTCGAAAGGGCTCAGGATGACGGTCTTCGACAGGTTGTACTGTGCCTGCTTGAGCTGACCTCTCACGACCTCGATCTGCGCCTGCTCGACGCGGACCTGGGACTGCGCGGAGAGGTAGTCCTGCTTGGCGGTCTCAGCGGAGGTTCGTTCGGTATCCATCTGGTTCTGGTTGATCAGGCCCTGCGTGAGCAGGGGCTCGTCCCTCTGCACGATCAGGTTCGCCAGATCGAGCTGCGCTTTCATCTTGCCGACGTTCACCGTGGCGCTGTCCGCGTTCGCCTGGGCAAGCCTGAGGGAAGCCTGCGCGGAATCGACCGCCGCCTGGTATGTCGTCGGGTCGAGGTTGGCCAGGACCTGTCCCTTGCGGACTTTGGAATTGAAATCGACATTGAGCGTCCTGATCGTCCCCGAAACCTCGCTGCCCACCGCGACCTGCGTCACGGGATTGACGATTCCCGTCTCGCTGACCGATGCCGCGATATCCGCGTAGGCTGCGGGTCTGGTGAGGTAACGGACGCTCTCTGCCGGGGAGAACGCTGGGCGCAGGAGCAGGAAGGCCCCGACTGCCACCACGACGGCAGCGGCAACTATCACGATGATCTTCGATCGTTTCTTCATTTCATGTCCTCTTTATTCGCCTATGGTCGTATAGAGATTCAGGACGGCAAGCAGATAATTGCTCTTGGCCTGCTCGAGGCCCACCCGCGCCGTGGCCAGCGTGGAGAATGCAGTCAGCACGTCGAGCGTTGTTCCGCTGCCGGCCGCGAGCTTCGCCTTTTCAAGATCGTACTGTCCCTGCGCCTGCTGTACGTTCAAGCCTGCCACGTCGTGGCGGTCGCGCGTGTCAGCCACGCTGAACAGCGCGTTCTGCACGTCGATCGTGATGCTCTGCCGCTGTTGCACCTGCTGCAGGTTGTAGAGGGCGATCTGGTTCGCCGCCTGCCGTACCTGTGCGTTCTGCAGTCCACCGTCGAAGATCGGCGGCAGCGCGATGGAGGCACCCGCCGTGAAGGCACCCTCGTTCACGTTCGCCGTCCAGTCCTGGCCGACGCCGAGGGACGCCTTGAGCGAAACGACCGGCATCCCCTGGCTCTGCTGGAGCGACAGTGCGATTCCTGCGGCGGCGATGTCCTGCTCCAGGGTCAAGAGCTCCGACCTTTGCTGGAAAGCCGAGTCCAGCGCATCCTGCGCCCCCATGGCCGGAAGATCGGGCAGCGGACTGTCCGCCACGCTGTACTCCTTCTCAAGGGGCCATCCGACTGCCAGGGACAGCTTCCTCCGATCTGTCACGACGGTATTCTGTGCGGTGCGAACGTCCAGCTGTGCCTGGGTCAGCGTCACCTGAACCTGCAGGACGTCCAGCCTCGTGGCCTTCTGGGCTGTGAACAGCCCTTGATACAGGGCGAGATTTTCAGAGGCCTGTTCGGCGATTGCCTGACGGAGGACCACGGTATCCTGATCTCCCAGCAGCGTGTAGTACGCCTGTTTGACCTGGTAGAGGGCGCTCTTGACCGCTGCATCATAGGTAACCTGAGAGATCTTGCTGACAGTGTCTGCCTGCTGCACGGCTGCCGCCGCTCTCCCCCCCGGATATCCGTCGAATACGGTCTGGCTGCCTGAAAGCACGAGGGAGCTCACCTGGTCGTTCGACGTCCCTTCAGTGATACTGTGTTGGGCGGTGAGACCCAGGCTAGTCGCAGGTCCCGTGAGGGAAAGGCCCGCCTTGATGTTTTCACCATTCACTGCGCTGCCGCTTGCCGCGGCGGACGTCAGAGTTCCTGCCGATGACGCGGCGTTCGAGCTGGTGAGATTTCCCTGGTGCGAGTAATCCCCGGTCCCTCCGAGTGAGACCCCGTTTTGCGCCATCGCCTCGGCGAGCGCCGCCCGAGCAGTGTCCAGGGTGATGCTCGACTGCTTCAGGCTCGGACTTCCCTCGCGCGCCGCCGCAATCAATTGCTCGAGCGGTACCGTGGGAAGAACAGAGGCTGCGCCGCCAGCCGTCTGCGCGAAACCTGTGGCGGCACTGAGAGAAAGCACTACAATCACTTTTTTCAACACCCCGACCATGTTCATGCTTTGCTCCTGACCTTGCTCGCCCTGAACGCCGATTCTCTCATTCACCCGTATGACTGATACGAAGCTACCCAATCGCCAGGACTCGTGCAATTAATGATCGTGGAAGGAATAATAACTTGTTGTTAGTCCCGGCAACGGCAGCTGATGACGCGCGATTCGCGCAAAGGCCTGCCTTGTTATCTGACTATTTTACTCATATAATTCGTACATGCGATGTCGCGCGCTTGCCGTTTCAGCCCCGCCCGACACGGTCCCCTTCCCTCTGGAATCGCCCCAGCAGGCACCGTAGGGATCGGGGTTACGCGGCGGCCAGCGCTTCCTTGAACCGCGTGCGGAGCGCGACGCCGTCGACGCCCTTAGGGTCGCGGATGACGCCCCCTGCCATGTCGGCGTGGCCGCCACCGAAACCGATCCCCTGAAGGGCCGCCTGTACGACTCGCGACGCGTTCCAGCCCTCCCGCTCGCTGCGCACGGAGACGTTGATCACACCGGAATTGCGGGCGCACAGCACGACGAACTCCGCCTCCTCGAGGCTGATGAAGAAGTCCCCCAGGATGCCCAGGAGGTTCTGATTGCAGCCCTCGGGAAAGAAGCAGAAAGCGAACCCGTCGTCGATCTCCACGTTCGCAAGGGCGTGCCGATAGAACTGGAGGTCCTTCGTCTGGATCGAGTTCCTGAGGATCGAGTTCTCCAGCCGCATGTCGGCGCGCGTGTACAGTTCCGCGTAGGCCCGGATGTCCTCCGTGCTGACCTGGCGCGTCAACAGGGCGGTGTCCATGTTGATCCCGATCATGAGCGCCGTGGCGAGCTCTCCCGGCACCTCGAAACCCGCCTCGGCCCAATAGCCGTGGATGAGGGTCGAGCAGGCGCCGAGCCCGGATCGTATGTCCACGAAGGGGACGTCGTCGGGGCTCTTCACGTCATGGTGGTCGATGACGGCGACCTCGTCGCCGGGGAGGTCGGTCACGTTCTTGCTGCCCTTGCAGCCGTCGACGATGACGATGGGATCGGAGATCCCCATGACCACCTCGGCGGCGGGGAGGATCGTGATGCCGAGGTCCCGTATCATGCGGCGCAGGGATTCCCGCTGGATGTCCCCGGCATACACGATACGGGAGGGCACCCCTGCCAGGGCCAGCACACCCTGCATGCCGAACGCCGAAGCCACGGCGTCGTGATCGGGGAAGTCATGGGTCTGCACGTACACGGGCCGCCTCGGCCCGATGACGCCCAGCAGCTCTTCGAACCTTTTCATGGTGATCCACTATAGCATTCGTGCGGCTCGTTTGACAGCGACGCGGCCCGCGCCTACACTGTCCGTGGAGGCCCCAGATGGGTGAGTCCCGCACGAAGACCTTCCACAAGGGTGCCCTTATCTACATTGAGTCCGACGAGGACAGCGATCTCGTCTACGTCATCGAGACGGGGGAAGTGTCGCTCAGCGGCACACCGGGGTTGCCCCAGTTCCGCTCCTCCATCGGCCCCGGCGACATCTTCGGCTTCACCTCGAGCCTCAGCAAGCGGCCGCGCATGGAGACCGCGACGGCCAGGACCGATTGCCGCTGCGCCGTGCTGGAGAGGGAGAGGTTTCTCGAATCGGTGCAGTCCAATCCCGAGCTCGCCGGACGGATCATCTCGTACTTCGCTCAGGAGCTGCGAGCGTACGACGACATGGTGACGACGCGGTCCGCGGAATCCACGGCCGCGGACGCCGAGGCGCACCTGTTCTCGCAGTGCCTGTACCTCCAGGAGAAAGGGCGCCTCGGCCACGCGGTGCACGCTTTCGAGGTATTCGCCAAACAGTTCCCGGGCGGCATTCATGCGAAGGACGCGGCGGACAAGCTCGTCAGCTTGAAGAAAAAGGCCGGCACGGAAAAAGCCCCCGCGCAACGCGGCCTCTGTCGGATCTACCCCGACGGCCAGATGATCTTCAGCGAATACGAGCCGGGCAATGAGCTTTTCATCATCAAATCGGGGAAGGTGGAAATCCTGAAGATCTCACCGCCCGAAGAGATGCTCCTGTCCATCCTCCGCGACGGAGACATCTTCGGAGAGCTCTCCATTGTTTCCAGCGCTCCGCGCAGCGCCACGGCGGTGAGCGCCGGGGAAACGGTCCTCCTGCCGGTATCGCGGGATTCGCTCGCTTCGGTCTTCATGAAATCCCCCGCGACGGTCGGGAGGATCCTCGGCACTCTCAGCCAGAGGATCTGGTTCACCTTCATACGGTTGCGCTCCCGCGGGTATGAAAACCCCCTCACACGGGCGTACGTGCTGCTGGAGAACAAGCTCCTCGAGGACAGGGTGTCGCTTTCGGGCACCCGCCCGTACACGCTCGCCC
>PLNO01000212.1 GCA_003141795.1 Spirochaetaceae bacterium | reverse complement strand
TGGGAGTGGCCGGGGTGGCTCCTCATGAACAGGACGGAGCTGGAAGAGCTCACCGTGCTCCTGCGGCACAACGAGTTCCACGTCTGGTCGGAGTGCCGGGATTTCCTCCACTGCTTCCAGGAGATCGGGCGGGCGGTGACGGAATACCCCGAGTCCCGCGACATCACCTACATTTCCCTCAAGCTGAACGAGCTGTTCTACCTCCTCCTTCATCTGTTCAGGACGAGAAAAATCCCCCTGACGGAATCGCTCACGAGCAATTTCCGCACCGTGGAGCTCTTTCTCGCCGACCTTCCCTTCCTCCTGGCCGACGACTGGACAATCGCGAAAATGGCGCGGGAGTGCAGCGTGTGCACGACACGGTTCGTCGAATACTGCCGGGCCATCACGAACCAGTCCCCCATGCAGCATCTCAACGCGCTGCGGCTGGAAAAAGCGCGCGCACTGCTCGTGGAAAACCCGGCAATGCCCATCATCGAGGTGTCGGCGGAATGCGGTTTCGCCACGAGCCAGTACTTCGCCAGCTGCTTCCGCAGGAAGTTCGGAACGACCCCCAGCGCCTTTCGGGAAATGCCTGCCACTTGAAATAATTTCGCGGATGCACTACGGATGCGCTATGGCTGTCCCCTACAACGCAACCGGTCTGTGGCCCACCTCCGATTTCGGAGCCGCTCCGCGGTACGCCCAGGGCGCGAAGGGCGAAGTGTTCGTATCCCCCTCTGATGCCGATGTGCTGCGCGGGCTCGCCCGCAGGCTGGCGGAGCTCGCATCACGTCCCCAGGAGGAAGCGAAGCGGGAGCTGTGGCGCGCGCACAACGCGCTGCAGACGAAGCAGCCGCTCATCCTCGCGGACCCCGAGAACGGCTGGAACGAGATAATCACCCTCGACCAGCTGCGCTGCGGCGGGTCACTCGCGCGCCGCTGGGAGATGGTTCTGCGCAAGGAGCTGTACTGGGGGGAAACGCTGAAGGACGACAAGCCCCTGGAGGCGCTGTTCGAGATCGGCCCCACTGCCATCGACAGCGAATGGGGGATGGAGGAGACCTACCACGGGGGCATCGACGGGCAGTCATATGCATGGGAAGGTCTCGTGCAGTCCCCCGCGGACGTGGAGCGGATCAGGACGCCCGTGATCACGGTCGATTACAAGACGACTCTGGAGACCCTGGAAACCGCCAACCGCGTGTTCGGCGGCATTCTCCGTGTGGACCTCCGTGCCGTGTGGTGGTGGACGCTGGGCATGTCATACGACCTCGCCCGCCTCGTGGGGCTGGAGAAGATGCTCTACCTCATGTACGACGACCCGGCCATGGTGCACGCCATCATGACCCGTCTGCGCGACGGCTACATGGCGAAGCTCGACGCTCTGGAAGCGGAAAACCTCCTCTCCCTCAACAACAACCACTCCTACGTCGGATCCGGCGGGATCGGCTATACGCGGGAGCTGCCCCGAAGGGAGCTGGATGTCTCGGGTGTGAAGACGCGCGACATGTGGTGCCTCACGGAGAGCCAGGAGACCATCGGCGTCTCCCCCGCGCAGTTCGAGGAGTTCATCTTCCAGTACCAGCAGCCGATCCAGGAGCGCTTCGGGCTGAACTGCTACGGCTGCTGCGAGCCGCTCGATCCCCGGTGGGACGTCGTGAAAAAGACACCGCATCTGCGCCGCGTCTCCGTATCCCCGTGGGCGAACCAGCAGAAGATGGCCGATCTGCTACAGGAGAACTACGTCTATTCGCGGAAGCCCGCGCCCTCCCCCCTTGCCGTGCCGCACGTCGACAAGGATGCGATCCGCGCCGACCTTCGCGCCACCCTGGACATCACGAAGGGCTGCGTAGTGGAGCTCATCATGAAGGACAACCACACCCTGGGGAAAAACCCCCAGAACCTCGTGGACTGGGTGCGGATAGCGCGGGAAGAGGTGGACAGGAAGTAAGCGGTCTTGGAGCTGTCGAGAAAGGAAGATACAGAATTTATTAAATATTTGCCACCTTTTCAATCGCCATTTCTGCGAACTTTTTGTATAAGTTTTTTATTGTCCCTTTTCATTTTTTCTTCTCTTGTATATATTCTGGTCGATGATTCTGACTGATGAGCACAAAAAGATCCTTTATATTCTGAAGCGGCAGGGGCCGGTTTCGCGCAAGAATGTCGCCGAAGAATGCGGCATCAGCCTCCCCAAGGCTACAAGCCTCATTGTTGCGCTGCAGGGTGAGGGTCTGATCGAGCCTGAATCGGGGGTTTCCACAGGCGGCAGGATTCCCCAGATCCTTCAGATCCGGCGCGACCTTTTCTACTCGGTGGGAATCGATGTCGGCACGGAGTTCGTGCGAGTGGCCATCTTCGACATGCGGGGCGGCCTCCTGAAGTCCGTGGTCTGGAACAGCAACATCGAGGTGACGCGCGTGCTCACACTCCGACAGCTCAGCGACACCATCGAACGGGTGTGCGCTGATCTGGGCATTTCCATCACCCGCATCAAAAGCCTCGGAATCGCAATCACGGGGATTGTCCAAGAAAAGGAGGGCCGCTGTCTCTCCCTCCGCAACACCCCTCTCTGGAAGGGACTCGACGTTGTCGACGGAATGCGCAGGGAGACAGGCATCGAAACTGTCATGATCATGGACAGCGTGCGCAGCATGGCCGTGGCGGAAGAACAGTTCGGTGCTGCGCGGGGCTTGATGGATTTCGTCGTCTTCAACATCGGGATCGGGCTCGGGGCTGGAATCGTCGTCAACGGCCGCATCCTTACGGGGGACCGGGGCACCAACGGGGAGTTCGGCCACATGCACATCAGGCCAAGCGACGAGCTCTGCGTCTGCGGCAACTACGGGTGTCTCGAGGCCACAGCCTCCGGGTGGGCCATGCTGAAGCGCTGCAAAGAAGCCATCATCAACGGCGTGGAAACCGCCATCGGTGACGGCCATGATCCCTCCGAGCTCTCCGTCCGGCAGATCATTCAGGCGGCGGACGCCGGTGACAAGGTCGCCGTGATGATGCTGGTGAACATGGCGGAAGACCTTGCCCTGGGAATCGGCTCTGTCATCAACATCCTTAACCCCCAGAAGGTCATTCTCGCCGGAGGGACCATCCGCAACGCGACGAAGCACATGCTGGAGCCCCTGATCCGCGGGGTCAAGGCGATCGTCATCCCGTGGCTCCAGCAGAATATCGCTATTGAGGTCTCACAGATTGGTGAGTTCGATGCCGCAATGGGCGTCTCCTCCATGGCAGCCGGCATGTACATCGAACGGCTGGAAAATGTACCGGCACTCTAAGCCCGACTTTGCAAGCGCCTGGAAGAAGATAGCGAAGGACGCCGGGGAATGAAACGTCTGCCCCTCGGGCTCCTTCACTCACCCTCCCTGCCCGGGCCGAGCTCACGTACATTGAGAAAACGCAAAAACTGCAAGTCACCTGCACTTTCTGCGTTCTCTCAATGTATGGAGCACATCTCTCAGGATTCCGCCCTCCGCAGCCTTGCCGCTCAGTCCGCTTCGTGGGACGGCACGCCGTTGAACATCGCCAGGATCGCCTGGCGTCTCGGCGTGTCGGCGTGTCGCGGCCGACTGCGACCTCGCGTGTCCGGGAGCTGGAAGCCCGAGGCCAGGTTCGTCTTCTTCCCTTTCGAAGTCTGATATTCCTCGCAACGCACCATCAGGTAAGGAGTTAGGTGCAAAAAACGCTGTGGAATCCCCCTTCATCCGCTTGTCAACTGATAGCGCACCTTCTGCTTGCGATCCAGGACGATGAGCGCACCGTGAAGCATCCCTTCAGAATACACGCTGCCGGGGTTGATGCAGATCGTTCGACCGATGCGCGCGGCTCCGCGTGACTCGTGGATGTGCCCGTGCAACCCGAGAACGGGTTGGTGACGTTCAATCTCTGTTCGCACAGCCTTCGACCCGACAGGCTCAACGAGCATCGTGCCACCCTTGATGACGGGTTTCAATGTCGCATCGAGAACGGGGGCCTGATCGAGTTGGGTATTGTACGGAGGCACGTGAAAATTAAAAATGGCGCGGGAAGGGTCGTCGAGCTGTGCGATCACTCCGTCCAGATGCGCCTCCAGCTTGTCCTCGGCCATTTCACGAGGGGAGGCCCACGGGGTGATGTTGCTCCAGCCGCATGAGACCATCTGACAGCCCTCCCCGATGTCGACGACCCCATCCTCGGCATCCACGGCGATCCGCGAGGATGCAAGCACATCGTGCAGGGCCGGCTCATCATCATTGCCGAGCATGACGTACAGGCGGATCCCCGTACCACTGAGGCGTTCCTCTGCAAGCGTGAGCCACCGTTCGAAGCTCTCGATCATCACGCGACGAAATACGGCGCTCACACCAACAGGATTTTCACGCAGCGCGGCGATCTCGTCGCTCTCTGCCCGAAAAGGGTAGTAGCCCGTGTCCCTGATGCGGGATTCCACCGCATCGATCTCATCAGGGCCGATCACACGGGTCCCCATCATCTGGGGCACCAGAAACCCGTCACCGGTTTTCTCCACAGGCACGACAGCCTTGCCCGCGACATCCCCTCCCATCACCAGCACGTCCACGCCGTAGAACTTTCCGGCATTGACGAACTTGCGCCAGAGTATCTCCGCCCCGTGCACGTCGGATGCGTAAAACACCGACGTGCTCACCGAACCACCTCTTCCGGCATCTCGTACCAGCGCTGTCTTCTGCCGATGGTAGAGCGGAGCTTCCACGCCAGAGTCTTGGGGGCGGCCTGCAGCCCTCGCTCCAGCGACTCGATGCGATTGACGACGGCGGCCGCGCAATCGCGATCGGGGAGCAGATCTCCGACCATGGCGCGCGTCTTTGCCAGATTGTCCGTGATCGTCGTGAACAGGCCCCAGTCCGCGCCGCACAGGGTCTCAATGCGGGCAGCGTTCACGCGCGAGGGACCGTCTTCCGCGCACAGCTCATGGTCCCAGAGCATCATCAGGATGTCCCCGATGTCCTTGCGGTTGATCTGGACGATCTGGAGCTTCGTGAGGAGGAGCTCCGCTGCCGGGATCGTCCACGCTTCAGCTTCGAGCCGGTCGCAGAGGTCAAGGCGATGGCACATGACGAAGGAGTCGAGGAAGATGTCGATCTGGTGGCCCTGTGGAGCATGGTAGAGCAGGCGGTTCGCGCCGTGCATGGCGTTGAAGACGCGCTCCGGCTCATAGCCCGCGTCTTCCAGAAGGATTCGCAGCCTCCGTGAATCCCGCTTGCGCGCTGCAAAATCCAGGTCCGGATACTGCCTGCCCAACCCCGCGCGCGCCGCATCCCCGGCGCGCACCCAGATTGCCGCTCCCCCGAGGAGCCGCAAGGGAATACCACAGGCCGTGGCCTGATCGATCAGGCCACGGCCCTCCTTCACGATGTCGAGCTCAGACATTCAGGAGCCTCATTCCGGTGGGATCTCCTTGAACACGTTGGCAAAAGCCGATCCCTGCTTGCGCCTGTAGATGCGGACGCCCACGTACCAGATGATGGCGATGATCGGCGCTGTCAGAGCCTCGATCATCGGCTTGAATCCGAGGGTCCCGCCAAAGCCAGAGGAGAACGCGATCCAGATGACGAATATCCACGACAGTCCCGATACGACAGCCACGATGGTGATGACCGGGATGCCGAGAAGCTTCGCCTTGGCCCACCGCGGCGCCTCCGCATGGATCTTGGGCCTGCGCCACGGGGTGACCGCGGCGGCGATGGACACGATGGCGAACGCGCCGCCCATCACGACGATAATATTGAGCAGGTATGCGCCCAGCCCCTGATACACGGCGAGATAGTTCAATATCTCGATGACCAGCGCGATCACAATGGTGGCGATCACCGGCGTGTGGAAGCGGTCCGACACCTTTGTCAGTTTTTCGGGCGCGAGACGGTCGAACGACCATGCGAACATGTTACGCGTTCCCGCCAGGAACCCTGCAGGCGCCCACCAGAAGATCGCAAGAAGGAAGCACAGGGAGATGAACACCCCGAAGGCGTGCGGCCCCGGGAGGAAGTTCACCATCGACGCGAGGTACGGGGCGAACGGGAGCTTCCACTCCGCGACACCGCCACCGAGGCCCATGAAGACCACGGATCCGAAGAAATCGAACCCGAAGTACTTGTAGATGAGACCGACACCACCAATGAAGGCAACGGCGGAGATGATGAGCCCGCCGATGATGGACGTGTTGGCCGTTCGACGCACATCCTTGATCTCTCCCGCTACATACCCCGTCATCTGGAACCCGGGATAGACTTGGAAGCAATAGACCATCCCGAACACCGTGGCAAGCCAGCTGATCCCGCCCGACGAGTCGAACCCGAGCTTCTTGGCCTGTTCCATGATGATGGTCACCGTCGTTCCCGAGCGCGAGTTCCACAAAGTGACGAAGTCGCCATGGCTGCCCACCAGCATGAGGATGAACCATAGTATCATGCCGATCCAGATGATGCCGAACGCAACGGCCATGAATCGTGCAACGGCGCGCACGCCGAGAATCACGAGGAAGGCGAAGATGATCGTCGCCACAGTCGCGACGATCATGATTTCCGCTTGCGACGGGCTCGTGAACAACGGACTGGTGATGCCCGCAACGTAGGCGAAAGCGGGGAGCAGCAATCCGAACATGAGGGTGAAGTTCAATGACACCCAGGTGAGATACACGAAGGTGAGGGAGAAATTGGTGACGAATCCGATGCCGGGGCTCAGCGTGCGCGAGACCCAAACGTAATCGCCGCCCGCCCGTGGCATGAGCACGGTGAAGTACAGATACACCAGAGCGAAGCACGTGACCAGCGGCGTCGCAATGAGGAACGCGACGAGCATGTTCGCGTGCGGCCAGAAAATCGGCGTGAAACCCATGACCTGGACGATGCCGATGGGGAGCAGGACCGCCGCGAGCACCAGGTTGAGCGCATCAAAGGGGCTCAGCTCCCGAACAAGACCTGTGGATTTCCTGACGAATAGCCCTTGATCCTTCATCACAGCCATACATTGTCCCCCTTTCTTTTTTTGAAAAGACTAGTCCATGTACGCGCCACCGTTCACTGACAGCGCTTCGCCGGTTATGAACGCGGAATCAGGGCCGACGAGGAACGCTATCGCACGCGCTACGTCCTCAGGGGTCTCGATTCTTCCCATCGGGGTGTCCTTGATATAGAGAGTGAAAACCTCCTCGGGAGTGATGTTGCGCAGCTTCCCCTCCCAGATCAGCTCGCGCGCCTGCATGCTCGTCGCCACGTAGCCCGGGCAGACGCTGTTCACCCTGATCCCGTGGGGCGAGAGCTCGTAGGCCATGGACTGCGTGAGCCCGACAACGGCGAACTTCGAAGCGACGTAATGGGAGAGGTACGGGATGCGGCCTTGCTTGCCCGCCATGGAGGCGACATTCACGATCGCGCCATGGCGATGGTTGGCAACGAGGCGTCGGGCGAACTCCTGCCCGCAGAAGAACACCCCGGATTCGTTCACATCGAGCATCAACCGCCAATCCTTGTCGGGCATGTCGAGAAACGTGATCATGGAGGAAACGCCGGCATTGGACACCCACCCCTCGAGCGGACCGAGCACCTTCTCCGCGGCGTCCATCGCCGCCCTGA
The DNA here is from genome assembly GCA_003141795.1 of Spirochaetaceae bacterium. The sequence goes on along the minus strand of PLNO01000212.1, from coordinate 11,806 downwards.
TCGATTCACGGCTCGTGACGTCCAGCCGGGTGTGGAACGCGCCGATCTCTCCGGCAACCTTCGCGGCCGCGGCATCATCCAGATCGGTGACGGCGACTTTGTAGCCTCTCTCGGCGAGCTGCCTTGCCGTGGCCGCGCCGATGCCGCTCCCCGCCCCAGTGACCAGTACATTCATCGCAAAACCTCCTTCAATGCCGGATACAACGCCCGAAAGACAGAATAGTTGCGCTCGTAGACTTCGTAGGGATGGGATTGAACGACGTCACTCACGACAACGAACCGCTCGATATCCCTCCAGCTCGTGAACGCCCCGACGCCGAACCCGGCCACGAAGGCCGCGGCAAAGGCCGACCCGCTGCGCATGGTCACTTTCTCCATGGGCATGCCGATGACGTCCGCAACGATCTGCGTCCACACACGTGACTGGGCACCGCCATCGGTGACCCGCACGCGGCGGGGAACGTGGCCGCGCTCGCGAAACACGTCCAGGTGGTGACGGAACCCGAAGGCAACGCTCTCCAGCACGGCGCGGAAGAGATGTCCCCTCCCATGGGTCAGCCGCAGGCCGACGAATGCTCCGCTGGTGTCCGGGTCATTGATGGGCGTCTTCTCCCCCAGGAAGTACGGAAGCGCTATCACCCCATCAGCGCCGGGTGCAACCCGGGCCGCTTCCTCGTCGAGCTGGGAAAGCCCAGCGCCCGCTGCCAGCTCCCGCTGGAACCACCGGATGAGGCTGCCGCTCGTGGCCATGCACCCGCTCATGACGTAGCGCTCCGGCAGCAGGTGGAAGTCGAGATAGAGCCGCTCGTCCACCAGGGGCTCGTCCACCGCGAGCATGATGTCCCCTGCGCCGCCGAGCTTGATCAGCATGTCCCCGTCCTCGAGGATCCCTGCCGCAAAGGTTGATCCGATGTGGTCGGCGGTGCCCGCCACCACGGGAGTGCCGGCCCGCAGCCCCGTCTCAGCGGCCGCCTTCTTCGTGACCCTGCCCGCCACCTCCTGCGGATGCCTGACGGGAGGGAGCAGCGAAGCGTTCGCACCGGACGCCTCCAGGACATCCTCTGCCCAGGCCATCTTTTCGATGTCGAGGAGCCCCGTTTCCAGGGCCCAGTTGGACTCCACGGATCGCTCCCCGGTGAGCCGCATCGTCGCGTAGTCGTACGACCCCACGATCGAGCGGGTTCGGCTCCAGAGCTCAGGCTCGTTCTTCGCGAGCCAGATCAATCGGGGACCGGTCGATTGTTGCGTGATCGCGGACCCCGTCCGTTCCAGGATCCGCCTTCCGTCGAGGCGGCCGCGCAGGATCCCGACCTCCTCCCCTGAGCGGGCGTCGTTCTGCTGGATGGACCTGCGAAGGGGTTCGCCGTGCTCGTCGAGGAGGATGGTGCAGGGTACCATCCCGCTCACACCGACCCCCGCCACGTCCTTTCCCGCAACCAGTGAGCGCGTCACCGCGCAGACGTTCGCCCACCACTCCGCCGTGTCCTCCTCCGACCAGCCCGCGTGCTCCGCGTACAGCTGCGTGGGCCGTTCGGCTTCCGCGACGACACCGTGGACCGGATCGAGCAGCAGGGCCTTGGTAGCTGTCGTGCCGATGTCGATTCCCAGGAACAGGCTCATCCGCGCACGGGCGACCTCATGCGCCTGCCGGCGGCCTTCATGAACGCCTCCACTCGCTGGGCGTCGACCTTGTTCCACGTGTATCCGTCGCGCTTGAGGTCCGTCCCGACGATGATGCCGTCCGCGCTCTCCAGGAAGGACGGCAGATTGGTCGATTTCGCTCCCGTATTGGCCATCACGGGAACGCTCGCTTTCAGCGTGGACTTCACTCCGGCAAGGGCCTTGAGGTCCGGTTCCGCTCCCTGCACGGGACCCGAGATGAGGATCGCGTCAGCGAGACAGTGCATGACGGCAGAGGTCGCGATTGCGCCGAGGCTGCGCGTGCCGACCGAGGAGGAGAACTCGGGGGTCACGTTCATGAAGAACGCGACGTTCTCCGCCCGAAGCCTCCGTCGTTCCCTGAGCATCCCCGCAACATCCGTGCTCCACAGGCCCATGTCGGATTCGTATGCGCCGGTCATCACCCCGCGGATAAACGACGCGCCGGTGGCCGCCGCGATTGCCAGCGCTGCTCGGGAATCCCACAGGAAATCGACCCCGAAAGGCCTGTCCTTCGGCGCGAGCTGCGACACGACCGTCGTCATGGCTGCCACGCCCTCGTAGCCGGCCGTGAAGGAATAGGGGCGGTCCCCCTCATTGCAGAACATATAGGCGTCGAAGTCCGCCACGAGCAGGATGGCAAGATCGGCCCGTACCTGCTCGATGATATCGGTCATGCTCTGTCGTTCATCGTAGAGCGGCGTCGTGGGCAATGGGGGAAGATGCACCATCGCAATCAGGGGCTTCCTCCCGCTATTGAAAAAAGTGTCCATGAATTTCATGAGATGCAACCTCCTGCGCAGTGTTCCTCTCTTGTTTTATCATTTATTTTTAATAAGTCAAGAAAAATATGGAAAAAAAGCTTTCAAATAATAAAATATTTTAGTAAGATGTCAAAGAGTCGCCAGCAAAAGCAGAGGCAATTGAAAAGAGGGTGAGGATGGAGCGCTTCACAAGACAGAGATTCCAGGACATCTGCGCTGGCAACCGCCGCGGTGACTTCGGGATTCTTGGCAACGGGTTGCACATGTTCTGGCCTGAGACCTTCGCGGCATGGGTCGCACGGGGTGCGCCTACCTCGTTCATCGGCCCGTCCAGCATCGGCAACGGCATCCCCGCCGCGGTTGATGAGTACTTCCAGTTCGACCAGTGGCGGCTTCTGTTCGAGGTCCACAGCGGAATGGACGCCGGCAGCGTCGTTCATGAGGGATTCCATGGGACGACGATTCAAGACCATTCCTTCCTCATCTGTCCGCCCTTCGAGCTGGAACTGCTGGAGGAGACCGCGCAGAGCATCGTCATGCGGAACGGCGCGGGCATACGGGAGAAGGTGCTGAAGGGAAGCGCTTTCAACATGCCAATGTGGCTCGAGCATCCGGTGAAGGACAGGGCCACCTGGAACGAGCTGCGCAAACGCCTCGACCCCGACACCCCCGACCGTTATCCGTCGGACTGGCAGCGGTTCGTGCTGGAGATGAACGCGCTGGAGTGTCCGGTTGCCATGGAGGTCGGCGGGTTTTTCGGCTATCTCAACATGTGGGTCGGCACGAGCAATCTCATGTACATGTTCTACGATGATCCCGGGCTCGTCGACGACATGATGGAGACGATCCTCCATCTGGAGACTGCGATGGTGAAAAGGGTCATGAAGGACATCCGCATCGATGTCGCGTGGTACTGGGAGGACATGGCGTACAAAACCGGCCCCATGATCGGGCCTGACATGGTGAAAGAGCACATGGTGCCCCGCTACCGTCGACTGAATGAGGTCATCAGCGCGGGCGGCTGCCACTGCATCTACGTCGACTGCGACGGCAACATCGAGCAGCTCATCCCGATCTGGCTGGACACCGGGATCAACTTCGTGTGGCCCCTCGAATGCGCGGCCGGAATGGACCCTGTCGCGCTGCGCAAGGAGTACGGCACGCGCATCATCCTGGGCGGCGGGCTCGACAAGAGGGAGTTCCTCGGTGACAAGGCCTCGGTGAAGCGGGAGGTGATGAAGAAGGTGCCTTTCCTCGTGGAATCAGGCGCCTACTTCCCAAGCCCCGACCATCTGGTGCCCATCGACATGCCGTTCGAAAACTTTACGTACTACATCGATCTCCTGCGCCAGATCCGCGGCGACCCGCCGCTGGATTCGTGAGGAATCGACGGCGTCTCCGGGCGATCTCAGGCGTTGGTGGAAGAACTGGCCGTGCGGGGTGTCCAGCCGCTCGTAAGTGTGGGCGCCGAAATAGTCGCGCTGCGGATGTCCTCCACAAGCGGCCACGCCGGCGCATTCCCGTGCTATACTCCGTGCCATGAAGACATTCGTCGAGATCCTCGATGCGGCCCGCGCTGCGGGCCCTGCCCGGTTCGTCGTTGCGCAGGCCGCCGACAGCACGATCCTCGAGGCGCTCGCCGAAGCGAAGAAGGCGGGATTTGCCGAGCCTGTCCTCGTCGGCAGGCGGGAAGAGATCGAGGCGGCAGCGGCCGAGCGTTCCCTCTCGATCAGCGGATGGCAGGTGATCGAAACCGGCACCGATGCGGAAGCTGCGGGAGAGGCCGTGCGCTGCGTGGCGCGTGGCGACGGGGACATCCTCGTGAAGGGCCTGCTGCAGAGCGCCGACCTCCTCCACGAGGTGCTCTCCAAGCAGAACGGCTTCACGACCGGGCGGACGCTCTCCCACGTGGGGGTGTTCCGGTTCGCGGAATCCGACAGGTTCTACTTCGTCACCGATGCAGCGCTCAGCATCGCCCCCGACTACGCGCAGAAGATCGACATCGTGCAGAACGCCGTGGATCTCGCCCACCGTCTCGGCATTCCCCTGCCCATCGTGGCAATGCTCTGCGCCATCGAGCGGGTGAACCCCAGCATGCCGGCAACGGTGGATGCGGCCTGTCTTTCCAAGATGGCTGAACGGGGGGCGATCAGAGGCGCCCGCGTGGAGGGGCCGCTGGCGCTGGACAATGCGGTGAGCGTCGAAGCCGCACGCCACAAGGGAATCACGAGCGAGCTCGCGGGCCGGGCAGACATCCTCGTGGCGCCGAACATCGAGGCGGGGAACATTCTCTACAAGGCGCTCATTTTTTTCGCCAAGGCGGAGGAGGCCGGCATCGTCATGGGCGCCAAGGCGCCCATCGTGCTCGCCTCCCGCAGCGACAGCGCCCGCAACAAGCTCTACTCCATGGCGCTGGGGGCACTGGCCCGTTGACCTCGGGCCCCTAACGCATGACCTCCACGACGGCCTGCAGGAGGCGTTTCAGGGTGGCGCGCTCACCTTCGCCGAGCACGGTGGAGATGCGGTTGTCGATGGAGACTGTCGCCTCGTGCATGCCGTTGATGAGATGCGTCCCGCTGGGGGTGAGGGCGAGCTTGCGCACGCGCGCGTCCTCCGCCGACTTCCGGCGGGTCACCCATCCCTTGCGCTCCATGCCGTTGATGAGGCTCGTCACGCTGGGGGCCTCCACGCCGAGCTGCAAGGCAAGGTCGGAGCTCGTGATCCCCGGCCTGCGGCTGAGGGCCATGAGCGCCTGCCATTGCGGCACCGTTATCCCGGCCTTGCGCACGAAAAGCTCGTGCTCTTTATGCACCGCGGAGTAGGCCATCTTGATCATGCGGCCGACCGGAATCTCCTTGAGATCTGTAGCCTCGGCGACGAGCGGCGTCCTGGATTTGGTGACCGTCTTCTTCGACATGCGTTCGAATCCCTTTGAAAGCCTAATCGACGGGCCGGCCGCCGTCAAGGAAAAGCGGCGGCCGCACCGGAGGTGCCGGCGGCTTCACCGGGACGCGGACGCCGCGTCATCGAGCACCTGGCGCACAACCAGAGCGACCTCGGTCTGGCGGAACGGCTTGTACACGAGGCGCCTGATGCCCGCCGCCAGGGCGTTCGCCTCGAGGTCCTTGCCGCGGGACCCCGTCATCAGCACGACGGGGAGCGACGGCGCCTCCAAGGCGAGGCGTCGGGCGAAGTCGATGCCGGTCATCTCGGGCATGGTCTGGTCGGTGAGGATGAGCTGGAAGTGGTCCGGCTGCTGCCTCACCGTGCTGAGGGCCTGCGAGGCGCGGTTCATTGTCACGATCTCGTAGCCAAGCAGGGAGAGCATCCGAGATCCGACCGCGCATATCGCCTCCTCGTCGTCGACGAGCAGGATGCGCTCCCCGTTCCCGCGCGGAGGCTGCAGCGCGCCCCTTTCCTCCCCGCTCGCGGCGTTGCCCTGCAGGGGGAGCTGGATGCGGATCGCCGTTCCCTGCCCCGGGGCGCTGTCCACCGCGATCTCCCCCCCCATCTGCGTGACGATCCCATGCACCACGGCGAGCCCGAGCCCGGTCCCCTTGCCGGCCTTTTTCGTCGTGAAGAATGGCTCGAACATACGGGTCATGACCTCCTCCGTCATGCCCTCCCCGTCGTCCCTCACGGTGAGCTCGATCCAGGAGGTCAACGGTTCGGGAGAGAGGCTCTCGGAGTGCTCCACGGTTCTGAGCGTCACCGTGATGGTACCCGTGTGCTCTCCTATCGCCTGGGAAGAGTTCGTGCAGAGGTTCATGACGAGCTGGTGAATCTCCGTCGGATCGGCAAGAACGGTGTGGGGACCGGGCTCCAGATCCTGCACGATTTCGATCGTCGATGGAAGGCTCGCGCGGAGAAGCGTCAGCGCGTCGGTGAGCAGCGCCTCGATGACCACGGGCTTCACCTCGCGCAACGACTGGCGGCTGAAGGTGAGGATCTTTGCGACCAGGTCACGCGCGCGCGTCGCGCTGTGCGTGATCTCCGCCAGATAGGGACGAACGGGGTGGGCCTCATCGAGGGACGTCTCGGCGAGCTCGGAGAAGCCGAGGACAGCGGTGAGGATGTTGTTGAAATCGTGGGCGATGCCCCCTGCAAGGGTCCCGACCGCTTCTAGCTTCTGGCTCTGGCGTTGACGCACCTCCTTCTCTATGTCCAGGGTGACGTCGCGATTGACCGCCACGTAGCTCACCACCCTCCCCGCTTCATCGCGGATCGGCGTGATAGTGCCCTCCTGAACGAACTCCGTCCCGTTCTTGCGCCGGTTCACTATGCGACCCTGCCAGATCCTGCCCTCCTGCAGCACGTTCCAGAGCTCTGCATAGAAGGCGGAGTCATGCTTGTCGCTGCGGAGCACCCGCGGCGTTCGACCCACGATCTCCGCCGCTGTGTAGCCCGTGCAGGTCTCGAAGGCGGGATTCACGTAAACGACGCGGCCGTACGGATCGGTGATCATCACGTGCTCGGTGATCTGCGCCACGGCGGCGGCAAGCCGCGCGCTCGCGGTCTCCGCACGGGTCCGTTCCTTCGTTGTCGCTTCCAGCGTGTCCCTGGCCGCCTGCAGGCCGTCCATGAACCGGTTGAAATGCTCGGCCAGCGTTCCGATCTCGTCCCGGGAATCCACCGGCATGCGCACGGAGAAGTCCGGGGTGTTTCCCTCCTCCAGCCGCGCGGCGAGCGACTCGATCGGGTGGGTGACCCTGGCGGACAGGCGGAGGGTCAGGAGGACGGCGAGGGCGAGGGCGAGAGCGAAGGCGATGAGGATCGTGAGCCCCGCCGCATAGGCGGGAGCGTACAGGTCGTGTCGGGAAATGGTGCTCGCCACGATCCAGTGGAACCGGGGGAGCTGCTTGTAGTACACGACCTTCTGCACCGGGCTTTTGTCGCCGGGGTTGCGCCAGGAATATTCCGCCCTCCCTTGAGGGCTCGAACGCATGGTTTCGAACAGTGCGCGCAATTGGGGATCGCCGGAATCCTTCAGCGGATTGCCCGAGAGACGTGGGTGGATGACGATACCGCCGTCCTCGTGCGCGATGAACACGTATCCGTCCTTCCCGAATGTCGCGGAGAGAACGTAATCCCTGAAAACCGCGGGATTCACCAGGACATCGAACTCCTTGCGATAGGAGACGACGGAAATGATCCAGTTCCAGGGACCGAAAAAGCTCATGTACATGGCCTTGGCCTGATCGGTCTTCTCCTCGGGGTTGCGCCAGTTGTATTCGAGATATCCCTCGCGCATGCGGAGCTGATCGGCAAGAGGACTGTCTTCCGTGGGCGCTGGCTTGCTGTCGAGCCCGGGGCTGGGGTGAGAGACCATGAAGCCCTTGGTATCGACCACGAACACGTACCCCGTCTTCCCGATATGAAGCCCGGCAAGCTGCTCGAAGGCTGCACGCTGTGCGGCAGATTCGCTCACCGCTCCGGACCTGAACCGCGCGTATTCGGCTGCAACGAGGTCGTACGCCCGCTCCGATGAGGCGCGCAGGTAGTTGCGCACCGAAGCGTCCGCCACGGTTTCCACGAACGTGAAGACCATGTCGGTGGTTTGGCGGAGGTTCTTTTCCACGATCTGCGTCGTGGTACGGTAGGTCAGCACATAGAGAACGGCGCCGACGCTTGCGAGGACGAGAGCAATGAGAAGAGTGAAGCGGATGGCGAGCGCGCGGCGGAAGGACTGTTTCACCGCTTTCAGATCACCGCCTCCCCGCATCCCCTCCGGGCGGACACGTGCTGACAGTCTATCCGCTCATCGCCGGCAATGCAAAGTTTTTCTGCGAGGCCTATGCGGGAAACTCCCGGAAGAGAACGACAGAATTGTGGCCGCCGAAGCCCAGCGCATTGGAGATGGCCGCGCGGATGCGCCCCTCGTATCCAGTGTGGGGCACGTAGTCCAGATCGCATGCCGGGTCCGGCTCGTCGAGGTTGCGCGTGGGAGGGAAGAACTGATCACGGATGGCCAGGACGGAGACGATGGCCTCCACTCCGCCGGCCGCGCCCAGGAGGTGGCCGTGCATGCTCTTGGTGGAGGACACCTTCAGCTTCCGGGCATGGTCGCCAAAGGCGGCTTTGATGGCTTTCGTCTCGATGGGGTCGTTGATCTGCGTCGAGGTGCCGTGCGCGTTCACGTAGTCCACGTCCACGGGCGTCAAGCCCGCGGTCTCAAGGGCTATGTTCATCGCCCTGATGGCGCCGCGGCCCTCGGGGTGCGGAGCGGTGAGGTGGTTGGCGTCGCAGGTGGCCCCGTAGCCGGCGAGCTCGGCGTAGATATGCGCCCCGCGGCGCCGCGCGTGCTCGAGCTCTTCCAGAACGATGACGCCCGAGCCTTCCGACATCACGAACCCGNNGGAAGGGCCGGGAGGCATGGCTCGGGTCGTCGTTGCGCGTGCTCACCGCCTGCAGCTGGCAGAACCCGGCGAGGCCCAGCGGCGTGATGGGCGCCTCCGTGCCGCCTGCGATCATGACGTCGGTCCTCCCCTCCCTGATGAGGGACCAGGCGTGGCCGATGGCGTCGTTGGAGGAGGCGCATGCGGTCACCACGACGGAGCAAGGCCCGAAGGCGTGGAACCTGATGGCCACATTGCCCGCGGCCTCATTGGAGATCATCATCGGCACGAAAAGCGGGTGCATCGCCTTGGGCCCCTTGTCGTGCACGCGCTTGAACTGCGCTTCCAGCGTCTCGATGCCCCCGATCCCGTTGCCGAGGATGACGCCGAAGCGGTCGGGCTCAGCCTCGTCAGCGGCGAGCCCTGCGTCCGCCATGGCCTCGATGGAGGCCACCATCGCGAACTGCGTGAAGCGATCCATGCGCCGCGCTTCCTTGGACCCGATGACGCTCTCGGGCGCGAAGTCCCTTACCTGGCCCACGACCTTCGAGCTGAAGTCCGTGCTGTCGAAACGGTCGAGAACCCCGATTCCGTTTTCACCAGCACGGATCCCGCGCCAGAAGTCCTTCACGTTATTGCCCAGCGGATTCACCGTCCCCAGGCCCGTCACGACGACTCTTCGTGCCATTGCGTCTCCTTGTTCGGAATCCGTGCTCACATCGAAAGCCCGCCGTCGACGGGGATGACCTGTCCGGTAATATAGGCCGAGGAATCCCCGGCGAGGAACAGCGCGAGGGCAGCGACGTCAGCGGGAAGCCCCGCGCGGGAAAGGGGGATCTGCGCCATGAGCGCTTCCCGTGCCTTGTCGCCCAGGGCCCTGGTCATGTCCGTCTCTATGAATCCGGGGGCGATCACGTTCACCCTGACGCCGCGGGCGGCGACCTCCCGGGCCAGGCTCTTGGAGAACCCGATCAGCCCCGCCTTGGACGCCGAGTAGTTCACCTGGCCCGCGTTTCCCATGATGCCGCTCACCGAGGAGATGTTGATGATGGAACCCGCCCTCTGCTTGATCATCGCGCGGGCCACCGATCGGCAGGTGAAGAACGCGGAGCTGAGGTTCGCCCGCAGCACGTCCTCCCAGTCGGAGGTCGGCATGCGGAAGATCAGGCCGTCGCGGGTGATGCCGGCATTGTTGACGAGAACGTCGACTCCCCCCGCTTCGCCGATGATCGCATCGACGGATTTCGTGACCTGCTCTTCGCGCGTCATGTCCGTCTCCCGCCAGTGCAGGGCGCCGCCGGCCTCCCGCGCGACGTCCTCCAGCTCCGACTGATTGTCGGCGGGCGTGCGGGACAGGATGTAGACTGTCGCCCCCTGAGCCAGGAACTCCCGGGCAATGGCGTTGCCGATCCCGCGGGAGCCGCCGGTGACGATCGACCTTTTTCCCTTCAACATCATGCCGCCTCCAAAGCCTTCTTCATGCCCTCCAGGGTCCCGACCGCGGCGCAGCGCGCCTCGGGGGAAAGCGCCCGCAGCAGGCCCGTGAGGACCGTGCCCGGCCCCGTCTCGTAGAACCTGTCGTAGCCCCCGGCGAAAAGCGCCTGCTCCTCCGCCACCCAGCGCACGGGAGATACGAGCTGCGTCACGCACAGCCCTCGCGCCTCGGCGCCGGAAACGATCCTGCGTCCGGTCACGTTCGAGTACACCGGCAGCCGTGGATCGGAGAACACGAACGAGGAGAGCACCTTCTCGAAATCTGCGCGTGCCTGCTCCATGAGCGGCGAATGGAAAGGACCGGACACCTGAAGCTTCACGACGCGCCGGGCGCCCGCGGCCTTGAGCGCCTGCTCGGCATGGGAGAGCCCGAGCGCGGTCCCTGAAACGACGACTTGTGTAGGACTGTTGAAATTGGCGACGAAAACACCTTGTGAGGACAGTGCATCGACAGCCGATGCAGCGCTTTCGGAGGAAATACCGAGCACCGCGGCCATACCCGGCGCGCCGTCCGCAGAATCGAGCGCCCGTGCCGCCTTCTCCATCACCTCGCCACGCGCCTTCACGATGGGGAAGACGTCCGCGAGGCTCAAGACGCCCGCTTCGGCAAGGGCGGCATATTCGCCGAGGGAAAAGCCGGCGCACCCCTCGGGGATCACACCCCGCTCGCGAAGCGCCGCGCTTGCGCTGAGGCTGGCGAGGGTCATGGCGACCTGCGTCTTGTCCGTAGCCTTGAGGTCCTCTGCGGATGCATCGAAGAGGAGGCTCTTCATGTCCAGCCCTGACGCCTTGGAGGCTGTTGCGAAGAGCTCCTTCACTTTCGGGCTGGCTTCCCATAGATCTTTTGCCATTCCCGGATACTGGGCGCCCTGGCCGGGGAAAAGAAAACAGATCTTCATGCTCCGTCAAAATACCACGCCGTCTGAATCATGGTCAAGGCTGGCTTCAACGTCATCCCTAATTTCTTATGCCAGATAGACATCGGAAAAGCCTACTATTTCAGATGGCTTTTATCGCCATTTCACGGCTGTTGACCCTTAATTCTAATCACATTACAATGACCGCCATGCGAGCAGTCATTCAAGGCGTTGACTTCTCCGTCCCCGAAAAGCGGATGGCAAACCAGGAGTTTTCTTCCTTCCTGGAAACCTCGGACGAGTGGATCCGCTCCCATACGGGAATCGGGTTCCGCCACCTTGCCGAGCCATCCCAGGCCACCTCCGATCTTGCGTATGAAGCGTGCCGAAAACTCCTTGAAAAGACGAACGTTTCGCCGTTGGATATCGATCTCATCCTCGTCGCCACGGTCACGGGAGATTTCATCGGATTCCCCTCGACCGCATGCATCATCCAGGACAGGCTCGGGGCCTCGAATGCGGCAGCCATGGATATCGGGGCGGGCTGCACGGGATTCATCTACGGCCTGGAAACGGCACGGAACTTCATCGTCGCCGGCGGAGCGCGAAAGGTCCTCGTGATCGGGGCTGAGATCCTCAGCAGGATCATCAACTGGCAGGACAGGAATACGTGCGTTCTCTTCGGCGACGGCGCCGG
>PLNO01000072.1 GCA_003141795.1 Spirochaetaceae bacterium | reverse complement strand
GCCGCCGCTCGCGTCGAACGAAAGACACCCGCGGGGGCAGGAGGCGGCGCACGACCTGCAGCCCATGCAGCGAGCGGAAAACCATTGCAGCTCGGGCGTGCCGGAAATACTTTCGAGGTTGTGACACCACCGGCAGGCCAGAGGGCATTGCTTGAGGAAGACGGTGGATCGGATGCCGGGCCCGTCCTCTGTGGACAGACGCTGCACGTTGAGGATGAGGCCCGTGAGCCCGGTGTCCGTCATCGTGCTTACCGGAGCGCGTGCGATTCGCGGGCGATGATCTCGTCCTGGAGCTCTCTGCCCACCGAAGTGAAATACGCGTTATAGCCGGTCACGCGCACGAGGAGGTGCCGGTAGTCCTCGGGGTGCGCCTGGGCATCGCGCAGCATTGCGGCATCGAGCATGTTGATCTGGAGCGCCGTGCCTCCGTTGCTGTCATACCCGCGGAGAAACGCCTTGAACTTCTCACGGTGCTCCGCGTCGCGCACGAGGGACGGGTTGAAGGTGATCGTGTGGCTTCCTCCGTTGGGCAGCACGTTCGAGCTCCTGTCGGTACGGCCGTCCTTTTCGACCTCCCCCGCGAGCACCTTGCCGACTGAATTGACGTTGGAGGTCGGGCCGTTCGTGTCAGCCCCATTGGACGGGCAGAGGGCATTGGAGAGGAACTTCCCCTTCGGCCTGCCATCGGGACTCGCGGGGAGAATGAAGCCGTCCGATACCCAGTAGTTCCAGCTCAGCATCCCGGGACGGAACTGCCGCCGGGTGGACCGCGTGGCGTGCCGCCACGTTTCGCTGGCCCAGAGCTGCATGACGCGGCGGCCCATCGTGTCCGCATCATCGTCGTCACGCCCGTACTTCGGGGCTTTGTTCACGGCTATCGCCTGCAGCTTTTCGTGCCCCACCCAGTTGTCCTTCAGCGCCGTGACCAGCTCGGCCATGGTGCACGCCCCGCGGTCGAAGACGAGATGCTTCACGGCGAGCAGCGAGTCCACCGTGGTCGCATAGGTGACCGCCTCGATGGTCACGAAGTTGATCTCCGCGCCCCCCTGCGTGACGTCGAGGCCCTTGTCCGCACAGCCTCGTACGAGGCACGACAGGTACGGGGTGGGAGCGAAACGGGCCCGAACGCTCTCGCTCCTCTCGTACAGATCGACGATGCTCTGCACGATGAACCGGGTCTGGCGCGCGTACGCCGTCCAGAACTCCTCGAAGGAGGCGAAAGAGGCGGCCTCTCCCGTCGACGGCCCACGGCGCACCGTCGACTCGGTTGTGCCGCTCATGGGGTCCGTGAACGGGAGGAGGTCACAGCCGTTCCCGAGTGCGAGCTCCACGGCTTTGAGCAGGTTGAGGTTGGCATCCACGGTGCCCGACCTGTCGTTGCCTGCCATGGTGTTTTCCAGGCACCCGACGGAGGCGTAATCGAACACGTTCCCCCTGTTGATCAGCGACTCTATTCCTGCAAGGCGTGCCTCGTGGAGCATCCCGTCGACTGACCGTTCGTCGAAGTTGAGGAGGAAGGGAGCGCCCTGGCTGACGGAGATCATGTCGACGACCTTGTCGAGGAGTGCATCGGGAGAACCCCTGTGGAGGCGGACGTTCGGCTTGGGCTCGAGGATCGGGGACATCTCGTCGATCACCTCGAGCAGCGCGAAGGTGAGATCGTTCGTCATGTCCCGCCCGTCCGGCCCCAGGCCGGAGAGGGAGAGGAGCTGGCCGTAGCCTGCCGTAATGCCCTGGTCTGCGCCGGTGCGGATCATTGCGTCATATGCCGTGTTGCAGTGGATCCAGAAGCATTTCAGGATTTCCTTGCCCGTGTCGCGGCTCATGCCGTGGGCGATAGATTTTTCCCAATAGGGGAGGAGGTACTGATCCACACGTCCGAAGGAGAGGCCGGGACCGGGGTAGTTCTCATCGCTCATCACGAGCATATGGGTGAGCCAGAGCGACTGCACGGCTTCCCAGAAGCTCTCCGCCGGCTCCCACGGTACGCGGGAGAGACCGCGCGCCATGTCCTGGAGCTCCCGGCTCCGGGCGGGGTCCGTCGTTTCCCCGGCAAGGGTTCCGCAGAGGGAAGCGTAGCGGGCAGCCACGTCCCGGGCCATCGTGGAGGAGACGAGCATCGCGCGAAGCTGCGCTGCCTTCGGTCCTTTTCGGTCTCCACTCGCGGCGAGCTTCTTCTCGATGTCGCGGGAAACTCCCTTCCACCCCTCGCGGAGGATGCGCGGGTAGTCGGGGATGAGGTGGCCGCTGGTTGCCCCGGCGTTTCCGTACCCGTGGTTGTGGAACCACAGCACGGCCTCGCGCGCGCCGCCTTTCGCGATCAAAAGCGCGTCGAACGCGGCGGCTTCCTTCCGCGTCATGCACGTGGAGGTCATGACATTGAACCGGGCGCCGGCGAGGAGATCTCCCGGAAGGATTTCCGCGGGAACGTATTTCCTCATGACCTCGCGGACGAACCAGGCCCTTCTTTCGGGGAGGCTCCAGGACCAGAACGCCGGGTCGAGGTCGACCGGGCGTGCCATCTGGCGGAACGATGCCCGGAAAGTGGGAAAGAACGTGTAGGTTTCAGGAACGATGTAGAACGTCGTCTCGTTGAATTGGAAATCCCAGGGCGTGCCAGTCGTCCATGACGTGAACTCGTTATTCCAGGCCCGCTTGACCCCCTGAAAGTAGTAGTCGCGAAGCCATGCGATTCTCTGCGAAAGGCTCCCCGGCGTCTTGATGGTGTAGCGTGCCCCGTGTTCGGAGGTCGGAAAACCCGCAGCGGCGCGATGATCTGCCATTCGAGCGTCCTCCCGACAACCACTATATCGCCGCCGACCGCTGCCCGCAAGGAAAGACCGGGCCTGCTTGACAGGAATCGCCATGAACAATATATTAAACAATGTTTGAAACGATGTTTGATCGGAGGAACGCATGAGCCCCGAAGAGACCAACACACGGGAAAAGGTCCTCAAGGCGACAGTCCAGCTTCTGGGAAAAAACGGGCCGGAGAAGCTCACCATCCGACAGATCGCCGCCAGGGCAGGGGTGAACGTCGCAGCCATCAACTACCACTTCCGCAGCAAGGAGAACCTCGTCGACGAGGCGGTGTACGCCTTTTCGGAGAAGGCGTTCGTCAACGGTATGAAGGTCTTCCGTGACCCTGCGATGCCCGCGGAGACCCGTCTCACGACGTTCTTTCAGGGCTATGCGTACGGGCTCGTCGAGTTCAGGGGCGCCACAAGGACGGCGTTCATGGGGATGATGAATGCCTCCAGTGCCGAGGGGAAGTATGCCGGCATGATGCGGGAAATGTTCACCGCCGCAGCGAAAAGCGTCGGGGAAATGACGGGTGTAACGGACCTGGCCGAGTGCAACCGCAGGGTGCTCATGCTGTTCTCCGGAGTCGTTTTCCCCTTCCTTTGCCTGGAAGTGTTCCTCGGCGCCAGCGGCATCGACTACCGCGATCGTGAAGAGCGGGATCGTTATGTCGCGATGCTCGTCAAGGCAATGAAAACCAGCAAGGAGTGAGAAATGGGAAAAAGGATCGCAATCATCGGGGCAGGGATCGCCGGGCTCTCCGCCGGATGCTACGGACGGATGAACGGCTATGAAACGGAGATCTTCGAGATGCACACCGGGCCGGGCGGAGTCTGCACGGGATGGACGCGCAAGGGCTTCACGTTCGACGGGTGTCTGCACTGGCTCACAGGTTCGGCGCCCGCCAATCCGTACTACACCCTCTGGCAGGAGCTGGGGGCGGTGCAGGGGAAGCGGATCATCGACCACGAGGTGTTCGGCGAATACGTCACCGCGTCGGGGCACCGTGTCACGCACTACAGCAGTCTCAACCGCTTCCTGGAGACCCTCGCTGAGCTGGCGCCGGAGGATCGCGCCGCCCTCGATCAGCTGAAGGCCGACGCGCGCCTCTATGCTTCGATGCGGCGTCCCCTGGACGCTCCGCGGAGGAAGAATCCCCTTGCAATGCTCTTCAAGATGAGGAAAGCGAAGCCCTTCATCGATCTGTTCAACCGGTACGGGCCGATGACGATCGAAGGCTTCACGGAGGGTTTGCGCAGCCCGATTCTCGCCGAGGTCTTCCAGCTCATCGTTCCCTTCGACGGGTTTCCCATGGTGTCGATCCTCGGGCTCCTCGCCCTGCTCGATGCCGGGGAGGCGGGGTGGCCCGAAGGTGGCTCGCTCGCGCTGGCCCGCACGATCGAGAAGCGCTATCGGGACCTGGGAGGCGCGATCCATTACGGGGCGCGCGTGGAGGAGATAGTCGTGCGGGATGGCAGCGCCGTGGGCGTCCGTCTGGCCGACGGCAGCTTCCATGAGGCGGATGAAGTCATCAGCGCGGCGGATGGCCGGTCAACCATATTCGGCATGCTGGGCGGGAGATACGTCAACGAGAGGATCAAGGGCTGCTACGACGGCCTCCCCCTGTATACACCGCTCATGCAGGTCTCCTTCGGCGTCAACAGGGACATGTCAGGCCTGCCGCGGCTCACCTCCTTCGCTTTCGCCAATCCCATGGCGGTTGGCGGCTCCTCCATCGGATGGGCGTTCCTCAACATCTTCGGCTTCGATCCGACCATGGCCCCTCGGGGGAAGACTGCCGTGACGGTGAACTTCTGGGCGTCGTTCGACTATTGGGAGGATCTCGCAAAGGACAGCGCGGCCTACCTAGCGGAGAAGAAGCGGGTGGAAGCTGACGTCATGAAGTGGATCGATACCCTGTACCCGGGAATTGCCGCGGACGTCGAGGTTACAGACGTCGCGACGCCCATGACAACGCTCCGCTATACGGGCAACTATCGCGCTTCCTACGAAGGGTTCCGCCCGACGGTGAAAACGATGCGCATGAAGCTGGACACGACTCTTCCCGGGGTGCGTTCGTTCTCCATGATCGGCCAGTGGACCGCACCCTTTGCGGGGCTGCCCACGGTTGCGCACGACGGGCGACGCGTCATTCAGACTCTCTGCAGACAGGACCGGAAGCGGTTCGTAACGACCGTGCCCTGAAAAACACGAGAATGCCTGCGATGGCGATCAATGATGTCAACATTTCTTACTGGGCGACTTTTCTTGCACTTGAGGGTATCTGTACTTTCCTCGCAGGCATTCTCGTTCCCTCCCCAAGGCGCGGCCTTGAGAGCATGAACTATAGTGCAGATTTCACCCCTCGCACGGCCGAAATCTCCCAAAGGAGATTTCGGCCGCTTCCGGGCCCCGCCTTGACCATCGGCGCCTCGATGAGATCATTGTCTCATGAAGCTGATGCCTCTGCGCGGGCTGCGCTCCTCGCTTCTCGCCGTATGTTTCAGCCTGCCCGTCCCGCTCATCGCGGCGATGATCCATTGGAACCCGAGCCGAGCCGCGCCTGCAAACCCCTTCGAAAGTGAAACCGCGTTCGCGCTCTTCTTCATCGCCAACTCTGTGGCGCTCTTTTCCGCCTTCTTCCTCCTGCTGCGCGTCAGCGGCCGCACCCTCTTTCAGGTCTGCTTCAGCGCGCTCTTCTTCCTCCTCCTCGGGTACGGCATTGCCCTGGCCCTGATGCTGCACCGTGATTTCTTCACGTATGTCTTCCAGCACATCCTCAGCTTCTGGATAATCTTCTGCTGGCGGCTGGAGGATTTCACGAACGACAGGCGCGCAAAGGGGTTCTTCCGCTACATGCGGACAGTGAACATCGTCGTGTTCGCCTTCACGTCGTTCTGGCTCATCCTCATGGGGTACGCCGTGTGCGTTCGCTCGGAGCCCCGATGGGCGGAATCGCTTTTCTACAACGTGCTCAATATCGTGTACGCCTTTCTCCTCATCGTCATGACCTCACACCTCGGCATGGCGCTGTTCAAACGGGTCCACATCGACGGTGACCGTTTCGTCGTGGAAGGCTACGACTTTTCACAGTACGTGAGCGACGCCGACAAGCGCCTTGCCGTTCTCTTCCTCTCCGCGCAGGGAACGTCAGTCCCCTGCGCGCGCGTTGACGAGTTCCTGCATGCACACAAGGCCTCGCCGAAAGGACGGAAGGCGGCGTGGGATTGCGCAACGTGCCGGCAGCACGACTACCCCGTCTACAAATGCCCAAAATACCGGGCCGTCTATAATCGAGTACTGTCCGTGAAGAAGCTCTTCGAAGCGTTGGAGATCGGCGACATCCTCTCTCCGGGAGGCCAGGCGTCGGAAAAGAAGGAGGGGTGGAAGCTGCGTCTCTTCGACGACGTCAGGCTCGTACGGAGATGAGGCTCATCGTCGGCACCTACACCTCCCGGCTGGACCACGTCGCGGGTGAGGGACAGGGCATCTCCACCTGCGACCTGGACCCCCGTACGGGCCGTAGTGCGGTCCTCTCCGGCCTGCCTGCTGCCGGTAGTGTCGTCTCCCGCCTTTGGGGTCAGTGTACCGGCGTCTCCGCAATGAAGCGCGCCGTGGCCGATGCCACGGCGGTGCCCTGTTCATCGTACAGCCATCCCTGCGTGGCGATGAGCTTTCCGCGGACTTCCTGCACCTTGCCGACTGCCCGTATCCTCGAGCCGGTTTCGACGGGCTTCTGGAACCGCACGGTCAGCTCGGCGGTCACCGCGCGTCGCGCCGTGCCGATGCAGGCGTGGGCCATGATCTCGTCCAGCAGCGTGGAGAGCAGGCCGCCGTGGGTCATGTTCTTCCAGCCTGAAAACCATTGCGGCACCACGACGACCGACTCGGCCGTTCCCTTCTCCGGATAAGTGATGGCAAGGTGCAGCCCGCGATCGTTGTCAGCGCCGCAGCAGAAGCACAGCGTGTCCCGTTCGATGCTCGTGTCCATGGGATGACAATAGTGCAGGGGAGGGGCGCCTGTGAACAGGGTGCAGGGCTGCGTCGGGCAGCCCTGCACAGACGCGTCTTCAGCCGGTGATCTCCTCGATCCGCTGCTGCAGGGTGTCGATGAGCTCGGAGAGCATTTTCTGCACCTGCGCTCCGTTCGGCCCGTCACCTCCGGGGCCGGCTCCCCCAGTCCCGGCTTGCCCGCCATCGCCAGGCCCGCCCCCCGACGGTGATTGCCCGCCCGGGCCTCCGCCGTCGAAGCCGCCCGGTCCTCCCGACGGAGGCGTCCCGCCCATGCTGTTTCCCCGCGTCTGTTGTGCAAGGGCCTTCTGGAACGCCGCGAGCTCCTTCTTCTGGTCGTCGGTGAGGAAGGCCTCGACCGTCTTTCGTGCCTCTCGCCAATGGGAGTCGGAGATGTCGGCGCTCTGGCTCAGTGTCGTCAGAACGGGAAGGATCCCGCGGATCTGATCTGCCGTGAGAAAGAGGCTTTCATCGCGCGTGAAAGCAGCACGCCCGCTGACGGCCGCGCCCGGGTGTGAGCTCTCCGGGAGGAACACGGACAGCTCGTCGATCAGATCCGGTGCGCCGAAGCTGCGGGCGGTCCTGCCTGGCCGCTCCGGCGCGGATGCGCAGGCGACGACAGCAATGCATGCGGCGCACGCGATGAACGCACGCGCCGCCTTTCTTGATTTCACAGAGATGTTCTCCTTTCGCTCGGTCGGTTGAACCGATTTCGTGACAGACTGTAGCGCTTCCCCGGCAGGGGCGGGTTAAGCCGGTGCAAAATCTGCGTAAATGCGGGGTTAAGTGTGCGGCGGTCGGGAGGTGGCGTCGAGCCCAGCGTCGCGAGGTCAGCGTGCCGAGAAACTGTTCATCGGGGCCCTCAAGAGAAGGGGGACGGAGCCGGAATAGCGAAAGGAGACGTCGATGAAGGAGACGAAAGAGTGCGGCATGCACAGCCGCCGGACAAAAGAAACCGCGGGCGTCCCGCGGCGGTGATGCCGGCGACAGTGCCCACGTCTCACGCCAATGCCCGCTGTCCTACAGCCTCATGTCCCGATTCCACTCTTCTTTCGTGAAGCTGTGTTACGCGAACCTATATCACGAGGATCGACCGTGTCACTATCGTCGGCAGCCTACGCTCCGAGCGCTGCTTCCACTTCCCTCGGGATGCGGTCGCCGGTGGGTTCGGTCTTGGAGTCGAAGCGGCCGATGATTTTTCCATTGCGGCCGATGAGGAACTTGTTGAAGTTCCATTCGATCTTTCCGCTGAACTCTGGGTTCGTGTCCTTGCCCGTGAGAAACGCGTACAGCGGATTCATCTGCTTGCCCTTCACGGATACCTTGGAAAACATCGGGAAGGTGACGTTGTAGGTCAGGCTGCAGAAGCTCTTGATATCCGCCTCGGTCCCCGGTTCCTGGTGCATGAAGTCATTCGAGGGAAAACCGAGGATCTCGAACCCGCGGGCCTTGTAGCGTGCGTACAGGGATTGCAGGCCCTTGTACTGCGGGGTGAAACCGCATTTGCTCGCGACATTGACGATGAGGAGGACTTTCCCTGCGTACTCGGAGAGGGAGTGCTCCGCACCGTCAATGTCTTTGACAGTGAACGTGTAGATGTTTTCCATATTATAGAAGATAGGCCAGCAGCGCGGAATGGGGAAGTACAATCGTCGCATGCAGCGTACTCGACTCCGGCGACCCCATTGCCGCAGCAATTCTCAGTTTGCGTCNNAAAGGTGCAAAATGAGAAGTGCTGTCATTGCTGTGGC
The DNA here is from genome assembly GCA_003141795.1 of Spirochaetaceae bacterium. The sequence goes on along the minus strand of PLNO01000072.1, from coordinate 22,272 downwards.
TGCCTTGACGCCCGGCGCCGATGTGGTACCGTTCTCAAACGTTATTCACATCAAACCGTGCGGTTCGCACTCGTGGAGGCCCGTCTTGAAAAGACCCGTCCTGCTCCTGGCAGCGCTCGCGTTCTGCCCCGCCCTTCTCGGGGCGCAGAATCTCTTCACCTCCGGCGCGACCGCGCAGGACGTGAAGAGCGCCGTGGCCGCGGGTGTCAACCTGGAGGAGACGAACAAGGATGGGCTCACCGCGCTGATCTATGCGGCGTCGAACAACTCGAGGGTGGAGGTCGTGAGGGCGCTGATCGAGGCCTGAGCGCCGAATGCGGCCCGGGGCACACGGCGTTGATCTACGCTGCGTATAACCAGTCGAATCCGGACGTCCTCCGCGCGCTGCTGACGGCGGGCGCCGAGGTCGACCACGCCGACAGGGCGGGGATCACCGCGCTCATGTGGGCAGCACGTCACAACCCCCGGCCGGAAATCACGCAGGCGCTCATCGATGCGGGCGCGAGCCTTACCCTGAAGAGCAGAGACGGGAAGACGGCGTACGATTTCGCCGCCGAGAATGTGAAGCTGCAATCGACGCAAGCCTACGTCAACCTCGGACAGCAGAGGTCGAATGACCAGAAGGCACGGGAGGCGTACGCAAACGGGGTCGCGCTCGCCGGGGCCGGCAATCCCGCCGCGGCGGTTGCCAAGTTCGATGCCGCGGTGAGCTACCTGGGCCGGACGAACGTCAAGATCCAGCCCGCGCTCGTCAGGGCGCTGGTGGCATTGAAGAACTACCCGCGCGTACGGCAGGAGTTGGCGTCGTACTTCGGACTGTCCCCGGATCCCGCGCTGGCGGAGTACGCGGCCATGAAGGATGTGAGCGCTTCGACCGACAAGGCCCTGCAGCAGGACGAAGACCTCTTTCGAGCCGTGACGAAGAACGCTGGTTGGGCTGCATTGTCGGGATATCTCGACGCGTGCCCTTTCGGGCTGCATCGCGAAGAGGTCTCCGCGAAAGCGCAACAGATGGACGACTCCGCGTATGCCGACGCCCTGAGGTCGGCAACCGTCGACGCCTATGGGAACTATGTCACGAAGTTCAACCGGGGGGCGCACGCGCAGGACGTTCAGTACCGTCTCCTCGCCCTCAGGGACGATCAGGCCTTCGCCGCCGCGGCCTCCAAGAACACGAAGATCGCCTTCGAGAGCTACCAGAAGTCCTTCCCCCAGGGCCGTCACTTCGCGGAGGCCCGCACGGCCTGGAACGCCATCGACACGGCGGAGAAGGAGAAGGCGAAAGCGCGGGCGCAGGCGCGCCGTGAAGCCGAGCGGAAGGAGCTCACGGAGACGATGCAGAGCGCGCAGTCGGAAGCGAACGGCCACTACATGCTGGGCAGCTTGAAGGTGCTCGGGGGGATCGGCCTCGGCGCTTTCGCCGGCTGGGCCCTGCTGTCGGCTCTCGGATCGACCAGCTCTTCCGAGGACGGCTCCGACTCTTCGACCATGAGCATGGTCGGGGCGGGCGCCCTGTGCCCGGCGGTCCTCCTCATCGTGTTCTGCGGGGATGATTTCAAGTCGGGGGACTACGATTCCGAACGCGCGTCCGACGCAGCGCACGACCTTGCGCGGCTCTCCGTCGGATTTCCCTCCGTTCCCGCGGTCCACGGCGCGTGGCGCACGCCCGGCGTCAGCCTGTCCGTGAAGATCCCGCTCGTGTATTGAGCACTCGACGGAGCCGACGCAGAACGCTATCATCCGCCTGATCCTTCGGATCGATCAATCTTGCGCTTTGAGTTGCACAAATGTTCGTGGAGGTCCTGCCATGGGAAAACAACCGCTGTCCGAGGTCATTGGTGTCGATCAGGAACGCTGCCGCAACTGTCATGCCTGCATCGCCGCATGTCCCGTCAAATACTGCAACGACGCAAGCGGAGATTCGGTCGTCATCCACCATGACATGTGTATTGGATGCGGCAGTTGCCTCCGCGCCTGCACCCACGGGGCGCGCTACATCATTGACGATACCGACGCCTTTCTGAAGGCAGCCGGCTCCGGAAGGAAGCTCGTGGCGGTCGTAGCCCCCGCGGTCGCGGCCCAGCTCTCCGTCTCCCCTCTGCGCCTGAACGGGTGGCTTTCGAGCGTCGGGGTAAAGGCAGTCTTCGACGTGAGCTTCGGCGCGGAGCTCACCGTGCGGTCCTATCTGGAGCACGTGCGCGCCAACGCGCCACGGCTCGTGATCTCCCAGCCATGCCCCGCCATCGTGACCTACATCCAGATCTACCACCCCGAGCTCGCCCGTCACCTCGCCCCCGCGCACAGCCCCATGCTCCATACGATCCGGATGGTGAAGGAGTTCTACCCGCGCTTCCGCGACCATGAGGTTGCCGTCATTTCCCCGTGCATCGCGAAGAAGAGGGAGTTCGTGGAGACCGGCCTCGGTGACTACAACGTCACCTTCGTCTCCCTGGAAAAGCATTTCAAGGAGGCGGGCGTCCGTCTTGAGTCGTTCCCCGAGCGCCGCTTCGATTCGCCGGAGCCCGAGCGCGCGGTGCTCTTCTCGACGCCGGGCGGGCTGCTGCAGACAGCGGAGAGATGGAACCCCGCGCTGCGGGAGAAGACACGCAAGATCGAAGGCCCGGAGACCATCTACGGCTACCTCGACGAGCTGTCGCGGTCGCTGGAGCAGGGCGTGGCGCCTCTCATGGTGGATTGCCTGAACTGCGCGGCGGGGTGCAATGCGGGGACGGGCACGCCGCTGCGTGAAAAGACACTCGACGAAATCGAGCACGCCGTGGCCGCCAGGGCGGCGGAGACCCGTCGAACCTACCGCGGCGGACGCGCCGGGCGGAGGCGCATCGAAGGGGTCATCGCACGCTATTGGAAGAAGGGTCTGTACGACCGCGCGTACGCTGATTTGCGGGACAACAATGCCGTGCGTGTGCCCACCACGGCCGAGCGGGACAAGGTGTACGCCTCGATGCACAAGACCGAGGAAAAGGACATCTTCAATTGCCGTTCCTGTGGGTACAACAAGTGCGAGAACATGGCAACGGCCATCTTCAATGGGGTGAACAAACCCGAGAACTGCCATTTTTTCTACAACGGAAGCATGTTGGAGGTCGAGAAGGGCAGGGCAGAGGAGGAGACCGTCAAGGCGCGCGATGCGCTCGCACAGGCGCAGGAAATGAAAGCCCAGGCGGAAGAGCGCTTCCAGCAGACCCTGCGGAAGGCGGCTGCCATTTCGGGTCTGCTCACGGAGATGGACTCCGGGAATGTCGAGGTTTCGGAGGCCTCGCGCGACCTGGAATCCCTGTTCGAGGATTTGAGGACGAGCCTCGGTGAGCTCATGAAGAAGGTCGAGATGTCCTCCGCAACGGTGGAGAAGCTCGAGCCCATCGTCGATGCGATAACGCACCTCGCAGACCAGACGAACCTGCTCGCGCTGAACGCGAGCATCGAGGCGGCGCGGGCAGGTGAGCACGGGAGGGGGTTTGCCGTGGTCGCCGAAGAGGTGAACAAGCTCGCAGAGAGCTCGAAAGGGGAGATTCTGAAGATCACCCCCTATTCGGTGGAGCTGAAGAAGATCTTCGACAGCCTTCTGAACGTCGTCGCCGACATGCAGAAAAAGTTCGCCTCCACGATGGGCACCGTCACGCGCGTGTCCCGCTCCGCCACCAGCATTGTTTCCGCGACGGAGAAGGTGAGCAGCGAGGTCGCGGAGCTCACCGAGACGAAGGTGCTCCGATCGACGGCGCTCAGAACCTGACGTCGAGCACCAGGGTGTTGTTGATGCCGGTCGTGGTCTGCGGCGTCGTCACGTAGACGACGGTGTTGGTGGCGTATTCCAGCGTGTACTTCAGCACGAGGTCAGGCGTGAACCTGAAATCCGCCCCTGCAATGACCGACCACCCGAGCCCGGTGGAATAGCCGAGCGTGAATCCCGCCCTGGCGGAGAACAAGTCGGTGAAGGCCCAGTCGGCCTCTCCCCAGAAGGAGCTCGTCAAGGCGTTGGTGGCGTCCCAGCTCACGAAGATTTTGCCGAAAAGCCCCAGCGCCTCGATCGGGTGGAACTTGGCGCTCACCGAAGGAAGCACGTAGAAGTACTGTGTGGTGGGAAAGTAGTCCCCCCGTATTCCGAATGCCCCGCTCGACGTGTCGTTTTCATACGTGATCTCCAGCTCCCCCTCGTGGGAGAACGCCCCCGTCGAGTCGAGGGTCACGCCATAGTCCGCAACGAAGTAGACGTAGTCGGTGATGTTGACGACGGGCCCCATCGTTATCTGGTGCGAATACGCCAAGGGGTAGTCATCCCGTGTCACACGAGCAAGGAGCGCGAGGCCCGGAACGAGGTTGGCGAGCAGGACGTCCTGCGATTCCACCATCCACGTCCCGTTGAGGAACGCATCGGCGGCGACCGAGGTGATGTTGCGAAACCCCTCCGCCATCGACGGCACCGCCACGGCGGCCAGGAACACGATCGCCATGACGAGGCTTCGACCGTTGAGTTTCGATTTTTTCTTCATGCCCGTACTCCTTCTCCTATGTCTTTTTCGCCGCGGTCCCCAGCCCGCGCCTCTCCATCTGTCCCCACCCCCCGACCCTGGCGAGCATGCGTACGAATCCCCGCACCCGCAACAGGCTCATGAGCTGGCGAAACCCGAAGTTTTCCAGGATCGAATAGAAGACGAGCATGACCTTATCACGCAGAGGGAAGTATTCCTTACGGTATTCGGCGATCATGAGGGAGGCGAGAGACACGAGAACCCCGAGAAGCACCGTTGCGGTGAATATCAGCAGGAAGAGCGGGATGCCGATCGCGCCGAGGGCGAGGGACGCGATGAGTACCACGAAACCCTCGGCCTCGAACCAGGGGCCCAATACTTCGAAGATGAGGAAGTAGGGGAATCCGATGAGACCGCTGCGTCCATAGCGGGGATTGAAGATCATGTGTGAATGGAAGGTCATGATGTCCAGCAGGCCGCGGTGCCACCGGTCCCTCTGCCTGTTGAGCGTCTTCAGTTTCTCCGGGACTTCCGTCCAGCAGTTCGCGTTATACGCATACTGTACGGAGAACGGCGTCTTGCTCTCCCGGAGCCGCCGCGTCAGCCGCACGACGAGCTCCATGTCCTCGCCCACGGTATCCTTCAGGTAATGCTCGCTGCGGGTCAGGTACCCGTGCGCGTCGACGACGCGGCGACGGTGGAATACCCCGAAGGCCCCCGAGATGATGAGGAGAGACTTCAACCGCGCCCATCCCACCCTCCCGGCCATGAAGGCGCGGATGTACTCGATGGTCTGGAAGCGCGCGATCGGGTGACGGGGGATGCGTGTTTCTACGAGCGCCCCCTTGCGTACCGTGCACCCGTTCACGGGAAAGATGTTTCCCCCGGCGGCCACGACCTCCTCGTCCGCGAAAAGGAAGAGACCCGCCAGGTTCAGGAGCGCGTCGCGCTCGAGCATCGAATCGGCGTCGATGCCGGCGAAGTACTCCTTGCGTGCGACGTTGATCCCTGCGTTCAGCGAATCAGCCTTGCCTCCGTTCTCCTTGTCGATAACGAGCAGCTCGGGGTACAGCTTGTTCGCGTACACCCCGCGTATCTCCTGCGTGGAGAGGTAGCGGTGGATGAAGACGTCGGTGCGCTCGAGGCCGAAGTAGGAGATGAGCACGTCGAGGGTGTGGTCCTTGGACCCGTCGTTGACCACGATGACCTCGTAGTCGGGGTAGCGAAGCGTAAGCAGCGAGTTGACGTTCTCCACGATGGAGGCCTCCTCGTTGAAGGCGGGGGTGATAATGGAGATCGAGGGGACCACGTTCTCCTTGAAGAGGAAGGAATTGCCCATCAAGCCCGCTTTGCGGGCCTGGTCGCGAACGCCGAGGAAGGAGAAGGCCAGGAGCAGGAAGTAGAGGGCGTTCAGCGTGAGCGCATATGCGGCAAAGGCGGAGTTGAAGACCGCGAGGAACCGCTGCACCATCTCGCCGAAGCCCGCGAAGGTGCCTGACAGCGTGAGCGCCACGCAGACGGCGGGCACGAGGCCGACGCCGACGACGAGGAACGTGTACAGGAGCGGCAGGTCGGGGTGCTCGCGCCGTTTCGTCGCTTGAGCCGGCGGTGGCGCGGGGGGAAGCTGCAGCGCCTCGAGCAGCCGCGGACTGAGATACGAGCGGAGCTTCTCCGCGGCGGAGGGATCCTGGGCGAGCAGCTCTTTCAGCAGGGAGAGAGCGCGCGTCTCGATCTGCGGATCGGCGTTCCGGTTGAGGAAGTTGATCACCTCGCTCGTCTTCCCGTGCTCGATGATTTCCTTGAGAACCCGCTCGGCGGCCTGCGAATCGGGCAGCAGCAGCTTTCCCATGAGGTAGTCCACGTAGGTGGACAGAACCTCCACGAGGGCGGCATGCGCCATCGGCCGTGGATCGTTCAAACACCTGAGCATGACGGCGCGGAAATGCTGCGGCCGGGCGCGCACGATCGCCGTGAGGGCAAGCACGGAGCTGCGGCGGGTGAGAGCATCGTCGAGGTGGTCGAACAGCAGGGCGAGGGATCGGGCCGTGGGCTGGCTGCCGAGCGACTCAGCGGCAAGATTTCGAATGAAGAAATCGTCGTGCCCGAGGTAGCGCTCGTGATCGAGAGAAGACGGGTACGCGCTGGCAAGCACGCCGAACGCCATGTGGGAGATGTCGAGGTCCGGGGAGTCGACCCGTGACACGAGGTAGTCGCGCGCTTCCGTGGAGGGGTAGTGGGATGCATAGTGGATCAGGAAGGACTGGATCTCCTTCTCCTCGCGCTGCGCGAGGAGCGGGAAGAGCGTGGCGATGGAGTCCCCGAACTCCATGAGAAGTCCCCAGAGGCTGCGCTGGTAGAGCCGGGGCTCCCCGGCCAGGGAGTCGATGATGGAGGGGACGGCGAAATCCTCGCCCATGCGCGTCAGCCCTTCCGCGAGGAGGAGCTTGACCCCGTGGCGGCGCTCCGTCTCCACCGCACGGATGAGGGAAATGCTCGCCGCGCGCGTCGGGACGAGGGGGAGAAACGTCGCCGCTCGTGCCCGGCGGTAGCCGCTACGGGAGTGGAGGTCGCGGATGAGGGCCACGTCGACCCTGGCCTGCACGAGAGCATCCTGGNNCGGCCGAAAGCGCCACGGAATCGGTGATCCGCGCGCATTCCTCCAGGAATATCCAGCGGCTCCTGCGGATGAAACGCGGCAGGTCAGCCGCAGGCATACCCGTTCCCGTCAGCTCCGCGATCAAAGAGCGCGCCCGGGCCCTCGTGCGCTCGACTCCCGCCCGGCGGAGACGGGCGCTGAGGAAAACCACGGCGGCCACCGCGTCGAGGCCAAGCACGATGAAGAAGAGGAGCCATGCCGTTGCGGCCCCGCTCATCGCTCGCCGCCCTTGAGGAGGTTGCCCGCCAGACCCACGACCTCGGCAATGGACAGGGGCTTGCGGAAGAAGTAGCGGATGTCGTTCTCCACCGCTTTTCGAATGAGATCCTCGTTCTTCTTGTGGGACACGAGGATGAAGGGGATCGCGTTCCACAGCGAGCTCGCCCGCAGCCTCTGACGTATATCGAAACCGTTCAATCGCGGCGTCATGGCTTCGCATATGACGAGGCTGGGCGGCGTTGCCTGGATGAACGCGACAGCGCTCTCCCCGTCCTCACGGGAGTGCACGACGAACCCCGCGCTTTCCAAAGCCTGAATGAGCAGCTCGATGGACAGCGGATCGGGTTCGACGACGAGGATGGTCGGGTGCGCTGAAGTTGCGGCCTCCGAAGTGTCGGAGGCGTCGCAGACCGTGTTCCTTCCCTGGCTTTCAGCGATCCCCATCCGGTACAGGGCGGTCTGCTCGATGCGCAAGGCGAGCTGCTGCTGCGTGCCCTCCTCCATGAAGAACTCGTACATGTTCACGAGACCGACGGAGATCGTGAGCCGTTCGAGGAACAGCTCTGATTGGCTCGCGACGGAGAGGAGGTACTCTGCGGCCTGCCGTGCTGCCGGCGCGCTGCACGACGGGATGAAATAGCCGAAGACGGGGCCGCTGAGCTTGAATGCGAGGGACGAGGAGCGCTCGGGCGCCCCGGCCCTGTAACTCGAAAGGATCTGGGCGACCGCCCGCAACGCCTCGTCGCCCCCCTCCCTGCCGTGCACGGAGTTGATGGCGATGATGTTGTCGAGCTTGATCGCCAGAAGCGCACCGTTGGTCTCCGCCTCGCGGGCCCTGACGAACTCGTCGGGGAGGGAGAGGTGGAACAGGTGCTCGTTAGGGAGCCCCGTGACCAGGTCGTTGATCAGCCGGTTGGCTTTTTCCAGCCCCCGCTCGGGGAGCGGTTGTGCTTCCATCGGCGCCATGATACACCGGGTAGCCGTATTTCAAAAGCAAGCGCCCCGCTGCTCAACTCCCTCCCATGAGCTGCTCGATTCGGTTGAAGACGGTATGATCCAGATCGTCCTGGACGACCACGGATTTCACGTCGTACAGCTTCGCCAGCTGCTTCACGATCTGCTCGAGCCTCTCGTCGTTGCGCACCAGGAGGTACATCGCGCTGTCCATGCCGCTGTCCACGGGCGCGCAGAGGATCCCCTCGAGGTTGAACCCGCGTCGGGAGAACAGCCCCGTGACGTGCGACATCGTGCCCGGGTGGTTTCTCACCATGAGCTTGACGATGGTATTGGGAAGTGTGCTCATGCGTTCCCCCAGATGGCTTCGACATTGCTCTTGCCGGGCGGCACCATCGGGTACACGTTTTCCGTTTCCGGCACCTCGATGTCGATGAGGACCGGGCCCTCGATCGAGAGCGCCCGTCGCAGAGCCCCTTCGTCGTGCGGGATGCGAAGCGTGCATCCGTGGATCCCGAATCCCTTCGCTATGGCCGCGAAATCCGGCCGCGACTGGAAGCGCGAGGCGACGTAGCGCCCACCGTAGAACAGCTCCTGCTGCTGCCGCACGAGCCCCAGGTGCCCGTTGTTGAAGACGCAGATCTTGATGTCCAGATCGTTTTCCGCGATCGTCGCCAGCTCCTGGATGTTGATGAGGAGGGAGCCGTCTCCGGTCACGACGATCACGGGGGTGCCGGGATGCGCCAGCGCCGCCCCCATCGCTGCGGGCACGGAGAAGCCCATGGTGCCCAGGCCGCCGGATGTCAGGAACTGGCGCGGTCTGCGCACCGGCCACCACTGCGCTGCCCACATCTGGTGCTGGCCCACGTCGACCGTGACGATGGAGCTCTCGGGAACGATGGAGGCGATCCTCCGCACGAGGTTCGCCGGGTGCGATTCGTCACCGGGGACCTCCACGGGATGCTCCGCGCGCAACGCCTCGATCTCCGCCCTCCAGTCCTGCCGCCCCGAGTGAGCCGCGAGCTTGTTCAGCCTTCGAAGCGCGGCCTTCACGTCGCATCCGCAGGAGATGTCGGGGCGGCGGATCTTGCCGATCTCTGCCTCGTCGATATCCATGTGGATGACGCGCGCTCGCGGCGCGAACCCCGCGACGGACCCCGTGGCCCGATCGTCGAACCTGACACCGAGGGAAATGAGCAGGTCCGCCCGATCGACGACGAGATTCGTGACACGGCTTCCGTGCATCCCGAGCATCCCCAGGTTCAGCGGGTCCGACGGGGGCATGACGCCCAGCCCCATGAGCGTGGAAACGACGGGGATGCCGCATGCAGAGGACAGCGCGCGCACCTCCGCTTCCGCGCCCGATGAGACGACCCCGCCGCCCACGTAGAGCACGGGTCGCGCGGAGGCTGCGATCAGCCGTGCCATCGCGGCGAGCACTGCGCCATCCGCCTCCTGCGCCGCATCCGCGACGCCCGGCGGCGGCAGGTCTGCGACGTCGATGGCCGCCTGCTGGACGTCCTTGGGCATGTCGATGAGAACGGGGCCCTGCCGTCCGGAGAGCGCGACGCCTAACGCTTCGGGCACGACATCCAGAAGCTCCTCCGCGGTACGGACGAGGAAGTTGTGCTTCGTCACGGGGATGCTCATTCCGTAGGTGTCCACCTCCTGGAACGCATCCGTCCCGATGAGACCCGTTGCCACCTGTCCGGTGACGGCGACGATGGGGATGGAGTCGAGCTTCGCGTCGGCGATCGCCGTGAGGAGGTTGACAGCTCCCGGCCCCGAGGTGGCGAAGCAGGCCGCCGCGCCGCCCGTGGACCGCGCCATGCCCTGCGCCAGAAAGCCGCCGGCCTGCTCGTGGCGGACGAGGATGTGGCGGAGGCTGCTCTGGCCAAGAGCGTCATAGAGGGGGAGGTTCGCGCCTCCGGGGATCCCTCCGACGATCCCCACTCCCTGCCGTTTCAGGAGCTCGATGAGAAGAGATGCGCCGCTCCACTGCATGACCCCTCCTTCGGGTAAAAAAAAAGCCCCTCTCGGTGTCCACCGAGGGGGGCTTTCGTCAATCGAATTGACGCGCCTACGGTGCACACACGCGGGTGCTCTCCCTGAGTACTACTACGAGGACGAGCGCGATCCGTGTCTGTCCGAGGCGGGTGATCTTCATCACGAGAAGAGCATAGTGGAGGAGGAGGCCGCGGTCAAGTAGCAAGCCCCCTCCTCAGTCGTTATGGCCTACCTGCCCGTGTCGTCCGCGGACGGGCCGTAGATCGAGGGCACTTTTCCCCCCATGGGCCGCAGGTAGGTGCTGAGCTGGCCGCGATGGTGGATGAGGTCGAAGAGGGTGAAGTAGGCCATGCCGCCCAGCGGCGCTGACTGCATCACCGATCCGTCAGGGGCGTAGAGCGTCGTCGTCTTCGTATCCCACGTCTTGTCATCCACTGCCTTGAGACCCTTCTCCACCTTCGGGAGCATAACGTCGAAGAAGCCCGCAGCTTCCTTGATCGATTTCGGAGGCGCCATGGGTCCGGCCTTGAACTCTCCTGTCTCCAGGAACGAGGCAAGGACCGCCGCGTGGCCGGCCACGAAGGCGGTCAGCTCGAAAGCGGACCGCGCCTTCGGGTCCGGTTTCCAGTCGACGTTCTTTTCCGGCACTGCTGCCAGCACGCGCTTCGTCGCTGCAGCTTCCAGGCCCCACATCTGAAGGAACGACTCTCTGCTCGTCATCCTGTACCTCCTCGAAGAATAGGCGGGACCCGTGTCCCGGAGGTGAAGGTACGGTGCACGCCACCTGTGGGATAGTGGCGGATTTGACTTTCCTCGCAGTCATTCGTGCCATACCTTGGGATGAGGAGGTCCCCATGGACGTCTGCATTCTCGCCTTTAAAGGCTGTACGTCGCTTTCATCGATAGGCCCGATGGACCTCTTATGGACAGCGGGGAGGATGAACGGGGCAGCGGGAGACGCGTTTTACAATGTGCGGCTGGTCTCCACCGGCGCCAACCCGCTCATCTCCCCGAGCGGGCTGCCCGTGTATTGCCACGCGACGATCGAGGAGGTGAAGAGCTGCGACCTCGTGATCGTTCCGGCATTCGACGGTGACGTTCTCTCACAGCTCTCCGCGAACAGCCCCGCGGTGCCCTGGGTTCGGGCGATGCACGACGGTGGCGCGGACGTCGCCTCCATCTGTACCGGCGCGTTCGTTCTTGCGGAAGCCGGCCTCCTGGACGGGAAGACCGCGACGACGCACTGGATAGCGCAGGACCTCTTCCGCGGGCGCTATCCGCAGGTCCGCATCCTCCCCGATCAGATCGTCGTGGACCACGGCCGCATCTGTACGAGCGGCGGGGCCACGTCCTTTCTCACCCTGACCGCGTATCTCGTGGAAAAGTACCAGGGTCCTGAGGCAGCCCGGCTTTTGTCGAAGATATTCCTCATCGACATGAACAAGGGGCCGCAGACCGCCTATGCCATCTTCAGCACGCAGAAGGGCCACGGGGACCGCCCGATCCTCGATGCCCAGGAGCTGATCGAGCGGCAGGTGACGCGTGAGCTGTCGGTCGTCGATGTCGCCACCCAGGTGAACATGAGCACGCGCAACTTCATCCGGCGGTTCAAGGCGGCAACGGGCAACACGCCCATCGAGTACGTTCAGCGCGTGCGCATCGAGGCGGCCAAGCACGAGCTGGAATCCGGCAGTGAGCCCGTGGATTCAGTGGCCAGTCGCATCGGGTACGAGGATGTCGGGAGCTTCCGGTCGGTGTTCAAGAGGGTGACGGGCGTCTCTCCCACGGAGTATCGCAAGCGCTACCGCTTCTACCACGCGTAGACCCGCGCGTGCGGCTTCGGGCGGGGGCGCCGCGCCGCAGGGCGGACGGCGCCATTGCCCGGCGGCAGTTTACGATGTGGCGAACAGCCCAATGAACTCCCGCCGCTGGAGGATGTCGAAGAAGAGGGCCGTGCCGCCCTGCATGCTCACCTGGATCACGGGCGTGGAGAATATCCGCCCGAAGAAGCCGAGCTGCGGCAGCCTGTCCGCGGGGAGGTTGCCGCTGATGCAGCGGATGGCCGCCCCCCGGGATACCATCCGCACCAGGGTGACGTCCGCGCGCGGAAAGGAGAACTCCGTCTTTTCGAACTTCTTCTTCGAGGTGACGATGCGGGCAAACCAGTTGTCGCGCTCGAAATCCTCGAACCATACCGAGTCGCCGACGGTGTAGACCAGACCGGGGAGGTCCACGAGGGTGTCCCCCGACCTGCCGAGCAGGCTCCCATAGGTCATGTACCCGATCGGCCCCCCGCGCTTCTCCGCGGTCTGCTGCCAGAACTCCGTCGGGCTCTCCTCATGTTTCTTTCCGAAAAGCTGAAACTGCACGCGGTCCTCCTTTCTTTTGCATCGAGCGGCCGCTCATCGTCCGGCCTTCTGGCCGTAGTAGGCGCTCTTTCCGTGTTTCCTCAGGTAATGCTTGTCCAGCAGCGTGCGCTTGATGCCTGCCACGCGGGGATTGATCTGGTAGGCCATGATGGCCATTTCCGCGACGTAGTCGAGGATGTAGCCGTGGTAGACCGCCTCCTCCGCGTCCTTCCCCCACGCAAAGGGGCCGTGGGACGCGACCAGCACCGCGGGCATGCCGCGATAGTCCACGCGCTTGAAGGCCGCGACGATCTGCGCCCCCGTCTGTTCCTCGTAGTCCATCCCGATCTGCTGGTCTGCGATCACCTCCGTGCAGGGGATCTCCCCGTGGAAATAGTCGGCGTGCGTCGTGCCCAGGCAGGGCAGGGGCCGGCGGGCCTGCGCCCACGCGGTGGCGTGGCGGGAATGCGTGTGCACTATCCCTCCGATCTCGGGGAACTCCCGGTACAGGTACACGTGGGTCTTCGTGTCCGACGAGGGGTTGAGGTCGCCCTCCACCTTGGTGCCCTTCAGATCAAGCACCACCATGTCGGCGGGGGTGAGGTCCGCATAGTCGACGCCGCTCGGCTTGATGGCGATGAGGCCGATCTCACGATCGATGCCCGACACGTTGCCGAAGGTGGAGACGATGAGCCCACGCTCCACGAGGCTCACGTTCGCGCGACACACCTCCTCCCGCAGCCGCTGGAGGCGCTTCTTGTCGGCAGCCTTCATAGGGCCCCCAGGAGGGTCTCGAGGCTCTTGCCGAGCTCCGTGTATCTCTTGTAGAGGGACTGGTACACCGCGGCCCGTTTCCTGTCCGGTTTGAACGTCTTGTCGTAGCCGCTGCCCATGCGCTTCTGCGCCGCACCGACGTTCGGATACACGCCGCCGGCGACAGCGGCGAGCATCCCCGCACCCAGCGCGCAGGCCTGATCCGACGCGACAACGCGGATCGGCATGCCCAGGACGTCGGCGGTGACCTGCATGACGAAGGGGCTCTTGCGCGCGATCCCGCCCTGGGCGATCACGGCATTGATGGCGACCCCCTCCTTCCTGAGCTGGTCCACGATGGCGCGCGAGCCGAATGCGGTGGCCTCAACGAGCGCGCGGAAAATCCCCGGCGCGGTGGTTCCCAGCGTGATGCCGACGATCGCGCCCTTCAGCGTCTGATCGGCGAACGGCGTGCGCCGCCCGTTCAGCCAGTCCAGCGCGAGCACCGTCGATTCGGCGGGATCGATCTTCTCAGCGGCAACGGCAAGCCTGTCGAGGATGTGCTCCTCGATGTCGGCCTGCGCGGGCGTCCCCCTCTTGGCGCTCTGCGCCCCCTTCCTTGCGCCACGCCCTGAGGATTCGTGCAGCGGCCAGGCCAGGAGGCCCTTGAACCACGCGTAGACGTCGCCGAACGCCGATTGACCGGCCTCCAGGCCGACCATGCCGGGGATGACCGAGCCGTCCACCTGGCCGCAGATCCCGGCGACGCATTTGGTCCCGACGGCCTTGCGCGGCGCGACGAGCACGTCGCATGTCGAGGTGCCCATGATCTTCACGAGCGTCTTGTCGGTGATACCCCCCCCCACGGCGCCCATGTGGGCGTCGAAGGCCCCCACGGCGACGGCGATGCCGGGGGTGAGGCCGAGGCGTTTGGCCCACTCCGCGGTCAGCCCTCCCGCGCTCTGATCGGAGGTTGCCGTTTCAGCGAAGAGCCGCGCGCGCAGACCGCGCAGCAGAGGGTCGATCTTCGTGAGGAACTGCTCGGGGGGGAGGCCCTCCCATTCGGGATGCCACATCGCCTTGTGCCCGGCCGCGCACCTGCTGCGCTTCATCGTCAGCGGGTCCGTGGTCCCCGTGAGCAGCGCCGGCATCCAGTCGCAATGCTCGACCCAGGAAAAGGCGGCCGCACGCACCTTGCCGTCCGATCGAAGGACGTGGAGGATCTTCGACCAGAACCACTCAGAGGAGTACACGCCGCCCTCGTACTTCGTGAAGTCCGTGCCCCCCCACCCGCGGGCGGTCTTGTTGATGAGCTCCGCCTCTTTCACCGCGGTATGGTCCTTCCAGAGCACGAACATCGCGTTCGGGTTCTCCTCGAATCCCTTCGTCAACGCAAGCGGCGTTCCCGTTGTGTCCACGGCGCAAGGAGTTGATCCCGTCGTGTCGATCCCGATGGCCACCACGTCCTTGCCGGCCTTCTTGCCGATCTTGGCGAGCGCGCCCTTCACGGATATCTCCATGCCCTCGATGTAGTCCAGCGGGTGCTGGCGGAAGAGGTTCTTTGAAGGGTCGCAATACGTGCCCGCGGCCCAACGGCGGTAGTACGCCACCTCGTTCGCTATCTCTTTTCCCGTCTGCGCGTCGATCACAACAGAACGCACCGAGTCGGTGCCGTAATCCATGCCGATGATCAGCGAGTTTTTCGCCATCGCATCCTCCTATGACTCGTTTCTCTGGTCGTGATTATAGACTTCCCAGCCCATGTAGCGCGAGAAGGCTTCCGCCACCGGCTGCGCCACGCGCGCGGGGTTGATGGCGACGTGCTGCTCGAATCCCTTCCGGCAGATGAAGCGCATGAGCTCCTCCAGCCTCGGGATCTGGACGACTCCGTAGCCCCCGAAGGTCGTGAGGGGATCCTTCGTGACCTGGCCCTCCCCGAGATAGGCGCGGATGGTCCCGGCTTCATCGTTCGTGGAGACGCGACAGAAGGTGAGCTCCGTTGGACGAATCTTTCCGGCGAGCGTCCCGTAGGTCTTTTCGCGGTCGTACGTCCCCGCCAGGGTCTCCTGGTACTCCATCACGCCTTTCTTCCCCATGAGGTCCTGGGGAAAGTTGCCGCAATGGTGGAGCACGCATTTTTCGGGGTCATCCGAGTAGTTCGTCTTCCAATCCGCCAGCGCGCTGGGCCGGCCCGACGCCTGGATCAACGCGTACATCGCGACGAGCCCCCCGATGTCCGTTTCGCACGCGCTGGGAAGGAGGTTGTTGCTCATCATGCTCATGGCCGTGCACGGCGCAACGCCGAAATTCTCTTCCATAGAAGTCCAGCACTGGATGGCGGTCCCGCACAACCCGCGCTCGGCGACGTACTGATCGAGCACGACGGAAAGCCGGGCCATCCGTAAGAGAGACTCCCGCGGGATCTTCGTGGTCTTCACGTAGTCACGGATCTCGTCGAGCTTGGACAGCACGGCGGACTCCTTGTCCTTGAGGGCCGACGCCCTCCCGAAGACCTCCGAGAGGTCGATGTTCTCCACGGAGATGCCCGCCTTCTCCAGCAGCTTCTCGCTGAAGCGCATCGTGACGAGAGACGCGGGCCGGGTGCCGATCTGGCCGAAGCGGGCGTGACGAAGCGCGCGCGTGATCCTGCAGACCGCGGCGAAATCGCGCAGGTCTTCACGGAAGGCATCGGCCTCGGGATCCATGGTGTGCTGCCTCGTCAGGGAGTAGCGGATCCCGTACTGGGAGAGGGCATTGCAGACGGAGACCTTGCCGCAGTAGCTGTCCCGTCGGCGATCGATGCCCATGCGGCCCGGCTCGTCGGGATAGGCGTGGACGAGGACGGGCACGTCCAGCCCCGAGAGGCGGATCGCATCCGCGATGCCCCGCTCGTCCGCGGAGTTCGGCAGGGTGACGATGATACCGTCCATGGTATCCCGTTGCGACTTGAACAATCCCGCGCACCGGGCCGCATCCGCGCGCGTTTCGACGGCGCCGCCCACCGTGTCCTTCGGGGTGAGGCTGACGGTGTCGAAACCCTCCTCCTTCAGCACCGCGAGGACTGTTGCGCGTCCCTGCTCGCAGAGCTCTGGAGGGAAAAATCCCCGGTTGCCTGTGAGCACACCGAGCGTCGTCATCCTTTTCTCCTTTGAATCAGTCGGAAAGTGCGGACGACACGATACGGCCCGGAGGGTCAAAAGTCAAGGTTGGCCACGATTCCAAGGGAGAAAAGGGCTGAGAATTTGGCGATGTCACCCTGTAGTAACACAATATGTTTCATCAAGGAAACGGTTTGTGCGCCGTTTCCCGAAGATTACGATGGCTGTGTTTCGGTGTGGTAACAGTTGTGCTTTTCGTTCCGAATCCGGTTTTTAGGAAGAAATCATTCCGCTTCCTAATTGCAGTCCAGGGCAACAATTAAATATGAATCCCGTTTAGCACCTTATTGGCATGTTTATTGCATTCCCACGGGACACAAGGAGGCCTCAGAAATGAAGAGATTAGTGATCGTACTTGTCAGCCTCGTAGCGCTGCTCCTGCCTTCCATGGTATTCGCAACGGGAAACCAGGAAAAGGCGGGAACGAAGCTGCAGGTCGGCGTCGTTCTCCCTACCAAGGATGAGGAGCGCTGGACCCAGGACGAGACCCGTTTCCGCGATGCCTTCACCAAGGCCGGATACAATGTCCAGATCCTCTTCAGCCAGGGCGACTCCGCCAAGGAAAAGGCGAACGTCGAATCCCTGATCTCCAACGGAGTCAAGGTCATCATCATATGCCCCCCCGATGCCTCCGCGGCAGCGGCAGCAGCGGATGAAGCGCACGCCGCGGGCGTGAAGGTGATCTCCTATGACCGCCTGATCCGCGACTCCGCGAACGTGGACTACTACGTGACCTTCGACAGCGTCGCCGTTGGCGCTGCGTGGGGCTCGTACCTCGTCAGCAAGGCTTCCGGCACGGGCAACCACCTGTACCTCTATGCCGGCGCCGCGTCGGACAACAACGCGTTCCTCTTCTTCCAGGGCGCATGGAGCCAGCTCCAGCCCAAGATCGCCGATGGCACATTCGTTATTGTGAACTCCAGCGAAGCCATCGCGCTCCAGGGCAAGGCGACCCTCACCCGCGAGGAAATGGCGAAGATCATCGGCCAGGTCACGACCAACTGGTCGCCCTCCGATGCGAAGAACATCGCTGAATCCAATCTGACCGCTGCCACCGACGCCCAGAAGGGCGTGTGCTACGTCCTTTCGCCCAACGATCAGACCGCCCGCGCCATCGGTGATACGTTCGCGGCGGACAAGGCCGTTACGAAGTACTACACCACGGGCCAGGACGCGGATAAGTCGTCGATCCAGTACATCATCGACGGGAAGCAGTCGATGACGGTCCTCAAGGACGTTCGCGTCCTCGTGAACGACGCCATCGCCGCAGCCATTGCGTACCTGAAGGGGCAGGTGCCCCCGAAGACCAACACGTACAACAATGGCAAGGTCGACGTTCCCGCCAAGCCGTCCGCCATCGTCTCCGTGACGAAGGACAACGTGAAGGCCGCCATCGTCGACTCTGGCTATTATCCCGCGAGCCTCTTCACGGGGCTCTAAACAGCACCCGATCATTCTCGAGTACAAGCACTGGGACGGCGGACGTTTCGTTCGCCGTCCCCATTTCCTCAAACGTGGAGCAGCCATGAGCACGCCCATACTACAGATGAAGAATATCACGAAGACCTTCCCCGGGGTGAAGGCCTTGAGCGACGTCACATTTTCCGTGACTCCTCAGGAAATCCACTGTCTCGTGGGAGAGAACGGCGCGGGCAAGTCCACCCTCATGAAGGTGCTGAGCGGGGTGCATCCGTACGGGGAATACACCGGGGACATCGTCTACGAGGGGAAGCCGCAAATCTTTCATGGCATCGCCGACAGCGAAAAAGTCGGGATCGCCATCATCTACCAGGAGCTCGCGCTGGTTCCTGACATGACGGTCTATGAGAACATCTTCCTCGGCCATGAGATCAGGCGCGGGATCACGGTGAACCTGAACGAGACGATCCGCAAGTCAACCGAAATGCTCGGCAAGGTCAGACTGGACGTGAATCCCGAGACCCTCGTAAAGGATCTCGGCGTCGGGAAACAGCAGCTCGTCGAAATCGCAAAGGCGCTCAGCCGCAACGTCAAGCTGTTGGTTCTCGACGAGCCCACCGCGGCGCTCAATGAGGACGACTGTGAAAATCTCTTCGCCATTCTCCGTGAGCTGAAAGGTCAAGGGGTGACGTGCGTCCTCATCTCCCATAAGCTGAAAGAGGTCATCAAGATCGCGGACACCGTCACAGTGCTCCGCGACGGCCAGACCATCTGCACCCTCGATGCCCACAAGGGGGAGGTGAGCGAGGCGATCCTCATCAAGAACATGGTGGGACGGGAGATCAACAACGTGTACCCGCCCCACACGCACACGGTGGGCACCGAGGAGATCCTCAGTGTAAAGGACTGGAACGCTTTCGACCTGAAGGCGGGGCGCCCCGTTCTGAAGGACATCTCCTTTAACGTGCGCAAGGGAGAGATAGTCGGGTTTGCGGGCCTCATGGGATCGGGGCGAACAGAGCTCGCCCGCAGCATCTTCGGCAACCCCGACGGATACCGCATCAGCGGGGAGCTTCGGGTCCGCGGCAGGGCGGTGCATTACCACCACCCCCACGATGCCATCGAGGACCACGTAGCCTACGCCACTGAGGACAGGAAGGCCAACGGCCTCATCCTCATCCAGGATGTCAAGCAGAACATCACCCTGGCCAACCTCAAGGAGATCGCCAGCCGCGGCGGCATCGTCAACGACAACGCCGAGGTGAAGGCGGCAGACGAATACAAGAACGCGCTCAACATAAAGACGCCGAGCCTCGAGCAGACCGTGTCGAACTTGAGCGGCGGCAACCAGNNTCTCCTCCGAGCTGCCGGAGGTTCTCGGCATGAGCGACCGTGTCTACGTTATTTCCTCGGGAAGGATCACCGGCGAGCTGCCCGTGACGGAAGCGACGCAGGAAAAAATCATGCAGATGGCAACGGCATAGGAGAGGTGAATCGTGACATCAAGGGACATATCCAAGGTATTGCGTCAGAACATCCGCGACTACGCGATGTACATCGCCCTGATCGTCATCATGGCGATCTTCACCATCACGACGCACGGATTATTCATCTCGTCGCGCAACATCGCCAACTTGCTGAACCAGTCCGGCTATATCGCCGTGCTGGCCGTCGGCATGACCCTCGTCATCGTCATTCGGCACATCGATCTCTCCGTCGGGTTCCTCTCGGGGTTCCTCGGGGCGATCGCAGCGATCGCACTCGCCTACTGGCACATGCCGGTCTATCTGGCGATCCCTCTCGTGCTCGTCCTGGGTCTCGGCGCGGGTCTCCTCACGGCGACCCCTGTCGCGCAGCTCGGCATCCCGTCGTTCGTCGCTTCACTGGCAGGATGGCTCATCTATCGAGGCGCTCTGCTCCTCATCACGCTGAAGTCGGGGACGATCGTCATTCCCAATGCCGTCTTCAACGCGATAGGCAACGGGTACATCCCCGACATCCTGCCGGCCAACGCGTTCCTTCCCGGCGTGCACAAGCTCACGCTTCTCATCGGCCTGGTGGCGATCGTCTGGATGATCGTGAGCCAGATCAGGAGCCGAAAGGCGAAACAGGCGTACAAGTTCGAGGTCCTTCCGGCCGACATGTTCGTCATGCAGCTCGTGTTCCTCGCCGTCGTCATCGGTCTCATCACGTGGGTGCTCGCCGGGTACAACGGGATGTCGTGGACCGTCGTGATCGTGCTCGTCGTTGTCGGGGTCTACAACTTCGTCGCCACACGGACGGTGCTCGGCAGGCATATTTACGCCATCGGCGGTAACCCCGAGGCCGCCGAGCTCAGCGGCATCAACGTGAAGAAGCTCATCTTCGTCGTGTTCGGCTCCATGGGGCTCCTGTGCGCCGTGGCGGGCATGCTCTTCGCCTCCCGTCTGCGCTCCGCAACAACGACCGCAGGGACCCTGTTCGAGCTCGACGCCATTGCCGCGGCCTACATCGGTGGCGTTTCCGCGGCGGGTGGCGTGGGCAAGATCACCGGCTCCCTCGTCGGGGCGCTGGTCTATATCTCGCTCACCAGCGGCATGAACCTGATGGGAACCGACATCTCCTTCCAGTACGTGGTCAGGGGCGCGGTGCTCGCTCTTGCCGTCATCTTCGACGTGGCAACGCGCCGCCGGAGCCGCAAATAGCCCTCTTCTTCTCTCCTTCCAGGGGGAGCCGTGACGCGCGTGCGCGCGTCACGGCTCCCCCGTTTGTAGCTGGAGGACGAACGGTGATATCCTTACCCTGATGCGACTCAGGACAAAGCTCCTCATCGGGATCCTGGTCACTCTGCTCCTCCAGATCGCCGTCACGGGAACCTTCACGCTCACCTCCTTCCTCTTCAACACGAGGAAGTCGATGGAGTCCGACCTCATGGGCGACTGGGACCGGGCGCGCGCCTACATGGAGGAGCTGAAGCACCGCATGTACACGGACCTCTACCAGCTGAGCTTCTTTCTGCAAGAGGACCAGACTGCCGAGGCGTCCGCGGAGAGCCTGCGCTCGATGATGCGCTACTTCATCAGCCTGACGACTGCCGACAGGATCGTGATCATGGACGACCCGGGGACCATCATGGTGGACGAGCGGACAGGGATCATCGACGGGCGGGACGAGCTGCCGGTGGCCTTCCTCAACCCGCGGGATTTCGCGTTTCCGCGCAACCAGTTCATATCCGTGAAGGACACAGCGGGCCCTACCCACCTGTATCTCGTGACCGGCATGAGCTTCCCCCGCAGGGCGGGGGGCATGCGCCATCTCTACCTCGTGACGGACGTCGACAAGAGCATGGTGGAAGGGATCTGGGAAAAGACGGCAACGGAGGTCGCCTTCTTCGTGGGCACGACACCGGTGGTCTCCGCGTCGCCGTGGCAGCCCTTCGAGACCGAGGCTCCGCTGCGCTCGCGCGTCATCCGACTCGGCAATGCCCCGTACAGCGTCTACTCGCGTCCGCTTTCGGCGGACGTGCCGGAGAAGATATACCTCGTCGCCTTCCGCTCTCTGCTGGCCGAGCGCCTCTACGTGAAGTCGGTGCTCCTCTCCTACCTCACCGCATTCCTCGTGACCCTTGCCGCGTCCCTGTTCCTCGCGGCAGGCTTCACGAGCCTCACCATCTCCCCTTTCACGCGCCTGAGCCAATGGCTTCACCGCTACATGGACACGGGGGAGGTGGGGAACCTCGACATCCGCTCCCGGGACGAGATCGGGTTCCTCGCCGGCGCGTTCCACGGCATGGTCAGCACGCTGATCGAGGAGAAGCGGGTCATCACCGACCAGCTCGATCAGATCAGCGTCCTCAACGCGTACAACGAGCGGATCATGAACGCCATACCCGCCGCGATCATCGTCACCGGACCTGAGGGCTCGATCGAGTTCTGCAACGGGTTCTTTGCCGATCTCGTGGGCTGCGGCGTGGGTGCGCTCAGGGGCGCGCGCTTGAGCGAGGTCATGGAGCGCAACTTCACGCAGCGAAGCGGTGACCCGGCCGGCAATGCCCTCTTCGTGGACGGTGACTCGGTTGTGGAAGGGCTCAAGCTCGACAGGCTCGACGGCCAGGCCCGGCACTTCACGGCGAAGGCCTCCTCCATCGCGCTTGCCGGCGGCAGACGCGGGTCCCTCATCGTGCTGGAGGACGTGACGACCTCGGAGCGGTTCTGGAGCAAGATGACCATCGCGGACAAGGTCACCTCCCTCGGCATTCTATCGGCGGGCATGGCCCACGAGATCAACAATCC
>PLNO01000348.1 GCA_003141795.1 Spirochaetaceae bacterium | reverse complement strand
TGGCGGCATCCCCGAGATCGGGGAGAAGGCCGCCATGGAGGACACGGAGAGCGTCCAGAATCTCCTGAAGGGCGCCGACATGGTCTTCATCACGGCGGGAATGGGCGGGGGCACGGGCACGGGCGCCGCGCCGGTGGTCGCCCACGTGGCGCGCCAGCTCGGCGCGCTCACCGTGGCCGTGGTGACCAAGCCGTTCGATTTCGAGGGCAAGCGCAAGATGCAGCTCGCCGAAGAGGGGATCGAGAGGCTCCGCCAGGAGGTGGACACCCTCATCACCATCCCCAACCAGTACCTGTTGAAGATCGCCGAGAAGCGCACCCCCATCAGGGAGGCCTTCTTCATGGCCGACGAGGTGCTTCGCCAGGGCGTGCAGGGGATAAGCGATCTCATCACCGAGCCCGGTGAGATCAACATCGATTTCGCCGACGTGCGCACGATCATGAAGGGCAAGGGCGACGCCCTGATGGGAATCGGCATCGGCTCGGGGGAGAACCGCGCCACTGACGCCGCCACGAACGCGATCAACAACCCGCTGCTCGAGGATGCGCGCGTCGAAGGGGCGAAGGGCATCCTCGTGAACGTCACCGGTGGATTCGATTTCAGCCTCTCCGAGTACGAGGAAGTGCTGAAGATCATCACGGCGAACGCGGACGACGACGCGCTGATCATCGCGGGCACCTCGATCGTCGAATCGATGAACGACCGTCTGCGCGTCACCGTCATCGCCACGGGGTTCGACGCCGAGAAGCCGCAGCCGGTGGCAGTACAGCCCGAGGCCTCCGAGCCCGAGGTCATCCCGTACGAGGAATGGGCCACGATGGGCAAGGCGGGCACCCGCAAGCATCCCGAAGACTTCCTCCTGGGGAGGAACTCGCGGGAAGCGGACTTGAGCGTTCCCACGGTCCTGAGGGAGAAACGCATCCTCGGACAGAAGGATTGACGGGCGGACGCTGATGGAAGCTCGTAGCGCTGATCACGGTACGGATCATGACAGGGACAATCTGACGCGTTTCGCGGAGTACCTCATCGCGGAACGCCGTCTGTCCCCGACCACCGTGGCCACCTACACGACGGAGGCACGAGCCTTCGTCGCGTTCGTGCGTGAGCAGGGCAAGGATGCACTCGATGCGGGCCCCGACGACGTCAGCGACTATCTGCTGCACCGAAAGGTGGAGAATATCGATCCGCGGACCCTCGCCAAGTCGTCCTCGGCGATGAGGTCGTTCTACCAGTTCCTCGTGCTCGAAGGGCTCGCCGTCACGAACCCCGCGCGCCTCGTCGACGGCACGCGCGTGACGATGCGCATCCCGCGCTACCTGCCGGCGGAGGACATCGACCGTCTGCTCGATGCATGCGACCCCTCGCAGGTACTGGGAATTCGCGACCGGGCGCTTTTCGAGACGATCTACTCCTGCGGCCTGCGCGTGACCGAGGCGGTGCGGATGACCGTCGACTGCGTGTCGCTGCGGGAAGGGGCCATCCGTGTGCTCGGCAAGGGCGGTCGGGAGAGGATGGTGCCGCTGGGAAACCGGGCGCGCAAGGAGATCGAGCACTATCTTGCGGATGCCCGGCCCGCACTCGCCGGCCGACGGCCGGTGAACGCGCTTTTCCTCGGCAAGGGCGGACGCATGCTCTCCCGCAAGACGGTCTGGAAGAACTTCAAGAGGCTTGCCGAGCGTTCGGGCGTGGAGGGGAAGGTGCACACGCTGCGCCACTCCTTTGCGACACACCTGCTGGAAGGCGGGGCGGACCTGCGCTCCGTGCAGGAGCTGCTCGGCCACGCCGACATCGGTACAACGCAGATATACACGCACGTGAGCCAGGAGGTCTTGAAGCGCACCCATGCGGAGTTCCATCCAAGGGGCGACAGCGGCGCGGAGCGCGGCGGTAGCCCACGGGGCGACACGCACGGCGGGGTTTCAGGTACGGAGCACAAGGGATGAAAGCCGCGCATCGGATCCGCCCATTGTCACTTGACATGAACACACACGATCGGCTCTGCCTGCTCGGGCTCTCCCATGTGGAGTTCCTCCGGCCTCGGGAGAAGCTCCTCCTCGTGCAGTCACTCGGTGGGCCTTCCCGCCTGTTCTCCCTGTCCCTTGCGGACATCGCCCGGATGATCGGGCGGAGGCTTTCCACCTCCCTCTGGCATCCTGCGCAAATCCTGGCCTCTGCGGAGGCTGCGCAAAAAAGCTTGACCGACGGGGGCGTGGAGAGCATCTTTTACTGGGATTCGACGTACCCACCGCAGCTTCGCGAAATTTTCGACCCGCCCGTGACACTTTTTCTTCGCGGAACTCTCCCTGACAGCGGGGTCCCCTTGGCAGGGGTCGTTGGGACGCGTTTTCCCACGGGGGCGGCGCGGCAGGCGGCCTTCCGTCTGGGATTCGACCTCGGACGGGAGGGAATCGGCGTCGTTTCCGGGCTCGCGCGCGGCATCGACACCGAGGCGCACGAAGGGTGCGTCGAAGCCGGAGGGAGGTCCGTTGCGGTTCTGGGCAATGGCATCGACCAGATCTACCCCGTTTCCAGCCGTGCAACCGGCACCGCCATCCTGTCGCGGGGGGGCGCCATCGTGAGCGAATACCCGCCGGGCGTGCCGCCTCTTTCGTACCACTTCCCCGCCCGCAACAGGATCATCAGCGGGCTGTGCAGGTCGGTGGTGGTCGTGCAGGCGCCCGAGCGCTCGGGCGCGCTGATCACCGCGGAATACGCGCTTGACCAGGGCCGCGACCTCTGGGTGCACGCGGCCGGCATCATCGGCAGCGCGGGGGCGGGAACGGCGCGACTCGCCGAATCGGGGGCGCCCGTGATCGAGGGCGCCGCCGATCTTCTGCACGATTGGGGCATGAGCGCGCGGTCGTCCGCCGAGCCCTTGTACGACGAGCCTGCCCCGGAGGGGGAACGGCTCGCTTCCATGCTGAGGCATGAGATAGACGGCACCTGCGCCCTGCGGGGCGGGGAAACATACTGGAGAACATGATGCAAGACGACAACCCGCGCACGCCCGAGGTGCCCGACAAGAAGCCGGCCGCGAGAAAGACGGCAAAGCCCAGGTCCAAGACCCCGTCGCGCGCGAAGAAGCAGGTCCTCCTCATCGTCGAGTCTCCCGCAAAGGGCAAGACCATAGAGAAGTACCTGGGCAAGGGCTACACGGTGGCCGCATCCATGGGGCACCTCATCGATCTCCCCAAATCCCGGCTCGCCATCGACGTGGAGAACACCTTCGAGCCCGAGTACATCACGGTGAGGGGCAAGGCGAAGATCCTCAAGGAGCTGAAGCAGAAGGCGCGCAAGGCGGACACGGTCATGCTCGCATCGGATAATGACCGCGAGGGGGAGGCCATCTCCTTCCACCTGAGGAATGCATTACAGGGCGGTAAAAACCCCTTGGAGTTCCAGCGCATCACGTTCAACGAGATCACCCCGAAGGCGATCCGGGAGGCCGTAGCCCACCCCGGAACCATCGACATGTCGAAGGTGAACGCACAGAAGGCGCGCAGGGTCCTGGACCGGATCGTGGGCTACTACCTCTCGCCCCTCCTGTGGAAGAAGGTGAAGAACGGGCTGTCGGCGGGGCGCGTGCAATCGGTCGCGCTGCGCATGATCTGCGAGCGTGAGGCGGAGATCGAGGCGTTCCTTCCGGAGGAGTACTGGAGCCTCGATGCCGAGCTGCGAAAGGGCAAGCACACGTTCCTTGCCCAGCTCGTCGCGATCGCCGGACAGAAGCCTGAGCTCACCTCCGAACAGTCCACGCAGGATTGCGTGAAGGCGCTGGAAGGGGAGAGCTTCAGCGTCGTGGAGGTGAAGGTCACGGAGAAGATGTCGCGGCCGCGGGCTCCGTTCACGACCTCCACCCTGCAGCAGACGGCGGCTAACAGGTTCGGTTTTACCGCGCGCAAGACCATGCAGATCGCCCAGGGCCTCTACGAGGGCGTGAACATCGGCTCGGAACGGCTTGGTCTGATCACCTACATGCGTACGGATTCCACCCGCATCTCAGAGACGGCCATCGCCGAAGTGCGCGAGTTCATCGAGAAGCAGTACCCCGGCGATCTGCCGGAGACACCCAACGTCTACGCTCAGGGCAAGGGCGCGCAGGACGCCCACGAGGCCATCCGTCCCACCTACGTGACGCGCACGCCCGCGGAGCTCAAGCCGCACCTCACCTCGGAGGAGTTCCGCCTCTACTCGATCGTCTGGGAACGGTTCGTCTCCTCCCAGATGGGCCCTTCGAAGGCGAGCACGACAACGGTGGATTTCGCGGCTGGGGACTACCTGTTCCGCGCCTCCAGCACGAAGGTCGTGGAGAAAGGGTTCCAGCGCGCGCTGTCCCTCCTGGCCGCGAAGGAGCAGACGAAAGCGCTCCCCGCATTCGAAGCCGGAGAGGCCGTGGAGCTCGTAATCCTCCACCCCGAGCAGCACTTCACGATGGGCCCGCCCCGGTTCACGGACGCCACGATCGTCAAGACGCTGGAAGAGAAGGGGATCGGCCGTCCGTCCACCTATGCGCCCATCATCTCCGTGCTGCTGGACCGCTACTACGTCGTGCGCAAGTCGCGTCAGCTCATACCCACGGTCCTCGGCAAGATCATCAACGACATGCTGAGCAAGTCCTTTCCCGAGCTTCTCGACCCGAGCTTCACCGCCGGCATGGAGCTGCGCCTCGACGGAGTGGAGGAGGGCAAAGAGGACTGGCACATCATGATCAAGGACTTCTTCGGCCCCTTCCAGGCGAAGGTGAGCTCCGTGGAGGAGACCCTCGAATCCGTGAAGGGCGTCATGGACGAAAAGACCGACGTGGTCTGCGAAATCTGCGGCAGACCCATGGTGAAGAAGCTCGGCCGCTACGGGTTTTTCCTCGCGTGCACCGGATTCCCCGAGTGCAAGAACACGAAGCCCGTTCCGCTCGCCACATGCCCGCGGCCCGACTGCGGAGGGCAGATCGTGGCGCGCAAGCGCAAGCGCGGCCGGGGACGTGAGTTCTACGGCTGTACGAACTACCCGACATGCGACTTCGTCACGTATTTCAAGCCGACCGACTCGAATTGCCCGAAGTGCGGCTGGTTCCTCGTGGAGAAGGAGGACCGCCAGCACGGGATGTACAAGTCCTGCATCAACCCCGCCTGCGATTACCTGCACACCAAGGGCGCGGAGCAGGAGGCTGAGGACGCAGCCGCACCCGTGGCAACCCCGTCGCCCGCAACCGGAAGAATGTCGCCAGGAGCGACCGCCGATGATGAGGCGTCCGATGCGTGACGAATACCTGGCCTACCTGGGCGGCGTGCGCAAATTGTCCCCTCATACCCTGGAATCCTATGGAAAGGACCTGGAGAAGTTCGAGACGTACCTCCACGAGCGGGACGTGAGCCCGGAGTCAGCAGGCGTCGCTGATGCGCGCGGCTTCGTCGCATGGCTGAGCCACGAGGGACTCTCCCCGCGCTCGGTGAACAGGATGGTCTCGGGCGTGCGGGGGTGGTACCGCTACATGGAGCGCCGCGGACGGATCAGCTCCAACCCCTTCGCGGAGATCCGCAGCCTCCGCACGGAAAAGCGGCTCCCTTCCTTCCTGTTCGAAGAAGAGATGGCCCGGCTCGTGGAGATGCCCAGCAACGAGCCCTGCGCGGACGGCGAAGAGTTCTGGAAGATGCGGGACAGAGCGGTGCTTGAAACGCTGTACTCCACCGGCTGCCGTATCTCGGAGCTCGTGGCGCTCGACCTCTCCGACGTTGATTTGAAAAACCACTCGGCCATTGTCATGGGCAAGGGTGCCAAGGAGCGCAACGTGTTTCTCGGCGCGGCTGCGGTGGAGGCGCTCAGATCCTACATGGCGCTGCGGCCCCTGCACGCGCGGAAGCCGGGCTCCGCGGACGAGCGGGGACCCGACTCCGCCCGGGCGCTGTTCACAAATCAGCGCGGCGGCCGGATCACTGACAGGGGCGTGCGGTTCATCCTCGGAGAGTATCTCTCCCGGGCAAACCTCGGGAAGAAGGTCACCCCGCACACCTTCCGCCATTCTTTCGCGACGCACCTGCTGGACAGGGGCGCCGACATCCGCGCCGTGCAGGAGCTGCTCGGCCATGCGAGCCTTTCGACGACCCAGGTGTACACCCACGTGGGCATGGAAAAGCTGAAAAGCGTCTACAGGAGGGCGCATCCCCATGCAGAGTGAGAAGATTCGAAGCACGACGGTGATCGCGGTCCGTAAGGGAGATTCCGTGGCCATGGCCGGTGACGGCCAGGTGACGATGGGTGAGACGGTCATGAAGTCCAACGCGCGCAAGATACGGCGGATCTACGACGGCAGGATCCTCGTCGGTTTTGCCGGCGCCACGGCGGATGCGTTCACACTCTTCGAGCGCTTCGAGGGCAAGGTCAAGGAATACGGCGGGGACATCACCCGTGGGGCGGTGGAGCTCGCCAAGGACTGGAGGACGGATCGGATCCTCCGTAAGCTCGAGGCTCTGCTCCTCGTCGCGGACCGAAAGGCGACGTTCCTCATCTCCGGCACGGGTGACGTGATCGAGCCGGATGCAGGGGTGATCGCGATCGGCTCCGGTGGGAACTACGCCTATGCCGCCGCGCGCGCGTACCTCGATGCCTCGGAGCTCAGCGCACGCGACATCGCGGAGAGGTCGCTGCATATTGCCGCGGGCATCTGCATCTATACCAACAATGAGATCATAGTGGAGGAGCTGACATGAGCAGCGCCATTGTCCCCGCAAAGGGCTCGCAAATGACCCCGCGGGAGATCGTTGCGGAGCTGGACAAGTACATCATCGGGCAGGAAAAGGCGAAGAAGGCCGTCGCCATAGCGCTGCGCAACAGGATGCGCAGGCAGCGCCTTCCTGAAGAGCTGCGCGACGAGGTCGCGCCGAAAAACATCATCATGATCGGGCCCACGGGGGTCGGAAAGACGGAGATCGCCCGGCGTCTCTCGAAGCTCTGCGGCGCCCCGTTCCTCAAGGTGGAGGCGACGAAGTACACGGAGGTCGGATACGTCGGACGGGACGTTGAGTCCATGATCCGCGACCTCGTGTCCGTGGCCGTCTCCATGGTGAAGGCCGAGCTCTCGGAGGAGGTACGGGTCGAGGCCGAGCGCAGGGCGGAGGAAGCGCTTCTGGACCTGCTCCTCCCGGGGGTCAAGAAAACTCAAGCCAAGGATCCCGACGATGCGGCTGAGTCGTGGCCGCTCACGGGTTCGGATTCACCCCAGGCTGACGAGCGGGTCGTCGAAACGGTCGCCGAACCTGCCGCAACGGCAGGCGGGAAGTCCACCCGGGACAAGATGCGCGACATGCTCGTGCGCGGCCTTCTGGACGAGCGGCTGGTCGAGGTCAACGTCACCAAGTCGGCAATGCCGATGATGGAGCTCTTTTCGGGCACTTCCATGGAGGACATGGAGGTGAACTTCGGGAACCTCGGTTCCATCTTCGGCGGCAAGAAGAAGCGCAAGAAAGTCACGGTGAAGCAGGCTCGCGAGATCCTCCTCAACGAGGAGATGGACAAGCTCGTTGACATGGAGAGGGTGTCGGAGCTCGCCCGCCAGCGGGTGGAGGAGATGGGCATCATCTTCATCGACGAGATCGACAAGATCGCCAAGACCCNNCGACGAGATCGACAAGATCGCCTCCCGGGGAGAAAAGGTCGGGATCGACGTCTCTCGCGAGGGTGTACAGCGGGACATCCTCCCCATCGTCGAGGGCTCGAAGGTCACGACGAAGCACGGGACGGTCGACACGCGGCACATCCTCTTCATCGCTGCCGGGGCGTTCCACATGAGCAAGCCCTCGGATCTCATCCCCGAGCTCCAGGGCCGTTTCCCGCTGCGCGTCGAATTGTCCCCTCTCACCAAGGAAGACTTCGTGAAGATCCTCACGCAGCCGAAGAACGCGCTCATCATCCAGTACACCGAGCTCTTGAAGACCGAAGGGGTGACTCTGGAGTTCACACCACAGGCGATCGACAGGCTCGCGGAGATCGCCACGGAGGTCAACTCCCGTTCGGAGAACATCGGTGCGCGCAGGCTCCATACGATCATGGAGCTCCTCCTCGAGGAGGTTTCCTTCCACGCACCCGAGATATCCGGTCAGACAATCGCCATCACCCCGGGATACGTGGACGAGAAGCTGAAGAACGTGGTGGAAGACCAGGATCTGACCCGTTACATATTATAGGAAGTGCGGGTTCAGGAGGGAGAGGAAAAGGCCGAAAATGAAGGGGAGAGGACGGGCAGAATGACATTCTCTGGAGCGTTCGGAAAAAACATGGAGATTCTCACGCGGGAGATGGAGGTTGCGACAGTGCGGCGCAACATCATCGCCAATAATATCGCCAATGCGAACACGCCGAACTTCAAGCGCAGCGAGCTGAACTTCGAGAGCTCCCTGAAGCGCGCGTTGGATTCGGAGACCGCCCGGCAACCCTTCCCCCAGTACCTCACCGATCCGAAGCACATCGCCTTCAACAAGCCGGTGGACTGGCGGCAGGTGCGGCCGCGACAGGTGCTCGATTACCTCACGGAGTCGAAGAACAACGGAAACAACGTGGACATCGAGCAGGAAGGCATGGACTCGCTCAACAACCAGCTCATGTACACCACGCTCGCACAGGTGATTTCAAGCGAGTTCCAGCGCGTGAACATCGTACTGAGATAGGCCGGGAGGATACTGAGTCATGGGCATGTTCACCAGCATCAACACGGCGGGATCGGGGCTCACGGCGGAGAGGCTACGCCTCGACGTCATCTCCGACAACATCGCCAACGCGACAACCACGCGCACCACGGAGGGCGGACCGTATCGGCGCAGCAGGGTGATCTTCTCCCCGCGTGTGGAGCAGCCCTACTGGCGCAGCCCCTTCCTCCCCAGCTATCTGCAAGACAAGGTCGGGCAGGGAGTGCGGGTCAAGGCGATCGAAAAGGATTACGCGAGTGAAACGCGGCTCGTGTACGATCCGACGCACCCGGATGCGATCAAGTACGGACCCAAGGCCGGCTACGTCGAGTATCCGAACGTGAACATCGTCAACGAGATGGTTGACATGATCGAAGCGAACAGGGCGTACGAGGCCAATT
Organism: Spirochaetaceae bacterium; assembly: GCA_003141795.1. Next base: position 2,869 of record PLNO01000348.1, on the reverse strand, counting down.
CGGCCATGATCAACGGCACGAAGGCCATGTTCCTCAAGGCGCTGGAAATCGGGAGGTAGTGAATGTCGATCATCGATCCTGGCCTGGCGACAGGCGACATCGTGAAACTGGCCCGTACGAACCCCCTGCATCTGGCGGGCGCCGGAGAGGCGTTAGCCGCGCAGAAGGACGGAGGGATCGAAGGGAAGTTCGGTGACATGCTGATGAGCGCGCTGGGCGGAGTGAATGACAGCCAGCTCAACGCGATGAGCCTGTCACAGAAGATGGTAACCGATCCGAACTCGGTGAATGTCGAGGACGTGACGATCGCTCTGGCCGACGCGAACATGGCGCTGTCCATGACGAAGGCCATCGTCGACAGGGCGCTGTCGGCGTATAGAGAGATCATCAACATCCGATAGAGCGCATACTCAAGGGTTACGGGCAACAAGGTCATGACCGGGAGGGGACATGAACGATTTTGTGAAGAGGATCCGTGAGCAGCTGAAAGGGCTGTGGGCACGGTGGAACAGGACGCAGAAGATCGTCCTGTTCGCGGTCGTCGGCGCGAGCATTCTCGCGATAATACTGCTCTTCTCGCTGAGCGCGACCCCCGCCATGGTGGCTCTTATTTCGAGCCCCGTGACGGACCAGGACGCCCGGATGCAGATCGGCTCCAAGCTGGACGAGATGCAGATCCACTACCAGCTGCGGGCCGACAACACCTTCTTCGTCGCGGATGAGCAGACCGCGCGCCGCGCTCGTATGATCCTGAACCAGGAGAACCTCATCCCGAAGGGGACGGATCCGTGGGCCCTCTTCGACACGCAGAAGTGGACGACGACGGACTTCGAGCGCGACGTCAACCTCCAGCGGGCGGTCACGAAACAACTGGAAACCCACATCCGCGCCCTGGACGACGTNNGACCAACCGCAAGAAGATCGAAGGCGTGCAGCGCCTGGTGAAGATGGCCGTGGCCGGGCTCACCGACGAGAACATCGTCATTGCCGACACCACGGGCGTCCAGCTCAACGACTTCGCGGGCCAGCAGGACGTGGACAGGCTGGAGCTCGCCAAGCGCGAGATGAAGCAGAAGCAGATCCTCGAGCAGCAGTACACGGACAACATCACCCGCGCCCTAAGTGACATCTTCAGCCCCGACCGCGTGCGCATCCTCAAGATCGAGATCAAGCTCGACATGAGCAAGGAGAACTCCACTGCGGAGGAGTACTCGCCCATCGCCGTCGTGCCGGCGACGCGCTACGCACCCGCGCAGTATGCGCCGTCCATCGCGCGCTCCACGCAGAACACGGAGGAGCACTTCCAGGGCACGGGGTTCAACCCCGAGGGTCCGGCTGGAGTGGAGGGGCAGACCCCGCCTGCATACAAGGACCTGTCCAACCTCGTGGGCAAGTACGACAAGAGCTCGCAGACCACGAACAACGAGATCAACAAGAAGGTCACCACCTCGGAGAAGCAGCCCTGGGACATCAAGGGAATCAGCACGGGTGTTGCCATCGACGGGGTGTGGAAACAGAAGTATGATAAGGGCGGCAAGGTGATGCTGAACCCCGACGGGAGCATCCAGCGGGACTACATCGCTGTCACCGACGACGACCTCGCGAAAGCCAAGGCGCTGATCCAGGCCGCCATCGGGTACAACAGGGATCGCGGCGACAACGTGGAAGTGCAGACGCTGTCGTTCGACCGCTCGACCCAGTTCTCCAAGGAGGACGGGGTGTTCCGCAAGGCGCTGCAGACCCGCCGGATCATCTACGGTGTGCTCATCGGGCTTGCCGGGCTCCTCATTCTGGTGGTGGCATACCGGCTGATCGCCAAGGAGATGGAGCGGCGGAGGAGACTGCGGGAAGAGGAGCTCGCGCGCCAGCACCAGGCGATGCGCGAGGCTGCCCTCAGGACCGCGGAGGAGCAGGGCGTGGAGGTCGAGCTCTCTGTGGAGGACCGGGCGCGTCTGGAGATGCAGGAGAACGCCGCCAACATGGCGCGCGAGCATCCCGAGGACGTGGCCCAGCTCATCCGCACGTGGCTCGTGGAGGAGTAGCGTATGGCCAAACAGCCAGGAAAATCGGGCCCGGCAGCCCCGCGTGAAAGACCGGCGCCGGAAGAGGGCGGGGCCGCTGCCCAGGCGCAGGGAAAGCGCGACGCGAAGAACGCTGCCGCGCACAAGAAGGCGCTCACCGGCCGGCAGAAAGCGGCGGTCTTCCTCGTCACACTCGGTTCGGAGATCGCCTCGGAGATCTTCAAGCACCTTCGGGAAGACGAGATCGAGCAGCTCACCTTCGAGATCGCGCGTCTTGAGAGCATCGAGCCGCAGGAGCGCGATCAGGTCCTGATGGAGTTCCACGAGCTCATGATGGCGCAGGAGTTCATCTCCACGGGCGGCATCGACTACGCGCGCGAGCTGCTGGAAAAATCCCTCGGGACGCAGAAGGCCGTGGACATCATCAACAGGCTCACGAGCTCCCTGCAGGTGAGGCCTTTCGATTTCATCCGGCGCACGGATCCGTCGCACCTTCTGAACTTCATCCAGCAGGAGCACCCGCAGACCATCGCGCTGATCCTGGCCTACCTCGAGCCGCAGAAGGCGTCGGTGATCCTCGGAAGCCTTCCGCACGAGATTCAGTCCGACGTGGCCAAGCGCATCGCCACCATGGACCGCACCTCGCCCGAGGTCCTCAGGGAAGTGGAGCGCGTGCTGGAGAAGAAGCTCTCCACTCTTTCCTCGGAGGACTACACGGCGGCAGGCGGTGTGGAGAGCATCGTCGAGATCCTCAACATGGTCGACCGATCCACGGAGAAGACGATCGTCGAATCACTGGAGGAGGACGATCCCGAGCTGGCGGAGGAGATCAAGAAGCGCATGTTCGT
>PLNO01000047.1 GCA_003141795.1 Spirochaetaceae bacterium | reverse complement strand
CTTGAAGCGCCAGGGCAGGGCGGAGGAGCACCTCGCGCTGTTCTACCCCGAGACGATCGAGGAGAAGGAAGACCTGTTCGCGACGCTCGTGAAGAAGCTCTCCCTGCGGATGCAGAAGACGAACGTCGCGGAGCTCTTCCGCCGCTACAAGTACGAGTTCTCCGGCGCCGACCTGGAGTCCGTCCTCATCCGCGCCAAGTTCCTCTCCGCGATGAACAACCACGTCTTCGTGACCAAGGGGGATCTGGAGGAGACGATCGGCGACTTCATGCCTCCCGCCTATCCCCACGAGATCGAGCTGCAGAACCTCGTCGCCGTGCTCGAGTGCACGAGCCGGGAGATGGTCCCCCGGCGCTTCAGGGACATGAGCCGGGACAAGCTCGTCAACGAGATCAAGCAGCTCAAGGTGCTGCTCCACGAGCGGGAGTAGCAGTCGAAGCCGCGCCCGCCCTTGATCTCTGCGGGCAGGCCGGGCGACACTGGGAGTCGCCATGAGCAGACCGCGATTCCCCGAGGTGCCGCACGGCAGGGTGCCGTTCTTCCACAGGATGTGGGTGCGCCTTGCCCTCGGCGGGACGGGGCTCGGCCTGCTTGCGATCCTCTTCATCCTCGGCTTCGTCGTTCGCTTCGCCACCGATGAGATGCGACACTCGGCGCTTCAGCGCAACGATCAGATCGCCCGAAGGGCCGCGGAGGAGATCCGCACGCTCATCGCCGAATCGCGCGCGGACCTCGAGCGTACGGCCGACATCGTGGAGATCCTGGGCAGCATCCCTCCCACGAAGGACGCGCGGGCGCGAAGTCAGGTCATGTCCTCGACCTTTTTCGATTCCGTGGTGGCGCTGGACGCGGGCGGGAAGCTCATCGCGGACGGCCGCCAGGGTGACATGGATCCCGCGCTTCTCGGACCGAAGACCAGGGCGATGGCGGCGCTGGGGAGGGAGTGGACCTCAGGCGTGGAGCCGGGCCCGCGCGGGACGGCCGGGCTTATCTTCGTCATGCCGGCCGACCACGGGGTCGCCCTCATCGCCCGTTTTTCACTGGAAGCGATCTGGCACCTCGTCGACGACATCGACGCCGGCCCTGGCGGGAGCGCCCGCATCGTGGCCGCTGACGGAACGCTCGTCGCCGGTCCGGACAAGAACGCGGTGCTGCGCGGGGAGCGCTTTGCGCTGCCCGGACCCGCTGAGCAGAAGGGGGTTCTTCTCGCCGCCGCCCCGGTCGAGTCACTCGGGTGGACCCTGTACCTCCAACAGCCCGTCGACGAGGCTTTCCGCCCCATCTCCGTGGTGCTTCGAAGATCGTTGTTGTTCATGTACCTGACGCTCGTGCTCACGGCGCTCCTCTCGTCCCTCGTCTCGATGCTGTATTCGCGCTCCCTCGACGCGCTGCTCATGGGGACCCTGCGCATCGCCGACGGGGACTTCGAGTGGCGCATCGACGAGCGCGCCTCGGACGAGTTCGGGCTTCTCTCCCGCTCGTTCAACGACATGGTGCGCCGGCTCCGCGAGCGAACCATCGCACTCGAGGACTCCCAGTGGCGCTACCGCCGCATCACAGAAAGCGTGCGCGACATCATTTTTTCACTCGATGCGGCGGGCCGTGTGGTGTTCCTGAACGCGCGCGTGGAGACGCTCCTCGGGGTGCCGCGGGAGGGGATCCTCGGCAAGACGATCCCCGAGCTCTTCGCCATTCAAGCGGCCCGACATCCCGGTGGCACCTCGGCGCCCCTGTACGACCCCGGCAGCCCGTTGCCCCGGGAAATTACCGTCCTCACGCCCGATGGAGACGAGGTCATCCTGGAGCTCGAGGGGGAGCGCGGGGGTGGATCAGGCGGCGATTTCCACGGCATCGCCCGCGACATAACGCAGCGCAGACGAATGGAAGAGAAGCTGCGCCGCTCGGAAAAGCTCGCGGCCCTCGGTGAGGTGGCCTCGCGCGTTGCGCACGAACTGCGCAACGCCGTTGCCGGAATCACCGCATCGATGGAAATGGCGCGCGCCCGCAACAGCGTTTCGGCCCTCGCGGCGGACCTCGACCTCGTTCTCTCGGAGGCCGTGCGTGCGCAGGACATCGTGCAGGGCCTGCTCGGCTCGTCCAAACCTCCTCGAGTGGAAAAACAGCCCTGCTCGCTGAACGACGCCATTCTCTCGGTCATGGAGCTGCGCAAAGCACGCCTGGAAGCCGCCGGCATCCAGGTGGACCTCGCTCTATCCCCGTATCTTCCCTCAGTGCCCGCGGACCCCGGCCACCTGCGGCAGGTCTTCCACAACCTCATCGACAACGCCGAGCGGGCCTTGCGCACGCTGCCCGCGGGGTCGCTTCGCCGGCTGAGTGCGCGATCGTGGGGCGTCGAGGGCCGTGTGTACCTGGAGATCGCCGACACGGGGCCGGGAATCGCGCAGAGACACATCGGCCGCGTCTTCGATCCGTTCTTCACGACAGAGGCGGAAAAGGGCGGCACAGGCCTGGGGCTCGCCGTGTCGCTCGCCATCGTGGAGTCTTTCGGAGGGGACATCAGCGCCCGCGGTCGGCCGGGAGAGGGCGCCGCTTTCACCGTGGAGTTGCCGATTCTCGCGGCGTGGGAGGCATCCGTGCGGCCCGAATCGGGGAGGGAGCTCGCGGGCAAGAGGATCCTCGTGGTCGAAGACGAACCGGCGATCCGCGAGTTCGTTCACCATTTCATGGCGAGCATGGGGAGCATCGTCGACAGCGCAGCCAACGGCCAGGAGGCAGTGGCGCTGCTGGCGGGCGGTTCCTCCTACGAGCTCGTCATCTCAGACTTCCAGATGCCCGACCGCGACGGGCGGGACCTCTACGAATGGATCCGCGCCAGCCGGCCCGGGCTGCTCAAGCGCCTCATCTACATCACGGGGGATACCATGAATCCGAGAACGCGCGCCTTCCTCGAGGCGACGGGGGTCCCGTACCTGCTCAAACCTGTCGTCGCATCGGTGCTCGCCGCCGAGGTCCACCGCGCCATGACCGGGCCGCGGGGGGGTATGAGAAGCGACGGGGGCGGTTGACCTTCGCGCGGTCGCGGGTACAATACGTCAGGTCCTGCAAGCGACCGAAAGGCGGATCAGCAAGTGACATCGCGGAAGGTGCAGATCACGCGCACAACGCGCGAAACGGACATCACCCTCGGCCTGGATCCTGAGGGAGCACTCGAGGGCATCAGCACCGGGGTTCCCTTTTTCGATCACCTCCTCACGAGCATGGCATTCCACGGTCCCCTGGGACTCCGCGTGTCGGCAAAGGGCGACATCGAGGTCGACCCGCATCACCTCGTCGAAGACACGGGGCTCGTCCTCGGCCAGGCTTTCGCCGGTGTGCTTGAGAAAGGGCCCGTGCAGCGCTTCGGACATGCCGTGATCCCCATGGACGAGGCGCTCGCTGAAGTGGCCATCGACGTCTGCGGACGTCCGACTCTTTCACTGCATGCGGCTTTTCCACAGCCCTACGCGGGGACGTTCGACCTCTCCCTGCTGCGGGAGTTCTTCATCGCCCTTGCCACCCAGGCCAAAATCAGTCTCCATGTCGAGCTGCGCCGCGGGGAGAACAGCCACCATATGGCGGAGGCCGGCTTCAAGGCGCTGGGAAAGGCGCTCAGCCTTGCATACGCGCCGGGCGGGCGCGAAATGTCCTCCAAGGGAAGAATCGGATAGGGAAGGCGGGTAGCCGGATTTCCGCCGCTATTTACTCTGCCCCTGTAATCAAGTATCTTGAAACTGAAGGTAGGGATGAACTCACAGGACATCCTTAAAAAGTTGCCTTCTGGCGGATTTCTTAAAATCACAGCTGAAAGCCCGGCACCACTCGATGGCGAAAAGAGAGCGGCGCTCATCCGGAAGGGCAATGAGCTGTTCAACAAGGGGGAAATAGGTCTCGCACAACGGATCTTCATGACGACACGATATTCCGACGGCCTGATCAGGATTGGCGATCGATTTGTAAAGGATGGGCGGCCGCTGGAAGCACTTCAAGCATACTGGTTGGCGCCGGCGCCGGATAAGAGAAATGCGCTGGTGGAAAAAATAGCACAGGTGATGAAACAATGGCTGGCAGAGGGGAAGACGGAAACGCAATGAGCAACGAGGAGAAAGTCACAGAGCCGGTCCCGGTCTCGATATCAGAACTCTCCAAGAGGGGATACCAACTCCTCAAAGAAGATCATATAGCAGAGGCTGAGGAGAACTTCCGGCGGATACTGGAGCTTGAGCCGGAGAACAACTACGCCCTGGTGGGCATGGGGGACGCGGCGCGCAAGCGTAAGTCCTACCACGAGGCCATCCGCTACTACGAGGAATGCCTGGGCTACCATGTCGGCAACAAGTACGCCCTCGTGGGGCTCGCCGACAGTTACCGGTCCCTCAAGCAGTTCCACAGGGCCATCGAGATCTGGGAGAAGTATCTCGCCCAGGGCGACAGCGATGTGACGGTGCTCACCCGCATTGCCGACGCCTATCGAAAGGTTCTCGACTTCAGCAGGTCCAAGGAGATCTACCACAGGATCCTGGAGATCGACCCGGGAAACCCCTACGCGCTCACGGGTCTGGGCTACCTGCATTTCGACCTCAAGGAGTATCGGGAGGCGCTCACCTACTGGGAAAAGATGCATGAGAAGGACCCCAAGAATATCTGGGTGCTCACCTCCATCGGTAACTGCTACCGTAAGCTCAAGACCTACGAGCGCGGCATTCCATATTTCAAGAAGGCATTGGAAATCCAGCCCGGTAATTTCTACGCGCTTTTCGGGCTGGCCGACTGCTACCGCGGGATGAACGATCCCCAGGAATCCCTCTTCTACTGGCAGAAAATCCTGGACGCCGATCCCGACAACAAGGTCATCCTCACCCGCATCGGGGACTCCTACCGCGCAATGAACCAGCTCGACACGGCGCGCGAGTTCTACAGCAAGGCGCTGAACATCGAGTTCGACAGCTACGCGGTGCTGGGACTCGCGTTGATCAACAAGGAGAAGGGCAATTACCTGGAGGCCATAGAGAGCCTGTCGGGCCTTCTCGTGAACGACGCCAAGAACCCGCGCCTGTACCTGGAGATCGCGCAGAGCTGGATGGCACTGGACAAGCGGGACAAAGCGCTCGATGTTCTGGGCCGCGCCCAGCGCATGGGCATAAAGAACATGGGCATCGCCGAGCTGCTGGACAAGCTGCAGAAGTAGCACGCCGAAGGCGTGCGGAGGGGCCCCAAACCACGCAGCATGTGCCATCGTGCATTGCCGGGTGGTTTGGGGAACTGCGGGACTCAGTTCGCGCGGAGGGGCTCACTCCCCACCGAAAAGGTACCGAAGCGAGTTCTCCGAGCTGACGCGGCGTCGGGCAGGCAGCGCAAGGGCGTTCAGCGCAGCAACCTCCTCTTCATACGTTCCCTTGTAGCGAAAGTCCCGATATACCCCTTCGCCCTGCTTCCGCCTGCTGATGTAGGTGTAGGCCGGGGAATCGGTCCCCCACAGGACCTTGCTCGGGTACATGTCGCATAGCCTTCGCATGACCGCCCGGTAGTCCGTGAAGTCTGCGTCTATCACGTCCTCACGCCGCAGCGCTTTGCCGATGGAGTCGTTGAGCAGATCCACCTGAATCTTCATTGCCGCAGTATCGATCCATGCATTGCGCAGCCGGGCAGCCTCGTCGAGATACCCTTTATGGAAGACGATCGCGTGGGCCAGACAAAATCTGATTCCGGGACGTGCTGCAACTACCTTCAGAACGTCAGCAGCGTGCGAGTACTCGTCGTCAACGGTCGATGTCGTGTGAAAGAGGACGGGGATGTTACGTTTCTCAGCGAAATCGAGGAGGTCGTCCGCCGGATGCTCCAGCAGCCGGATCACCTTCGACTGGCATGCGACCCCGACAATCTTCATGCCGTAGATCGGATACTCGCGCTCGAGGTCTGACAGCTCATGCAGCTGACCTTCCACGTCGCGCCCCGGATCGACACTGACGAAGGGGAGGAATCGACCGGACAACTCCGGAAAGAAGTCGAAGACCTCCCTCATGATCAAACGATTTTCGATTCCGTAGGGGACAGCGGAGATTGGCTTCGTGGATCGCAGGACTTCGCCCGCGTCAACGAGAGCGGAGAGGTCGAAGTGAAGGTCAGGGGAGAAGGGGAAAACGACGTTGACGTCCACGCCCGCCGATTTCTGTCGATACGAGAGATCCTCCGCGGACTGTGCGTAGGGGTATTCGAGTCTTCCATAGGCCTTGAGGCTCACCCCGACGTGCGAATGGATATCGATCACCTTCCCCTTCAGATCCTCTGCCGTCTGCCTTTTCATCGCCATCCTGCCCTCCTGCCGATGCCTCATCATTTCCTGCGAAATATTTCTTGACAATACCGGGTCGCTGCCCTATTATGCATACCAGTATAGTACCGGTATGGTTATGATACTGAAGAGTCGAGTTTATTGTCAAGGAGAATAGGGGATGGCAATCACATCCGAGTTTCGATACTCCCCCTCGCATTGGGTACCCTTTCGCGACGCTCGAGAAGCGGAGCGCGTCAGGGGTATCCGTCGTGACCAGATCACGAAGCACCCGAATGGAAACTTCCGGATACAGGTCCTGAGCGATGCTGAGATCGCTTTCGCGCGGATCCTCGACCTGTTCGCCCGGATCAAAGAGTCCGACGAACAGAACTCCCGGCTCGTGCTCATACTCCCCAATCCCCATCCGCAGTACGTCAGGCTTGCCGCGATCATCAACAGGTTCCGAGTGAGCTGCCGCAACCTCTACATCTTCAACATGGACGAATGGGCCGATGAAGACGGTCACGAAGCCCCCGAAACATGGTCGAGGGGATTCATGCACGCGATGAAGAACAACTTCCTCAAGCGGCTTGACGCGGATCTCCGCCCGCCAGAGGACCATATCCAGGGACCGACGCGGAAGAATATCGAGCGCTATGGTCAGATGATCGAGGACGTCGGAGGGGCCGACCTCTGCGACGGGGGAATCGGCTGGAGCGGCCATATCGCCTTTGTCGACCCGGGCGCTCCCGAGTTCGGGGGGCCGTTCGAGGAGTGGAAGGCGATGGGTCCCCGCCTCGTCACGCTCAACCCCTTCACGCTTGCGCAGACCTGCATCGACGCCGATTTCGGGATGAGCGGTGACTGGACCTGGGTTCCGCCCAGGGCATATACGATCGGGCCGCGCCAGATCCTCGAAGCCCGGCTGCGCAATTCCTGGAACCATTTCTGCATCGCGTCGACAGACATCTCCTGGCAGCGCTTCAGCGTCCGCCTGGCGATGCACGGTCCGGTGTGCAAGGAGTGCCCCGCCTCGATACTGCAGATCGGCCCGACGAACATGTATCTGTCGGAGGCGATCGCGGCAAACATCGAGGAGCACGATGAGACCCTCTTCTATTCGTAGGAAGCGTTCTTGGAGCTCCCCGTCGGGAATGGCGGGGCATATACGGGTGCGAGCACCCCAAGGAGGTACCATGAAGAAGCCGATGATTTGCGTGATGGCGTTGCTCCTGGCGGTCGGGTCGACCGTCGTGGGCGCGCAGGCCAAGCTGTCCGGCCCGGTGACCCTGAATATGTGGTTCCAGGACTGGAGTGCCGGCATCGAGATCACCAAGGAGTTCGCGGACTACGTCCACGCGAAGAACCCCAACATCTCGATCAACATCATTCCCATCCCCCGGGAATCGATGACGGAAAAGACGGTCCCGGCCATCATGTCGAAGACCGAGCCGGAAATCATCTTCGGATACACCGAATACCTCGAAGGCCTCGACTACTCCAAGCTCTTCTATCCGGTCACGCCGAAGCTTTTCTCCAAGGCGGATGCAGAGGCGAAGTGGTACAAGAACTTCCTCAAGATGATGCAGGGCAAGGACGGGAACTACTACGGCATCCCCTGGGGATCGGGTTCTGACGGCTGGGGATTCGTGATGAACAATGCCCTTGCTGATCGTGCGGGCATCCGTTACACACCCGGCCTCACGCAGTTCCCCTCGTGGGAAGAAGTGGTCAAGGCTGCAAAGAAAATGACGCAGTACAACGCCGACGGGAGCATCAAGGTGAGCGGGATCTCCATGGGGACCGAGATCGTGCCGATCTTCGAGAGCTTCTGCTTCTCCCTCGGAGCGAATCCCTTCGACGCGAAAACGAAGAGGTGGGATTTCACCACAGCACCGTGTAAAAAAGCGCTCGACCTCCTCTACACGGACCTCGTGAAGACGCAGAAAGTGTTCGATCCGCGCTTCGGCGACACATATGGTGCATTCCCGAAGAATATCGTCGGGCTCGCCGTCCTCGGACCGTGGGCCCTCGGCGCGTTCTCCGTGGACTATCCCGACCTGCGGACCACCTACGTGCCGCTCCCCGTGCCTTCGGACAATCCGAAGTACAGCATGGTGGCCTGGGCGTTCTGGTTCTTCTCTTCCCGGATCTCGGGGGACAAGGAAACCGCGGTCAAGTTCGTTGCCCAGGAGCTGGGCACGCAGGCCTACTCGAGCATCCAGATCGAGAAGTGGGCGGGAACTCCGGCGAACAGGGAGTTCGTCGAAGCGATCAAATCGGGCAAGCTCGTGCCGAAGACCGCTGCGGGGAAAATCAACGCGCGGGTCGCGGCCAAGATGGCGGAGTCTTTCGCCCCGAACATCTACTATCTCGAAGGGACGGAGGTCACCACGGTGGAGAGGCGAATGGTCCTCAATACCGAGCTGACAGCTCTCCTTTCCGGGTCGCAGGATATCGATACGACCCTGAAGAACATCACGGACAAGCTGAATCGCATCGAGTCGACAAAGTAGGAGACGGCCGGGGTCCCCGCGAACAGGGGACCCCGGCTTCCTCGAGAGGGGCTTCGCCGCATCATGATATACAGGTCGAGCAGGCGTTTCGTCATTTTCACCCTTGTGCCTCTTTTTCTGTACATTGCGGTCGTCTTTTATTATTCGTTCGGATACAATTTCTTTCTCAGCTTCCAGAAAACGAACCTGCTCACCGACAGCAAATTCATCGGGCTGAAGAACTACGTCAACCTGTTCACCGATCCGCAGTTCAAGGCCTCCATCCTCAACAATCTGAAGTACTGGGTGGGGCTCGTTTTCGGAGGCCTCGTCATCGCGTTGTTCTTCTCCTGGCTCATCAGCCTCACCTCCAGCGTTCTCAAAAAGGTCCTGCTTTTCCTGTTTTTCACCCCTGTCGTGACATCTCTGATTGCCTCCGCACTCGTCTGGCAGCTGTTGTATTATCCCGACATCGGATTCTTCAGCACGATCGCCAAGTGGATCGGGTTCCCTTCCCAGTCCTTCCTCTCCGATTCCAAGAAAGCGCTCTGGTGCATCAACATCGTCGAGGTCTGGAAGGAGCTGGGGATCCGTGTGGCGATCTTCCTGTCGGCCATCGAGCAGANNGATCTACGAGGCGGCGGACCTGGACGGAGCGGGGGAATGGCGCAAGCTGTGGCGCATCACCCTTCCCCTGCTTCGTCCCCAGATCCTCTTCATCATCGTGATTTTCTCCATCAATTCGCTGAAGGTATTTTCCCAGGTCTACATGATGACGCCGCCCCCCGGCGGAGGTCCGGGCGATTCCACGATGGTGCTGAATCTCATGCTCTATCAGCAGTCATTCCGCACGCTGCGGTTCGGCTATGGGGCGAGCATCTCCATGGTCATTTTTGTCATGCTTTTCGCCTTCGTCCTCTTCGAGATCAAGATCATCACGAGGAAGGACAAGGCGGTGAGCTACTGAGAGGCGGGCATGCGGAAAGCGCTTTCACCGACGCGGGTCATCCTTTACGTCTTTCTGGGCGGGGCGGGCCTGTGTATGATCTACCCCTTCTTCTGGATGCTGCTCTCCTCCCTGAAGAGCAACATCACCATCGTGCAGGAACCCTTCTCATTCTCCGTGCGCGACATGTCGCTTGCGAACTACGCCCTTGTTTTCGGCAAGTTCAGTCTGCTGAGGGCCTACGGCAACAGTCTGCTCGTCGCAATGATCTCCACCATCTTCATCCTCGGCACGAGCACCCTCGCCGGCTACGTGTTCGCGAAGTTCGAGTTCCGGGGCAAGGAGGTCCTCTTCTTCGTGNNCTCATGCTTCCCGAGTACGTCATCATCATCCCGCTCTACCTGCTGGTCATGCGCCTGGGGCTGCTCAACACCTACGCGGGTCTCGCGCTGCCTTTCCTCGTGGACGCGTTCGGCGTCTTTCTCATCCGGCAGTTCATCTCGACGCTTCCCGATTCCCTCATCGAATCCGCCCGGCTCGACGGCGCCTCGGAGATGGGGATCTTCACGCGGATCGTCGTTCCCCTGTCGACCTCCTCGATATCCGTGCTCGCGATTCTGGTGTTCCTCTGGAACTGGGACAGGTTTTTGTGGCCGATCATCATCACCCAGACCGAGCAGATGAGGACGGTGCCAGTCCTGCTCGCGTATTTCAATCAGGGCGAAACGAACCTGCCCGGTGCGAAGATGGCCGCCTGCACGATGGCGATCCTTCCCGTGCTCGTCGTCTACGCGATGTTCCAGCGGAACTTCATCAAGGGCATCGCCATGTCGGGGCTGAAGTACTGAGGATTACCGCCCTACGGTGCAGCCGCCGACGACCGCCTGATCACGAGCTCGGGCTCGATCACCGCCTGGACGAGCTTGAGCTTCTCCGTCGTGAAGAGGATCTTCACTATCGCCTCCGCCGCCTTGTCCATGGGGAAGCTCACCGTCGTCAGGGGGACGTTGATCCTGTTGCTGATGAAGATGTTGTCGAAACCGACCACGGAGAGGTCCGCGGGGACGGCAATGCCGAGCTGTTGCGCATATTCGATGATCTCGATCGCGATCCAGTCGCTGGAGCAGATGAGCGCCGTGGGTCGCGGCGAACGCTCCATGAGCTCGCGCAGCACGCCGAACATCCCTTTCTCCGAGTAGCTTTCAACGAAGAAGGCGCTGGTGCGCAGATATGCCGCCACTTTGGGCGGGCAGATGTCGAGAAGGCTCTTGTAGCGGATGTCGTACTCGTCGATCGCTTCGACGGTTGTCGAGATATAGGCGAGCCTCTCGTGCCCGAGATCCTTCAGGTGGTTATAGAGAAACCGCATCCCTTTTTCGTTGTTCACGGTGACGCAGTTCAGGCCCGGGTTGGAGTATCCCACGTAGACCGTCTTCACCACGTCCTCTGGCGACGTGTTCCACAGCTGACCCGCCTTGATGATCTTGGTCGCACCGACGTCGAGGAGGCGCTTGGCGCTCGTCCCTTCCGCGACGACGATCGCCGCATTGTGGTTGACGAGCAGCTTGTCGATCTCCCGTAACAACTCGAGATGAAAGGGATCCTTGAGGCTGCTCACGAGATAGCCGACCAGCGTTCTCTCCCGTGAAAGCGTCTTGACGATGGAGCCGACGGAAGGGATGCACTGGATGATCCCTTCCTGTTCAAGAATGTCCTCGGCGAGCTTGACGGTGGCGCGATTCACATTGAATCGCCGGGCAAGGTCCTGCTGGCTGGGAATGATCTCCCCGACCTTGTATGTCCCGGCCTGTATGTCGCCACGGATTGCCGAGGCGACTCGAACGTATTTCAGCTCACCCGATCTGCTCAACGACTGCCTCTGTGGGGCGGCTCCGCGCCGTGCTACTCCAGTACGGCCCTGATGCGGCGTACGCCGGACGAGGAGGACTGTTCCTTCTGAATGACGAACTTGCCCAGGGTGCCGGTATGCTCCACGTGAGGACCACCGCAGACTTCCTTGGAAAAGTCCCCCATCGTGTAGACTTTCACCTTCTCCTGGTACTTCTCTCCGAAAAGGGCGATGGCCCCCGCGGCCCGCGCTTGCTCAAGCGTCATGATCTCCATGCTCACGGGAAGATCGCGCTTGATCTGCTCGTTGACGATGGATTCGACCTTGCGGACCTCCTCCTCCGTCATCGGCTGCGGATGGGAGAAGTCGAAGCGGAGCCGCTCCACGGTGATGTTGGATCCCTTCTGCGCTACATGCGTCCCGAGCACCATGCGAAGGGCCTGGTGGAGGAGATGCGTGGCGGTGTGGAGCTTCGTCGTCATCTCGGAGTGATCGGCAAGGCCGCCCTTGAACGTTCCCGCAGACGAAGCCCGAGAAAGGTCCTTATGCTCTTGCATGTTTTTCTCAAGCTCAGTCTGAAAACCGATATCCATGCCAATAAGCGGGATTCCGGCGGATTCAGCCAATTCCTTGGTCATCTCCGGAGGGAATCCATAACTTTGATAAAGATCGAAGGCGTTCTTGCCGGAGACGCTGCCGGAAGCAACCATCCTATT
>PLNO01000273.1 GCA_003141795.1 Spirochaetaceae bacterium | reverse complement strand
GTACAAGTCGAGTGAAAACGGCAGAGAGCTCACGCTGTACCGCATCGAGCGCGGGGAGACCTGCATCCTCTCCGCACGCTGCCTCATCAATGGGGGGACTTTTCCCGCCGTTGCCGAGGCTGATGGGGAGGTCGACGTCCTGATGGTCCCGGCAAAGCTCCTGCTGAAGCTCGTGGCGGACAACGCGCAATGGCAGGGTTTCCTCGTGGAGCAGTACGCGAAACGGCTGGACATGACGATGACCCTCGTCGAAGAGGTCGCCTTTCACCACATGGACGTGCGGCTGGCCGCCCACCTCCTCAAGGAAGCGGGAACGCAGGGCGCGGTGAACGCGACGCATGCCGAGCTCGCTTCGGACCTGGGGACCTCACGGGAGGTGGTGACGCGCATCCTCAAGGATTTCGAATCCGCGGGAATCATCAGCACGCCNNTATCCTCCTGCCGGGGGACCTGGGACGGCGCGCATCCCTCGCCTCCGAAGTGTGAGCAAAGTCACAGAAGCGCCTACGCCTATGCTGCTATACTGACTGCAAGAGAGAGATCAGGAGAAGCATATGGGCAAAAAAGTCCTCATCATCGGCGGAGTGGCCGGCGGTGCAACCGCCGCCGCGCGCGCGCGCAGGATCAGCGAGACCGCTGAGGTTACGATCATCGAGCGCGGTCCCTACGTATCCTTCGCGAACTGCGGCCTGCCCTACTTCCTCTCGGGCGACATCCAGAAGCGCTCGAAGCTGCTCCTGCAGACCCCCGAAGGCTTCGACAGCCGCTACGGCGTCAAGGTGCTCGTCGATACGGAGGCGACGGAAATCGATCGAGCCGGGCGCCGGGTGTTCGTGAAGGGGCCGATCGGTCAGGCGTGGATCGACTACGACGCGCTCATCCTCGCCCAGGGCGGGACGCCTGTCATGCCCAAGGTGCCCGGGGCCGATTCCGCGAACGTCTTCCGGCTCTGGACCGTTCCCGACATGGACCGCATCAACGCGTTCGTCACCGAGCGCAAACCTGCCTCCGCGGTGATCGCGGGAGGCGGCTTCATCGGCCTCGAGATGGCGGAAGCCTTCACGAAGCGCGGGATCAGCACGACGGTCGTTGAAATGCTCCCCCGGGTCATGTCGACCATGGACCCCGAGATCGGCAGCATGATCGCCTCCCGCCTTTCCTCCCGTGGGGTGCGCGTCCTCACAGGCACGGCGCTCGCGTCCGTGGGCCCTGCCTGCTCGGAGGTCGCACTTTCCGACGGCAGCAGGATTCCCGCCGGCATCGTGCTCATGTCCGTCGGCGTACGGCCCGAGCTCACACTCGCCCGGGCGGCCGGCCTCGAGATCGGAAAATCGGGGGGTCTCGTCGTGGACGAGCATCTGCGTACGTCCGATCCGGCCATCTGGGCGGCGGGGGACATGATCGAGATCACCAACAGGGTGTCGGGCCGCAAAGTGCGCGTGCCGCTCGCAGGACCCGCCAACCNNTGACGTACAGGGGCGCTCTTGGATCCAGCGTCGTAAAAATATTCGATGCAACCGCCGCGTCGACGGGGCTCACGGAAGCAGCGGCGCGTGAGGCCGGCTTCGACGTCGGAGTGGCAATCATGGTCAAGGACAACCACGCGGGCTATTTCCCCGGAGGCCGGGAGATGACGCTGAAGCTCATCTACGACAGGAAATCTGCGCGGCTTTTGGGCGGTCAGGCCTTCGGCGAAGAAGGCGTGGAGAAGCGGGTCGACGCTCTGGCCGTGGCCCTCCACGGCGCGATGACCCTCCACGATCTGGCGGAGATCGACCTCACATACGCCCCGCCCTACTCTTCGGCCAACGATCCGATCAACCTTGCCGCATTCGTCGGCATCAACGACATCACGGGATTCAGCCCGCTCGTGACCGCAGAAGAGACGCGGCGTCTGCTTGCCGATCCTGACGCACAGAAACATCCGGTGGTCCTGGACGTCCGCAATCTCAACGAGTTCGAAACCTCGCACCTGAAGGGCGCATTGAACATTCCCGTGGACGAGCTGCGCTTCCGGCTGGACGATGTGCCGCGCGGGAAGCCGATTGTCGTGCACTGCCGCTCGGGGTTCCGCGCGCATCTGGCGCTCCGGATCCTCAAGGAGAACGGCTGGGCCGACGTGCGCAATCTTACGGGTGGCTATCTGGCCGTCCAGGCTGCTGGCGGCTTTGCTATCGAGCAATCATAGGACAAGGAGAGACTCATGGCAGCGACTACGATCAAGGAGAAAATAGCGGCGGGTGCGCGCATCATCGACGTGCGCTCGGTTGCCGAGTTCAAGGACGGCGCATACCCCGGGGCTGTCAACATCCCCCTGGCCCTCATCCCGCTGAAGATGAAGGAGCTGGAGCCGCGGGAGACGCCCATCGTGCTGTACTGCGCGTCCGGCGCCAGAAGTGGGCAGGCGGCCCGACTTCTGAAAGCGGCGGGGTTCACCGACGTCGTCAACGCCGGCGGCCTGGACGACATGCCCCAGTGAGCGAGCACGAGCGTCGATTCCATTCCGACGGGGCCCGCCTGCGGGCCCCTGAACGGCTCGCGCTGATGGAAGTGCCGCGCGTCGTCGCACTCGCACGTGAGGGGATCGCGGTTGCGACCGTCCTCGACGTGGGGACGGGCACCGGCGTATTCGCCGAGGCGTTCTCCGGCGCCGGCTGCACCGTCACCGGCCTCGACCCCAACCCCGAGCTTCTGGCGCTCGCCCGCGGGTTCGTGCCCGCGGCCGCCTTCGCGAGCGGCACCGCGGAAAAGCTGCCCTTCGCTGACGGCTCGTTCGATCTCGTCTTTCTGGGGCACGTGCTGCACGAAACGGACGAGCCCGGCGTGGCGCTCTCAGAAGCGCGCCGCATCGCATCACAGCGCGTCGCCATTCTCGAGTGGCCGCAGGAGGTCGGTGAGTCAGGGCCTCCCGCCGGGCATCGCATCGCGCCGTCGCGCGTGCTGAGCCTCGCACGGGAGGCCGGCTTCGGCTCCTCTCGGCACGTGCGGCTTGCCTTCATGGACTTCTACGTGCTGACCCCGTGAGGAGGGCAGATGAGCTACATCGATGCGCCCGTGCGTATTCCCTTTCTGCTGCGCATGTCGCTGCGGCTCGTCGAGAAGCGGCTGGGCAAGCGCCTCCTGGCGAACAGGATCCTCGCGTGGTACCCGAAGGCGCTCATCGGATCGGGAGTCATGGAAGCGCTCATCGCGCACGACGAGGCCGAGGTGCCACGGAGGCTGCTCGGCCTCATCCGCATCTCCACGTCGTTCCTCGTCTCCTGTCCGTTCTGCATCGACCTGAACTCCCGTGACTTGGACGCAAAGGGCCTGACGGAAGAGGAGATCCGCGCTCTGCAGGGCGCGCTCCCGCTGGAGTCGGTCGCCAGTATCAGCGCGTCCGAACGCGCCGCGCTGCGCTACGTCGAGCAGATCTGCCGGACCCCGCTCGCCTTCACGCAGCAGGTCATCGACGATGTGAGGGCGAGCTTTTCCGAACGGGCGATGGTCATCATCGCCAGCACGTGCGCCCAGGTGAACTTCTGGGCACGGCTCATCCAATCGCTCGGCGTCCCGCCTGCGGGATTCTCCGCCGAATGCTCCTTCCTCAACCTCGATGCCTACACGACGATGAAGTAGCAGCAAAGTTCCTCCCGGCCTCGTCAGGAGGTATATTCGACGGGGGTCTCCATGCGTCTGAGACACACGTTGAAGATCATCAACGGGGCTGCGGCAGCGGTCGTGCTTGCAATTCTCATCAGCGGCCAGGACAAGAACTTTGCCTGGATCGGGATCGTGGTCCTGCTGGCGGTCTGCCTCCACTTCACGATCGAAACGATCGTGATGCTGAGGAGGGGACACTTCCGGA
>PLNO01000298.1 GCA_003141795.1 Spirochaetaceae bacterium | reverse complement strand
GGGTCGATTTCCCCGCGCCATTCTTGCCCACGATGCAGAGCACTTCACCTTCGTGAACCTGCAGGTTGACATTTGCCAACGCGCGGACCCCCGGAAACGATTTGCAGAGACCCTGGAGCGATACAAGCGGCCGCTTTTCCTGCGTGATCATGTGTCAGTTGTCCTCTTCCCTGTCAGAAATGCCGGTCCGCGATACCGATCTTGGAGTTCATCAGCGCCTGCCTGAGCAGAACGTTTCTCAGGTACTCGTTCTTCAAGGTGTCAAGCAGAAGGGCAAGCAGCAGGACGCTTCCGCGGAAGATGTTGATCGTATAGGGACTCGCCTGCATGATGCTGAGGCCCGATTCGAGGATTCCCCAGAAGAGCACGCCGCCCAGCGCGCCGATCATGCTTCCTCGGCCTCCCGCGAGGCTGATGCCACCGACGACTGCGGCTGCCTGCACCTGGAAAATCCAGCCGGACCCAAAGCTTCCCTGAACGGCGTTTGCACGGCCGGCGGCGATCAAGCCCGCGAGCGCGGCACACACCCCGCTGATGATGTATGCAAATATGACAACGCGATCCGTTTTGATCCCCGACGACTCCGCAGCCTCGAGGCTGGACCCAATGCCGTACAGGTTTCTTCCAAACTGGGTATAGCGCGTCGTAACGTGCGCAATGAAGAACATGAGGAGCACGAAGAACAGGCTGGCGGACACTCCGATGACACGGCCCTCCGCCGGGATCCTGAACAGGAAGCCGCTCCCGATCCAGGAAAACACTTCGCCCAACTGTCCGACGCTGCGCCCGGGGGAGACCACCAGCACGACGCCGCGAAGAAGGATCAGCATGGCGATCGTCACGAGCAGGTTGTTCATGCGCATCTTCGTGATCATCAGGCCGTTGAAAAGGCCGATGGACGCTCCGATCGTAATCATCACGAGGATCGCGATTGCGGGGTTCATCATGATGCCCGCACCGCCCGATGCGGCGGGGGCGACAAGAAGGGCGCCGACCATTGCCGTCAAACCCAGCGTCGACTCCGCGGAGAGATCGAAATTGCCCGTGAGCATCACGAACGACTGCCCTATGACGAGCAACGCAAGCGCCGCCACGCGGGGCAGGATGCTCACGAAGTTGAAGACGGTGAAAAACCGCTCCGAGAGCAGAGAAAAGATGACGAGAGAAACGGCGACGATTATCCATATCAGGTTATCCATGACCGCAACAGCGATCTTCTGCCTCTTGTTTATGTGCATGGTACGCGCCCGTCCTCTTGAACCACGGATTTACGCTCTTTCGACTTTGAGGTTGCCAGTCCCGAAGAAGCGTGAAGTGGAAAGAAGGCCGGGGTCGACGCCCGCAGCCTTCTTTCACTGATTTCAAATTGGAAACGAGTAATGCTTAGTTGTTGCCCCACAGCCGCTTGTCGTCGACATTCGCCTTTGTGACGTTCGTAGTCGCGAGGTTGAGCATCAGGCCNNAGTCGACGATATTCGCGGGGGACCAGAGTGCCCCTTCCTTGACTACAGGTCCGACGGACAGCTTTCCGCCTGCAAGCTCGGTCGCGATGTAGTCGATCAGAATGCCGAAATCTGGTGCGGGCTGGCTGGAGCTCTGGTCGATGGAACCCTTTCTGATGAAATCCAGCACCGTTGAGGAACCGTCGATGCAGGCGACATAGATGTGCCCGGGCTTTCCAGCCGGAACGAGCTTTTTGACCTGGGTGAGCGCCTGTACGACAGGGGTGGCGCCTGTCGAATCGGAGTGCATGAAGATCGCATCGACCTTCTGCGAGCCGACGACATCGAGGGTCGCCTGGTAGAACTTGTTCGAGTCCCAGTTGGTCGGTTTGGAGATGACCTTGATACCAGGGTACTTGTTCATGACGTCAATGAAGCCCTTGTGGCGGAGCTGAGCAACGTTCGTCGCCATTTCGCCCTGGAGCTCCAGCACGACGCCCTTTTCCGAGCCGTACTTCTGCTTGAGGAACTTGGCAACCTCGATCCCGGACTGGCTGCCGGCGACGACGTTGTCGGCCTGGACCGTCATATTCACCTTCGCACCGACAGGCGCGCGGTCGATCGTGTAGATGGGAATTCCCGCCTCATTCGCCTTCCCGACGGAAGCGGCAAAGGCTTGACTGTCCTCGGGAACGGCGATGATCGCCTTGACGCCAAGGGAGATCAGGTACTCGATCTGGTTGGCCTGCTGCTGCGCGTCGCGGTTTGCATCCATGGGAATTACCGCCCATCCCTTCGCCTGCGCGTAGTGGATGACGCTGTACATGACACTCGCCTGGAACGCATCGAGTCCAGGAGATGCATAGCCGATCGTCACTGCATCCTTCTTTTCCGATGCCGCGAAGACCATTGATGCTGAAAGCAGGAGTGCAATTCCCAGCACCAAGATTCGGACCGTCATCTTTCTCATTCGAACCCTCCTTGCACCAAGTTTCAAAACGCCTAAAAGGCGAATAGCCCCAAGATTTGGGAGGCTCCAGAGCCCCCCATCACCACACACGCGCGGCCAAGCTGAAAAGTGCCTTCCGTTGATTGCAGTTACGCGCGTAGTTACACGCTTCACTCATATTATCAGATGTCTCCATGTTGTCAAGTTTTTTTTAATGACCGAAAATATGTGGATTATTCTCTTGTTATTGACAGGGAGACGTATAGCTTGTATATATTGAGTTACCCGTGTAGGTACGCGGGTAAATGAGTAACAGGATAATGGCTATTACGTCAAAGAGCGTCGATGTCGCGAAACTTGCTGGAGTTTCACGGGCAACCGTGTCAAATGTCCTCAACTCGACGAAGTTCGTCAGCCCCGAGCTCATCGAGCGCGTGCTCACCGCAGTAAAACAGCTGAACTACCAGCCACACGGAATCGCGAGAAGCCTCGCGGTGCGCAAAACTTACTCCGTCGGCTTTGTCGTCCCGCAGATCTCTCTGGCCTTCTATCCGACGATCATCGCAGCGGCAGAAAGGGTGCTGGCCAAGAAGGGGTATTCGCTGATTCTCTGCAACAGCGACGAAAAAGGAAGCAAGGAAGAGAATAACCTGAAGATGATCATGGAGAAGCGGGTCGACGGCCTCCTGTGGGTTCCCTGCAGCGAGAAGAATCTTCCGCTCGCGCGGAACATTGCCGGTTCCGGCGTCCCCATAATCGTCGTCGACCGTAGGCTCGCGGGAGCCGAGTTCCACACGATCACATCAGACAACTACAATGCCGGAAGGATGGCGGCGCGATATCTCCTTGGGAGGGGACGCAAACGGCCCGCGATCGTCGGATTCATGCAGAGCCAAGCGGCAGCTCGTGACCGCCTCCTCGGATTCAAGGACGAGCTGAACGACGTGCACCAGGAGCTGCCAGACGATTTCATCTGCATCGCGATGCCCCCG
>PLNO01000228.1 GCA_003141795.1 Spirochaetaceae bacterium | reverse complement strand
AGTCGAACCCGAACTCGTTGTTCGTGCCGTAGGTGATGTCCTTCGCGTACGCCTCTTTGCGCTGAACGTTGTCCATCTGGCTGAGGATGACCCCGACGCTCACCCCGAGGAGGGAGAAAATGGGGCCCATCCAGCCCGCATCGCGTTCTGCCAGGTAGTCGTTGACGGTGATGACGTGTACGCCCTTGCCGGTGAGGCTGTTGAGGTAGGCGGCGGGAACGCTCGCGAGGGTCTTGCCTTCCCCCGTTTTCATCTCCGTGATGCGGCCCTTGTGAAGGACGACAGCGCCCATGAGCTGTACGTCGAACGTGCGCTCTCCGAGCTTCCGTCGAGCCGCCTCGCGCACCAGCGCGTACGCCTCCGGCAGGAGGCTGTCAAGGGATTCTCCGCCCGCGATGCGCGCGCGGAACTCCGTGGTCTTTCGTGAGAAGTCTTCTTCCGCGTATGCCATGACCTCAGGCTCGAGGGAGTTGATCTTCTGCACGAGGGGGACGAGTTCCTTCAAATCCCGCTCGTGCTGCGAGCCCAGGAAGAAGGTGAGGATTTTCTCGAGCATGTCTCATTGTACCTCCCGAGAGATTGACAGGTCAAGGGAAGGCCGCTACCATGGGGTGTCCATGTCGCACCACTTCCCCAGAATGGCCGTTTTCTCGCTCGTCGTGACGTGCATCACCCTCTTTGTACTCGTCGGGTGTCAGAGGAAGGGCATCGAAGAGCTCGTGAGCGACGAGCTTTTCACCCTCTCCATGGGCAAGATGGAGGACCAGGTCGACCTGTTCCAGTTCGAGAACGCCATGGTCGAGCGGTCCAATACCGTCTTCATGAAGGACGGCTGGTTCTACGTCGCCAACGGCAGCGCGGGAAAGATCATGGAGTTCTCCTCGTACGGAGACCTGATCTTCCTCCTGTACAATCCGCAGACGAACCCCGCGCCGACCATCCTGAGCCCCGTGGATCCCAACGCAACGGACGAGGTGAGCACCCGCGGGTACGTCACCTATCCTTTCTCCGACATCGGCAAGATCGCCGTGGCAAGCGACCGAACGCTCTACGTGGAAGACGCGGTGACCGATGCGAAAACGGTGAAGGATGCCGATCACGGCGTGCTCCTGAGCAGGGTGATCCTGCGGTTCGACCGCAAGGGCAAGGCGCTGGGATACATCGGGCAGGAGGGCATCGGCGGGACGCCGTTCCCCTTCGTGTACTCCCTGTCGGTGACCGCCAACGACCAGCTCGTCGTGGTCTGCCGCCTTCCGGGCGGCTCGTGGAAGGTCTACTGGTATTCTCGCGACGGCGTCCCTCTCTACCAGGTGGAGATCGGCGACAAGAACCTCCCGTCGCGGCCTCAGAAGGGCACGCGCCCCGTTCTCACGGGCATCGTCCCCGATCAGCAGAACCCGATCCTGTACCTCGTTATCTACTCGTACAAGGAGGCTGTGGACACTTCCTCCGCCGCCGCTCCCCCGCCGGACGCCGTCGTTGCCCGTGCCTACAAGCTCGACCTGCGCACGAAACAGTACAGCCCCCGTTTCGTCGAGTTCCCGCAGAACCCGGCGCACAGGGAAAAGGAAGGCNNACCTCCTCGGGGTCAGCGCCGGGGGCTATCTCTACCTCCTCGCCTACACGGACACCAACCTGTACACGCTTCAGATCCTCGACGGCTCGGGCAGGGTGCGCGCCCGCCGCCACGTGGTGATCGAGGATTCCGGGCTCTCGTTCAGGGACATCCACCTCTCCTCCACGGGGATCCTGTACGGCATCCTCGCGGACCTCACCTCAGCCCACATCTCCTGGTGGCGATCCGACCTTTTGTTGAAGGGGAAATGACGTGAAGGTCGTGAGCTCGGAGGCCATGGCGCGGATCGATGGTCGGACGCAGGCCGAGTTCGCGATCCCCGGCACCCTGCTCATGGAGGACGCCGGAGTGAAATCCTGGGCCGCCGTGCGCCGCCAGGTCTGGGACGGACGGAAGCCCCGCGGCAGGCTCGTCTTCCTCGCCGGCAAGGGCAACAATGGCGGCGACGCCTTCGTGATGGCGCGCCAGGCCGCAGTCGAGCGTACAGGCCCCCTCACGATCATCCTCGCGGCGGGTCGGCCCGCGGCGGGCGCGGACCCCGCGCTCATGCTCGCCGGCTGCGAGGCCCTGGGCATCGAATGTCTCTCATGGCCAGAACAGGCCGATGCCGTCATGGCCCGTATGGCCGACGCCTCCTGGGTGTTCGACGGCGTGGCGGGCACGGGCATCAGGGGGCCGCTCCGTCCTCCGATTGCCGACCTCCTGGCGGCAGTCAACAGCCGCGGCGTCAGGACGATCGCCATCGACGTGCCCAGCGGGGTGGGGGACGGCTACCGCGCCGATCATCCCGCCCTCCGCGCCGACGTCACACTCACCATGGGGCTGCCCAAGCTCTGCCTCTACCTTCCCCGCGCGCGCAGCCTCTGCGGGAGGATCCTCGTCATCCCCGTCGGTTTTCCTCCCGCTCTCCTGGATGACCCGGGCATCCCCGGTGAGCTCGTTCCCCTGCGCGCGTGGAAGACGCTCCTGCCGCACATTCCCGCGGATACGCACAAGAACAGGCGCGGCCACCTCGCGGTCTTTGCCGGCTCCCGGGGGACCACGGGTGCCGCGTGGCTGTGCGCAACGGCGGCGGCCCGCTCGCGGCTGGGGCTCGTGACGCTCTTTGCTGACGCCGATTCCTACCCCGTCATTGCACCCCGTCTCACCTCGATCATGTGCAGGCCCTGGGAAGGGCCGTCGACAGAGATGGGACGGCCATGGGGCCCGAAGGGCTTCTCCGGCGTTCTCGCGGGCCCCGGGTGGGGGCTCACGGAATCCCGCGCGCAGTGGCTCGACACGCTGATCTCCCTGCCGGTGTCAGGAGTCATGGACGCTGACGCTCTCACGCTTCTCGGCCGGGCGGCAGAACAGCGCGCGATCGACCTGGGCGGCCGATGGGTCCTCACACCGCACCCCGCGGAGTTCTCCCGGCTGAGCGGCGATGACCGGGAGGCGGTGCTGGACGACCCGGTCGATCATGCGCTGAGCTTAAGCGCCCGGCTCAACGCAGTGATCGTTCTCAAGGGGCATTGCACGGTGGTGGCCACGCCCGAGGGACGCTATGGCATCCTTGACGCGGGGAATGCTGCGCTTGCCACGGGAGGCTCCGGGGACGTTCTTGCCGGCATCATCGCCGCGGGCATTGCCGGGGGAATGACGCCGGCGCACGCCGCCTGGTTCGGCGTCTCTCTTCACGCGCACGTGGGTCGGGTGGCCGCACGCCGCATGGGATGGTTCCTCGCGGAGGATCTCGTGCCGCTCATTTCCCGCGTTCTCTGGCAATGAAGCATCCCGTCCTCAGTATCAAGAAGGGCGCCGAGTTCTACGACGATGCGCGTCCTGAGGCGAACCGCCCCGTCCGACACCCCCCTCATCCGCCGCCCTCGACTCCTCCCAGGAAACGTGGACGGGCCTCGTTTTTCCCCCTGTTGTTCCTCGCCCTCGCCGTGCTCGCGGTTCTCCGCTTCATGCCGCACGGCCCGACGGATCGTGCGACAGTGGCCGGCTGGCAGGTCGTGCTTCGCGCAACGCCTCACGAGGAGACGCTCATCATCGGTGTGACGTTCATCGCGGCGAAGCCGGTGGAAGGCTCGACGGAAAACCCGCCTGATGCCTCCGTGCATGTCGTCGCCCCGGATACCGGAGCTGAGCTCACCCTCTCGGGGCAGCTCACCAAATCCCCCATGACGCTCCGTGGCGAGCTTCCGTACTCTGTCGCTTTAAAGCGCATCCAGGCCGACGTGACTGTCGCTGGCGCGAAGACGCGCCTCTCCCTCTCCTCGCGCGCCGCCCACTGACCAGAGCCCCCTCCGTTGGTCGGCTTTCGCCGGCACTGACTCGCTTTCGCAGCGCTTGACGCCTCCGGTCGGCTTTCCTATGATCGTTGACAGGGGAGGGGAGAGATGCTGCAGTTCTATTTCCTGTCCGTCGTCTCCAATCTGCTCGGTGGACTGACGCTCTGCTCCGATTGGTTTGCCGGCAAGTTCGCCGGACTTACCGCGATCCTCGCCGCACTCTCCGTGCGTCGCGCCAAGATGGCAACGGGGCTCTTCACCCTTCTCGTCGGGTTCGGGACGTTGTTCGTGCCGGCGGAACCGCCGATCGTGCTCGGTGACCTCTTTCCCTCCCTTGCCGGCATGGCCATGGGTGTCGCGCTGCTTTTCGAGGTGTTCAAGCAGGACGCGCTTTTCCCCGCCGAGCGCGTGGACAACAGAACGGATCGGTCGGAGAAGATGGCCACGGGGTACCGCATGGCCATCGGTGTGATAGGGCTTGCCGCTGCTGTGCTGCACTTCTTCCTGCCCGAGCGGCTGATCCTGTAGGGCGGTCACCGGCCCGAAAAAAAGGGCGGCCTTACGACCGCCCCTCAGCTTCAGGTCCGAAGCGTCATTCCTTCTCTTCCACCTTCGCGGCCTGTGCGGCCTTGATCNNTGATCCTGCCCGAGATGGGGCTGTAGTGATCGAAGGCGAGCTCGAACGACCCCGTGCTCGCCGTGAGCGCCTTCAGGTCGATGGCGTAGCGCATGAGCTCCGCCTGGGGGACCTGTGCCTTGATCTCCAGTATCCCGCCGCCGATGGGGCTCTGACCGAGCACCTTGCCGCGTTTCCCACTCAAGTCCGAGAGCACGGCGCCGAGGTATTGCTCGTCCACGAAGACGGTGAGGTGGCAGACCGGTTCGAGGAGAACGGGTTTGGCGTTTCTCATGCACTCACGGAAGGCTTCACGCGCTGCGAGCTTGAACGCGAGCTCCGAGGAGTCCACGGGATGCTCCTTGCCGTCGACGATCCGCGCCTCCACGTCCACCACGGGGTACCCCGCGAGGATCCCCGCTTCCATGGCCTCTATGATCCCCTTCTCCACGCCGGGGATATAGCCCTTGGAGACCGCGCCTCCGAAGATCGCGTTGGTGAACTTGTATTTCTCCCCCCGGGGGATCGGGTTGACCTCCAGGACGACCTTTGCGTACTGGCCGTGCCCGCCGGTCTGCTTCTTGTGCGAGTATTCGGCATCGGCCTTGCCCTGGATCGTTTCCCGGTAGGCAACGCGCGGCACCTTCGTCTCCATGTCGATCTTCTGATTCTCACGGATCTTGTTGAGGATCATGGAGATGTGCAGCTCTCCCATGCCGGAGATGACAGTTTCCTTCGTCTCTTTCTCGTAGGAAATAACGAAGGTGAGGTCCTCTTCCGTGGTGCGCTGGAGCATCTGGTTCATCTTGTCCTCGTCCTTCTTCTGCTTTGCCACGATTGCAAGCGCGTGGACGGGGGTGGGCAGCTCCAGGTGGGGGTACACAATGGGCGCCTCAGGGGAGTGCAGCGTGTCGTTGGTGCGGACCCCCGCGCTCTTGGTGAACAGCCCGAGGTCTCCCGCGACGAGCTCTCCGACGTCCTCCAGCTTCTTGCCCTGGCACGTGCACATCTTGGTGAGCTTTTCCTTCTTGGCTTCGCGCACGCACACCAGGTCGGTGTCGAGGCTGATCTTTCCCGACATGACCTTGAAGTAGGAGAGCTTGCCGGTGAATTGGTCCAGGGCGGTCTTGAAAATGAAGCAGGAGGCAGGCTCCGATTCGGACACCTTCCGCGTGATCTCCTTGCCGCCGGCGTCCGCTCCTTTGACCTCTCCCCCGGGGGAGGGAACGGCATACGTGATGAAGTCCAGCAGCGAGGGAACGCCCGCTGCAACGGAGGCGGCACCACAGAGCACGGGGAAGAACTTGCCCGACTTCATGCCGCTGGTGAGGCCCTTGCGGATTTCTTCCGGGGCGAGCTTGCCCTCCGCGAAGAACTTTTCGATGAGCGCATCGTCGCCTTCGGCGGCGCTTTCGATGAGCGAAAGGCGCGCGGCATCGGCCTCTGCCTTGATCGCTTCGGGAACAGGGGCTTCCTTGCCGTCGATGTACGCCTTCATTTCGATGAGGTCCACGATGCCCTTGAAGTCCGCCGCGGCGCCGATGGGGATGACCACGGGGACGAAGGTGGCCTTGAACTTGTCCGTGAGATCCGCGACGACCGTGTCGAAATCCGCCCGATCCTTGTCCATCTTGTTGATGAAGATGAAGCGCGGCATGCCGGACTTCGTGAGGCGGCGCCACAGCTTGATCGTTTCGATCTGCACGCCGACGTCGGCGCCCACGAGCAGGGCGGCGCAGTCAGCGACCCGGAACGCCGCGACGACCTCTCCGACGAAGTCCGCGGAGCCCGGGGTGTCCAGGATGTTGATCTTGCAGTCTTTCCACATGACGTGGCTGAGGGAAGTGTGCACGGAGATCTTGTGGGCTATCTCTTCCTCGGTGAAGTCGCTCACCGTCTTCCCCGTCTCCACCTTCTCAGCCTTGGGAATCACACCGCCAGCGACGAGCAACTCTTCCACCAGGGTGGTTTTGCCCGTTCCGCCGTGGCCGGCGAAGGCGACGTTTCGCAGCGAGCGAGTCGGGACACTCATTCTGGGCTCCTTTGCTGTCAGAGGATAAAGGACTGTAGTCCGTCACACACTGTTTTGTCAACAAATTCCGCAGTCTGAACCGCTATCGAGACTCTCCGAAACCCCCCACTTTTTCAGCGAAATGGGAGAACTCCATCGTGAACGTCGCCCTGCCCTGCGTGGCGCTGCGCAGCGCGGTGGAATAGCCGAACATCGAGACGAGGGACGCCTGCGCCTTCACGTGGTCGGCGCCCGGTTTGCTCTCCACGTTGAGGATGAGGCCCTGGCGCGCGTTGAGGTTGCCGATCACCTCGCCGAGGAACTCGGAAGGGGAGAGCACGTCCACCGCCATGATGGGCTCCAGCAGTATGGGGTTTGCCTTGCGACACGCGCTGTCGTACGCCATGGCCCCCGCAGCCTCGAAAGCGATCGCCGTCGATGTGGCCTGATGGAACTCCGCCTCCACGAGCTGGACGCTGATGTCGAGCGCCGGGTATCCGTAGACGACACCCGAGCCGAACGCCGCATTGACGCCGCGCTCCACCGCGGCCAGGAGCTCGTCGGGCAGCGCCCCGTCGGGAAGCTTCGAGACGAACTCGTTGCCCTGCCCGCGCGGCAGCGGCGTCACCGTGATGGTGATGGTGGCCGCGTGCTCCTTGCCCGCGATCGTCCTGTGGTACTTCTCCGTGTGCGTGACCTCGGAGCTGATCGTCTCCCGGTAGGAAACCTGCGGCTTGCCCACCCGTGCTTCCACCTTGAACTCCCGGAAGATCCTCGTGACCAGCACGTCGAGGTGCAGCTCTCCCATCCCCGAGATGATGAGCTCCCCCGTCTCATCGTTCTCCTTCACGGAGAACGTGGGGTCTTCGAGGGCGAGGATTTCCAGGACCTCGATGAGCTTCTTGCGCTCCGAGAGGGTCTTCGGCTCGATTGCCACCGAGATGACGGGCTCGGGGAAGTGCATCTTTTCCAGGAGGATGGGGAAGGCTTCCACGCCGAGGGTGTCGCCGGTCTGCGAGCCTTTCAGGCCGATCATCACGGCGATGTCCCCGGCCTCCACCTGATCGAGCTGCTGGGAATGGTTGGCGTGCATGCGCAGGAGACGGTTCACCCTTTCGCGCTTCTTCTTGGTGATGTTGTAGACGGTCTGGCCTTCCTTGATCTTTCCCGAGTACATCCGCACGTAGCAGAGGTTTCCCGCCTCCCGGTTGGCCTGCAGCTTGAAAACGAGCCCCAGGGCGAAGGCCTCCGGCTTGCAGGGGACGTCGACGGCGTCGTCCTTCTTCACGTGATGGCCCTTTGCCGCCGGCACCTCCAGCGGGGAGGGGAGGAAGTCGATAACGGCGTCCAGGAGCGGCTGCACGCCCATGTTGCGCAGGGACGCCCCGCAGAGAACGGGCGTGAACGCCCGGACGAGGGTCCCTTTGCGGATGGCCGCGTGGAGGACGTCCAGGGGGATCTCCGTACCGGCGAGGTAGAGCTCCGTGAGCGCGTCGGAGACGTGGCTGAGATGGTCGACGAGGTTCTCCCGCCATTTATGCGCCTCCGCCTGGCGGGAGGCATCGATGGGCGCGTAGTCGATCGTTATGCCCTGGTCCTCCTGGCTCCAGCGGATCTCCCGCATCTGGACGAGGTCGATCACGCCTTCGAACTCCGACTCCGCTCCGATGGGCAATTGCAGGGGGAGGGGGACGGTGCCGAGTTTTTCCCGCATTTCCTCGAGCACGCCGTGGAAGTTGGCCCCGATCCGGTCGTTCTTGTTGATATAGGCGATGCGGGGCACGGAGTACCGGTCCGCCTGGTGCCAGACGGTCTCCGATTGCGGCTCCACGCCTCCCACGGCGTCGAAGATGGCAACCGCGCCGTCCAGCACGCGGAGGGAGCGTTCGACTTCAGCCGTGAAATCCACGTGCCCCGGGGTGTCGATGATGTTGATCTGTTTTTCACGCCAGTAGCAGGTCGTTGCCGCGGCTGTGATCGTGATGCCGCGCTCCTGCTCCTGATCCATCCAGTCCATCGTCGCTTCGCCATTGTCCACTTCGCCGATCCGGTGGGTTTTCCCCGTATAGAAGAGGATACGCTCCGTCGTCGTCGTTTTCC
>PLNO01000371.1 GCA_003141795.1 Spirochaetaceae bacterium | reverse complement strand
GCGCTGCACGCGCCTGACTTTCGCCACGCGCTTTCGGCCCTCTCCCGATACAAGCGTCTGACCTGCCCCGAGCTCGTCGAGGTCGATATCGAGGGTGACGAGGCGACCGTGCGCTATCGCTGGCTCCAGGCAACGGGCGAGGTCATGCGCCTGCTCGTCGATACGACCATGGCCTCGCTCAGGGAGCTGGCGCGGCAGGGCACCGCCGGGCAGGTCACACCAATTCGACTCGAGCTGGCCCGTCGTCCCATGGACCGCGTGCTCCTGCGCCGCCACTTCGAATGCCCCATCGTCTTCGGGGCGGCGCACGACGCGATGGTGTTCGATCGAGTAGCGCTCGACGTGCCATTCGTCACCGCGGACGGTGGAGCCTTTGCGCACGTGCTGGAGGGCCTCGAAAAAAGGATCGCCCAAGGAGAGGGATTCTCCGCGCTCGTAGGCGAGGTGCGCGTGGCGATCGCGCGGCAGCTGAGCGAAGGCCGTCGGCCCAGCATCGCGGCGGTGGCGCGCCGACTCAGGGTCAGCAGCCGCACCCTTCAGCGCCGCCTCGATGAATGCAAAACGAGCTTCCAGCAGCAGCTCGCGGGGGTGAGGCGCACGACGGCGAGCCGGCTCCTCGCCAATACCGAGCTCGATACGGTGGCCATTGCCATGCTGCTCGGCTTCGTGGAGCCCAATTCGTTCGTCCGCGCGTTTCGCGCCTGGGAGCGGACCACCCCATTGCGCTGGCGTGAGCGTCAGACCAGAGTCCAAGCATGAGCAAGGAAGGAACCCCGTCATGAGCCAGAAGCGTGTTCTCGTCACCGGTGGCTCCGGCTTCATTGCCGGACACTGCATCCTCCAGCTCCTCGAGCGGGACCATCTCGTCCGTACCACCATCCGATCACTCGCCAAGGAAGCCGCCGTGCGGGCCGTCATCGAGGATGCGGGTATGGTCCATGGAGACAACCTGAGCTTCGTCGCCGCGGATCTCATGAGCGACAAAGGCTGGGCGGAAGCCGTCGCCGACGTCGACTTCGTTCTTCACGTCGCCTCCCCGGTGCAACCCGGGCACGTCGCGAACGAAGACGATCTGATTGTCCCCGCTCGCGAAGGAACCCTGCGCGTGCTACGAGCGGCTCGCAAGGCGGGTGCGAAGCGCGTCGTTCTCACCTCGGCGTTCCACGCCGTGAGCTGGGGACACCCGCACAGCGACCACACGTTCACCGAGAATGACTGGACCATTGTCGACGGCCCCGGCGTGGATGCGTACGGCAAAAGCAAGACCCTCGCCGAGCGCGCGGCATGGGACTTCATGGCCGCCGAGGGTGGCGCGCTGGAGCTCACTACGATGCTTCCCGTCGCGGTCATGGGACCGGTGATGGGCAAGGACATCTCCGGCTCCAACCACCTGATTCAGCGCATGCTCGATGGGGCCATGCCGGCCTTCCCCGACCTTTTCATGCCGATCATCGACGTCCGCGACGTGGCCAGCGCGCACATCCTGGCAATGACCAATCCGGGGGCTGCGGGCGAGCGGTTCCTGCTCTCGAATGGCCGGGCGCTCCCGATGAAAGAGATCGGCGCCGTCATCAAAGCGGAGCTCGGCGACGCGGCCAGGCGCGTCCCAACCCGCTCGATCCCCAGTCTCGTGCTGCGCATCGTCGCGCTCTTCAATGCCGAGCTCCGTCCGTCCGTCCCTGACCTCGGCTACACCAAGAAGACCTCCAACGAGAAAGCTCGGCGGGTGCTTGATTGGACACCACGCGACCCCCACGAGGCAATCGTCGCGGCGGCGAAGAGCATGGTCAGAAAGGGCTTGCTCAAGGCCTGATCTCGCGCGGCGGAGTCGCGGCTCAACAAGGACGGATTCCGACTCAGCCTCAGTGCGAATGGCCGATCGCAACTCCAAGCTCGGACGCAGTCTTTCCCAAAGCCTTATCGTGCGTCAGCAACTTTGCACCAGAGAGCAGAGCCGACGCGACCAAGTGTGCGTCAATCCATCCAATTCCTTTTCCATGGAGTTTTTGTGAGTCGATAAGTGTCAGCACTTCAGATTGTTCGGCAACCGTTGCGGCAGGGAGTTCTTGCAGAAGGTCAAGAATCTCCTTGCGGTTCTTCAGATTCCCGCAAGCCAGCTCACCCACGACAAAGGGGTGGATGAGAACTTCGCCATTCTCCAACAGGTCCGCAACCTTTGAGTTCCGCCGGCGGAAGTGGTCAATCCAGACCGAGGTGTCGGCGAGAATCATGCCTTGCCCGCAGGCCGCCTCCTGGGGATCGGCATAGCTTGCTTCTCGGTACCGCCGAGCCTCGCTAACCTTCGAGCGCTCTCCCTGGCGATGAGCGCCTCGAGTCCCATCTTTACGAGAGCAGTCTTCTCCGACACCCCGGTGAGCCTTGACGCTTCCCGAATGAGCGTCCCGTCTATGTTCAGTGTAGTTCTCATATGCACAATGATGCTCACTCCGTGCATATCGGTCAAGACTCGGGGAGAGATGACATGGAGTCGAGCAGCCGCGCCGATTCAGAATCACTTCATTCAGTTCAGGCAGACTGAACACCGTCTCACGGTCGATTCTCCCGCGGACTGCTCCAACGATTTGTTAGGCGTCAGCTCATGCGAACTCGTAAACAGGTGTTTCGATGACCTTATCGGGCTTCCGCCGGCTCTTGATCAAGGCACGAATGCGCTCAACCGTCTCTGGCGCAAAGTACTGCTCTCCGGTCTCCTGAGAGACCTTGGCGGGAACATGCTCCACGATGTAGACTTGTCCGTCATACTCCACCGTGTAAGTAACCTTGGCGTCGACTAATGTCTCCGGCATCTGCATCTCCTATTCCCGCCTGCGGATCCGCATCTCGATCCACCTGCCCGGATCGGGCTCATAGACCGTCACGATCTTGACAATCATCGGATCGGAGTAGGCGCACTGCACATGCAGCGCCCTACCGGTATTAGTATACCCAAGAATCAAGCAGCTGGGGCCATACTTGTCCTGAGGGTAATCCTCGATCAACTCCGCTTCCCCAAGGAGCGCCTGTTCTACCTCGGCAACGCTGATGTCCCGCACGATCAGTTGGTCGGTAGCATGTTTGGACAACAGATAGTGTCGCGCCTTAATTCGGGCCCGTATGCTGTCCATTGCGACCATGACCTACCCTATGCCGTGAGTGCCCCAAGGTCAACACGGAGACGTCGGCGCGGAGTCTAATTTGACTCCAAGTCCGGGCGGGCATTTCCGATCCAGGATAACGGTACCAGCACTCTCACTTGACCGGTATGGGCCAATCGCGTGTTGCCTCGGATCGACTATCTACTCGACGCTCGACGATAGCACCGGCGCCGGCTCAGGAGATAGTTCGAAATGGTCCCGCCCATCGCATCGCACCAACGTCCCGGAATGGTCGCGGTCGCACAGAAGAACTAAGGTCATTGCAGAGGCCTCTTCCCTGCGCGGCACCGTGACTATGACCATCTGACTGCACGGGCCGAAAACGCTGACGCCTAACATGGAGTTGGGTGACCCATCCCGACATGAAACCACGTGCCGGCTGCATTCCTGGCTGAGGGCCACACTGGATGAGCAGCGTTCGGACGGTGCGCCCCAACGATTTGGAGATCACCAGCCCGGACCCATGCCTCCCAAGCGGTTGCGATGTGCTTCACTTTTCTTTCCAATTCCTCTGGCAGTTCTACTGAAAGCATATATCGTTCCTCGTATTACAGATACGTAATACATCATTCGAGGTTTGTCGAGTCGTCCCAACCTGCAGTTGCCTGACGTCCCTGGATCAACCATCGACACTCGGTCCATTCAGATTTTTTTTGCTTTCCCGCCTTGCATAAAACCACGACGTGGCCGATCATGATTCTCCTATGAAGCTCAAGGACCCCGTCAGCGGTCTCACACACCTGGTTTCAGCGGTTGCGGCAGTGGTCGGGCTCGTGGCTCTCCTCGTGTTCAGCCCCCCGTTGCCCCTGCGAAAGCTCGTGCTGGCGGTCTACGGCGTCAGTCTCATCCTGCTGTTCCTCGCCAGCGCGCTCTACCACCTCATCCGTACGACCCCGGAGAAAGACCTGCTCCTCCGCCGCATGGATCATTCGGCGATCTTCCTCCTGATCGCAGGCACTTACACCCCGATCTGCGTCGTGACCCTGCCGTACCCCATGGGGACGATCCTCCTCGTTGCGGTGTGGGCGTTCGCGCTCGTGGGGATCCTGTCGAAGGTCTTCTTCTTCCAGCAGGTGCCGGGCTGGGTTTCCACGGCGCTGTACATCATCATGGGATGGCTCGCCGTGATCGGCATCGTTCCGCTGCTACGAAACCTTCCCCTGCCCGGCCTCCTCTGGCTCCTGGCCGGCGGCCTGTTCTATACCGGCGGAGCGGCGATCTATTCGATCAAGAAGCTCAAGATCGTCCCCGGTTTCGGCAACCACGAGATCTGGCATCTATTCGTGAGCGCCGGTGCCGCGTCCCATTTCGTGCTGATACTGAAGTACGTGGCGGGGAAATGAAAAGGGCCGCCCGTTGGGGCAGCCCTCGCGAATACCTTTGTAGTTAGACGCTATGGCACCATCACGATAGAAAGCGAGTGTCCTGTGGAGTCAGTGGAATAGGTCCCGGTGTATGGCATGGTTATCGATGAATAGCTGATTGTTGCCGTACCAGAGGAATTGTAAATCTGCGTACTTGCAGCCGTTGTTCCTCCGTAGTAATAGCCAGTGAAAGTAGCTGACGGATAGTACGTTCCGTCCGCCAGACCGTTGAAGTTGAGAATGTAATGGATATAAGTCCCGTCGTAGCTAGAGTAGCTATTGACGCTCTGAGATGTACTAGCCGCACCCGAAAGCGACACAGTTACGCTTCCAGAATTGTAGTAGTAGTCCCAATAGGCGGATGGGTATGCAGTGTATGGAGCATAAACCCAGGCATCTACCTTGATCGAGTTTTTGCTGAATATCGCGTCCAGCATTGCATCGCAGCTCGAAAGCGCGACCAGCGCAACGACCGCAAGTATTGCAAGCGGGAGAAGTTTTCGCATCTTCATTTTTTAACCTCCCTTAAAAGTAGATCGTAAAGTTCAGTGTGGGAACGAGGCCGTTCAGCAACGTGGCGGTATTTCCGGCCGCCGCATCCTTGAACGCCGCTTCCATGTCACCGAAGCTGGCAAATACCTGGGTCCCGGAGAGGTCAACCCCCCACCAACCGAACCTCAGGCCCAAGCCGAGCCGCGCATTGACGCCCATGTTGGGGTACGTGTTCCCGCCGCGGAGGTAGAGGTAGTCGGTTCCCACCTCGAGATATGCGGTAAACGGCTGCAACGTGAGCTTGATCCCCGCGTCGAAGAGGTTCAGGAAGCCGGGAACTGCATAGCTTCCACCCGTTGCGTTCCAGACCCAGTAGTCGGGCATGGCATAGGCGTCCCAGCTCAGGTACAGGATCGTCCAGCTCCAGCCCACGTGGAAGCTTTCCAGGGGCTGCGCGTTGGCGTCCGTGTTCCCGGAAATCTGTCCCGGTGTCAGTCCAATCCCCAGCTCTGCATCGGCGAACGCGGTGGGGACGGCAAAGGCCAGAAGCAGTATGGCTGCCAAAGGCAACAAGAGCTTCTTCATCAGATGTCCTCCTTTTTCCCCATGCCGGGGAAGGTTATCTTGCTCGTCCATAGTATAACACCCGCAGGGAAGAATTCCAGCACTTCTCCCGCTGACTCTACCGGTGCCTCAGTTCTTGATCCGCCGCCCCACCTCTTGTAGAATCCCCGCAGATGAGCTTTACGATACTTGCTATCAACCCTGGCTCCACCTCCACGAAATGCGCCATCTACAGGGACTCCGCGGAGGTCTGGAAGAAGGGTGTCGTTCACGCCTCCGAAGAGCTTGCCGGGCTGAAAAGGCTCCAGGACCAGCTCGGTCTACGTAATGCCGCGGTCCGAAAAGGCGTTGGTGAGTCGGGGGTCCCGCTTTCGGAAATCTCGGCAGTCGTGGGCCGCGGGGGGTTGTTGAAGCCCCTTCAAGGTGGCGTGTACGAGGTGAACGACCAGATGAAGTCGGACCTGCTGGCATGCAGGTACGGGATCCATGCCTCCAACCTCGGGGCGCTGATCGCCGACTCCCTTGCCGCGGAGCTCGGAATCAAGGCGTTCATCGTGGACCCCGTTGTCGTGGATGAGCTCGTCCCCATCACACGTCGCACCGGCATCCCAGAGATCCCCCGCAGGTGCATCTTCCACGCATTGAACCAGAAAGCCACCGCGAAGAAGGCGGCGCGGCAGATCGGGAAGCCCTACACCGAATGTACGATGATCGTGGCCCACATGGGCGGCGGCATCTCCATCGGGATCCACGTCAACGGCAAGGTCGTCGACGTCAACAACGCACTGGACGGTGAGGGCCCTTTCGCCATAGAGAGGGCGGGCACCGTTCCCGCGGGGGACTGGATGCGGTGGGTTCTTGCCCACCAGCACGATCCCCAGGCGCTGCAGCTCATGCTCACGGGCAAGGGAGGCCTTGTCGCCTACCTTGGAACCAACGATTTTCCCTCCATAGAGAAGTCGGCCGAGGGCGGCGGGACGCTCGATGCCACCCTCTGCGACGAGCTCATTCGGGCGCTCTGCTACCAGATCGCCAAATCGATTACCGGGCTTGCCGCCTACACTGAGGGCGCGGTGGACGCCATCGTCCTCACCGGAGGGCTCGCCTATTCACCGAGGGTCGTGCAGGAGATTTCCACACGGGTGAAGTTCCTTGCGCCCGTCATGCTATTCCCGGGTGAGAACGAGCTGGAAGCGCTGGCGCTGGGCGCCCGTGAAGTTTTGAGCGGAGAGACACGAGCACTCGTGTACGAAGGGTGAGGACAGAGGTGGCAGGAACTCAGATGCATCCGCGGAAGATCAAGGTCGTGGACGGAAGGCTCCAGTACAGGATCATCGCTGTGGCCCTGTCTGTGGTCGTGGCGGGGCTGCTCGTGTTCGCCGCGATCGCAGGTGTCTACTACGCGATCATCCGCGCGGGCGGCAAGGGAATCGATCCCAGCGTCGTCCTCGTGATCCTCCCCGTGCTCCTCTTCAACGACCTCGCCATCATGGTCGTTGCCATCATCGCGGGCATCTTCATGACCAACAGGATCGCAGGCCCCGTATACAGGATGGAGGAGGACATCGACAGGGCGCTCTCGGGAGAGCGCATGGTGCGGGTTCACCTGCGCAAGCGCGATGCCTTTCCTGGCCTTGCGCAGAAGGTCAACGAGCTCATTGAGCGCATCGACGACACGCGAGCGGGCTGACAACCCCGTTTTACCTTTCACCCGCAAATACATCGGCTCCAAGCGGCAGCTCAGGGAGAGGATCGCGGAGCAGATCTGCGCAATCGCCGGTCCGCCGCGTTCGTTTCTCGACGGCTTTTTCGGCACGGGTGCCGTGAGCCTTGCCATGGCCTCCCATGGCGCCGCACGGATCATCGCCGTGGACGCCCTGCGCTCCAACTGCGTCATCCTCAGGGGCTTCTTCCAGCGGAGCGCGCGGATCACGGATCTGGTGGAGCGTCTCAACGCCCTTTCGCCCTCCAGCGGCTACATCACCGAAGCGTACGCCGGCACCTACTTTACCGCCGCAAACTGCGGCCGCATGGACGCCATCAGATCCGAGATCGAGCGGCTCAGCGCGAACCGCGAGATAACGCAGCCCGAGCATGACGCTCTTCTCGCGAGCTTCCTCCTTGCCGCGGATCGGGTGGCCAACACGCTCGGTCAGTACGATGCGTTCCTGAAGAACATCGCGGGGGAGAGCATGGTGAAAGGCCATCACCTCGTCGATGAGCGCGTGAAGGAGCCTTTCGTCCTGCGCGCGCTCGAGCCTCTGACAGGGTCGAACATCGAGGTGCTGGAGGGCGACATGGTCGCGCTCGCCTCCACTCTCCCCGTGGAGGTCGCCTACTTCGATCCTCCGTACAACCAGCGACAGTACTGCGACAACTACCACGTGCTGGAGAACCTGGCGCGCTGGGAGAAGCCCGAGCTCTTCGGAAAGACGCGGAAGTTCGACAGGGCAGGGCTCCGCAGCCCGTTTTCCCGGAAGCAGGGCGCGGCAGGCGCTCTGCGCGCCCTGGTGGACGCGGTGCGCGCTTCCCACGTCTTCCTCTCCTACAGCTCCGAGGGGATCCTCGACCGCGAGCAGATCAGTACGATCCTCTCCTCCCGGGGGAGAACGAGCGTGACGGAGATGCCCTACCCGGTCTTCGGCAACGGCGCAGGGGTGTCAACGCGCCGTACCGTCGTCGAGTACCTCTTCCACGTGGCCGTGGAGGGTGCGTAGCGTGAAGCGTCAGAAGAAAGAGCTCCTCGACGCCGAAGGGAAATCCCGCGGGTTCTACTCGGAGAACAACACGGTCAACGACCTGACGGGCCGCGAGTGGGTTTTCTGGACGCGATCTGTGATCACGAAGCCCTATCCTCCCAGCATGCAGCACAGCCTGCGCAACGAGCACGGCGGGCAGAAGCCACCTGAGCTGTGCGCGGATCTCATTCAGGCCTTCACGAAGAAGGGTCAGACGGTGCTCGACCCTTTCATGGGCGTCGGTGGTGTGCTCCTGGGAGCCTCACTCTGCGGAAGGACGGGTGTCGGTCTCGAGCTGAACCCCCGATGGATAGACATTTACAAGGAAGTATGTGCTCTGGAGGGCATTGAAGAACAGAAAACGTTCTTGGGCGATGCGCGCGACGTTCTGAAGAACCTTTCGGACAGGACCTTCGATTGCGTGCTCACCGACGTCCCCTATTGGAAGATGGACACCGCTGGCCGTTCCCCCGGCACGTTCAAGAGGGTGGGGGAGAAGCCGCGGCCCGCGCGCAAGAGCAAGCTCTCGGCGTTTCATGGAACCGAGTACGGCTCCAAGGAGGAGTGGCTCCTCCAGATGCGGGAAATCTTCGAGCAGGCAGCGGGTCTTCTCAAGCCTCGCGGCTACCTGGTCAGCTTCATCGGCGACATGTACCGGGAGAATACCTACCATTGCCTCTCCTCGGACCTCGCCGCGGTTCTCTCCTCCATTCCGGGGCTGGTCTGGAAGGCGAACCTCATCTGGTACGACGTCTCCAAGAAGCTCCACCTCTACGGCTACCAGTACGCGT
Organism: Spirochaetaceae bacterium; assembly: GCA_003141795.1. The sequence continues at coordinate 6,184 of PLNO01000371.1, read as the reverse complement.
TCATCCCGTCGCTGATCCACCAGAACATCCTCGTGTTCCGCAAGGAGTGAGCGGTCGTTGAACTCAGCCGTTCCTCTCCATCAAGGACGCAATCGCGGCAACGGCACGAGAGGCAGTCTCGATGCCCGCCTCCGCTGTTGTCAGATCAGGCTCCGGCGATTCGCCGGGATACCGGAACTCACTCGCGTAGATGGAAAGAAAATAGGCACCTGAAACAACGTCACGAAGCGAGGGTGCGATGCTCAACACGAGCTGCCCGAGCGATTCCAAAGTCATGGGTCTTCTGAAGCGGTTTTTCTTTGGTGGCCAAGAACCCCTTCAACGCTTTCTCTACCGCCTGCTGGCAGTGAAACAACGCATCGCTGGTGATCGGCGGATATGCGTTCATATCAGCCCGGGCTGCGCGCAGATCAGTGCGCGCTTTGGCCAGCCATGCGGCAGCTTCAGCTTGCGTTTCCGGATTCATGCAGAAGGATTCCCTCGCTGAGAACCGCTGAGGTCAACGACGAGGCAGCTCGACGGGAGGACTCGAACTCCGCCCGCGTAAGCACAATGATGTCCTTTGCAGCACCGCTTCCGCACAGCGCCAGGTACGCCTCCTGGTCCCGCCTGTAGCGAGGCTTGTCCGATTGCGGGACGACGACGAGAAAATCATAGTCGCTGTCCGGAGTTGCCTGACCCCTTGCCCTCGAACCGAATAGGTAGACGCGCTCGGGATCAAGGGTGCTCCTGATCCGCTCCAGCAGCGAGAGGAGAACGGGATCGTTTGTCAGCTCGGTCGTCGTCTGCCTCATTCAGAGCGAAGCGTAGCCGCAGGACCGCGCCCTGTCAATCGACGCGCCGGGAAGTCCGCCGATGAAGTTGCGCGTTGCGATGAGCCTTGTCCTTAAGGAATGAGCGGGCGCTGAACTTTACGGCACGCCGTGTCGATGGGTAGGTGATGAAACCCCATCCACGCGCCTCCCTGCTCGCCGCAGCATTCGTGCTCCTCAGTCTGGCAGCTCAGCCCCTGCCGGCCCAATCGCCCATACCGGCGCCGCCGCCCACGGCCCCCCAGGGCACGCCCAACGGCGTGGTGGAGCTCGATCGCAATGGTGACGGAAAGGTCGATTACAGGGTACTCTATGACTCCGCAGGCCGCGTCTCCGAGGAGCAGATGGACTTCAAGGGGAACGGGATCATGGACACCTTCTACTACTACAAGGGCGGTGTGCTGCAGCGGGTTGAGATCGACTCGAAGGACAGCGGCAAGATCGACATCTGGGTGTACCTCCTGGACGGCACGTACGTCCAGCGTTACGAGCGGGACACGGATGGGGACGGCAAGCCGGATGTCGTTCGCAATTTCGGAACGGGGGGATAGGTGGCTGAGAACGTTTACGGGTTTCATTCGATCGAAGAGGCGCTGGAGAAGGGCGCCGGCACGGGCACGCTCCTCATCTCACGCGAGGGCCAGCGTATCGAGCGCATCCGGCAGCTCGCGGAGCACAAGGGCGTACCCGTGTCCGAGGTGGACGATTCAGAGCTGACCCGGTTGTGCGGGTCCGACGCGCACCGCGGCGTCATGCTCGTGCTGGAGCGGCCCACGGCCTCTCAGAAATCGAGCCTCAAGCACCACCTCGCGGCGCTTGAATCCGAGACGTCTCTCGTGCTCGTGCTCGACGGTATCACCGACCCTCAGAACCTCGGGGCGATCCTCCGCTCCGCCGACCAGTTCGGCGTGGAGCTCGTGATCCTTCCCTCCCGCAGGTCGGCGCAGGAAAGCCAGACGGTGAGCAAAGTCTCCTCGGGTGCAAGCGAATACGTGCCCCTGGCCGTCGTGGCCAACATCGTCCAATCCCTGGAGCTGCTGAAGGAGAAGGGCTTCTGGATCTACGGGGCCGATGCGGAAGGCCAGCTCACCGGGGGGCTCGATCTCAAGGGCAAGGTGTGCATCGTCATGGGAAGCGAAGGCACGGGCCTGCACCGTCTGGTCAAAGAGAAGTGTGACTTCCTCATCAGCATCCCCGCCGCGGGCCATGTCGATTCCTTCAACGTTTCCGTTGCCGCCGGCATCCTCCTCTTCGAGGCCCGCAGGCAGCAGAACTTCCCCCACCTGAGGAAATAACGGGAATACGGCCCACGGTCGGAGCCACGATGTCGGTGTCGTTCAAGGCGGACATACCTCGCTTTGCTCGTCGGCAGACTCAGTGGCCCTGGCCCTGCATCAGGATTTTCCTGACGGATCCGCACGCATTGTGGAAAAGGTAAAAACTGCAAGTGACGTGCGCTTTTTACCTTTTCCTCAATGTCCGGAATGTGTCGCTCCAAAACTCTGCGGGGAGCTGTCTCCCAAAAGAACCCCCAGAGTCCGACAGGCCCCTGGAGGGCGCGCTCGGATTGACGGCCCTCTTGGTATGATGTATTATCATACCAGGGGATGAATCATGGGCAAGGCAAAGATCGCTATTACAATCGACAAAAAAATTGTCCTGCGACTCGATACTCTCGTAAAGCAGGAGGCCTTTGCCAATCGAAGTCAGGCCATCGAAGTGGCCCTCAGTGAGAAGCTGAGCCGGATCGACAGGTCCAGACTCGCTCGGGAGTCCGCGAAGCTCGACCCCGAATACGAGAAGTCATTTGCCGAGGAGGGGATCCAGGAGGACTCCGCTGAATGGCCCGCATTCTGAGAGGGTCGATCCATTGGGCGGATTTGAATCCAACTCGCGGTCATGGACAGGCCGGCAATCGGCCCGTCGTGGTGTTGAGTCACGACGTGTTCAATGACCGGTCGGGTACCGTCATCGCGATGGCAATCACGAGCCAACCGCAAAAAGCCGGATTTCCGTTGACTCATGAGCTCCAGGACCCTTTGCAATCAAGGAAGGCTTGGATAAAGATCAGTCAGATAAGGACACTGTCTATCGACCGGATAGGGAAGAGGCTCGGGCAGGTGACTCCAGAGGAAATGGATCAACTGATCGAAGGATTGAATGAGGTAATTGGAAAGTAGGGGCTTCTCATGACCGCCTATGTCAGCGCATTTCGGGGATGGAGCGTTATCATAGTTCATGAGGAATTTGGATAATTGTTGACATTTTTAGTCAGAAATATGAATTTAGTCCATCGAATGACTTCGAGTTAGGAGATGTGAAGGCTATGAGGACACTGCGTTCACTGCTTCTGTTTGCAATGGGCTCCGTGGTTCTTTCGCCTTTAACAGCACAACAAGTTGATGTTCAACAAATAATCCAATCCGGAACTGCTTCCGCTTTACAGCAAGCAATACAAAAAGGGCGAATTAATGCCAAGGCAACTTCCAGCGACGGAATGACGTGGCTTATGTGGGCGGCCCAAAGCAATCCAGAGGCAGACGTTATTCGAGTGCTTGTGGAGGCCGGTGTCGATGTCAATGCTAAGCACAACAGCGGGGGCACCGCGCTCACAATGGCAGCCGCAACGAATCAGAATGCAGAAGTTGTTTCAGCGTTGCTCGAAGTCGGTGCCGAAGTCAACGTAAAAGATGAAGGAAATGGCATGACGGCGCTCATGAACGCCGCTCTTCACAATAAGAATCCTCAAATTGTGTCAGTGTTGCTGAAGGCCGGTGCTGATGCAAAGGCGACTGATAAGTTCGGTAACACTGTTCTTTCCTATGCACATAAGAACCCCGCGCTTATGGGTACGCCCGCCTATCGGCAGCTTTTGGCAGCAGTCAGCGTGAATCAGATAGTGAACGCTGGAACGGTCGCAGACTTGCAACAAGCAATCAAAGATGCCCGGTTTGATCCCAAGTCGAAGGGAGGCAACGGCATAACATGGCTCATGGAGGCCGCCCAGCTCAACCCAAATCCTGGTGTTATCTCCCTGTTGATTCAAGCTGGCTCAGATGTCAATGCAAAGACCGCTGAAAACGACACAACGCCGCTAATGTGGGCGGCCGGCAATCCGAATGCAGATGTATTCTCTGACCTACTGAAAGCGGGGGCCAATGTGAAGGCTCGGAGGCGGGATGGAGTGACGCCATTCAGCTTGGCGGCACAATACAATATCAACCCCGTGGTGCTGGAGATTCTGTTGAAGGCTGGCGCAGACGTCAACACAAAAGACAACAGCGGCCTGACTCCTCTTTTATATGCTGCCTGGCAAAATCACAACCCTGCAGTGGTGTCAACCTTGTTGAAGGCCGGTGCCGATCCAACTGCAAAGTTCGGCAACGGGGCAACCGTTCTAAACGCGCTCCAGAACAATCATGACATGCAGAACACGCCCGCCGAACAGGAGCTAATTGAGGATGGCTACATGACCGCCGAAGGTTCGTGTGCCCCCGATCTTATTTGCGAATGGTATACTTATTCTAACACCAACTATACAATTAGGCTTACAAATCTGGCTGATAAGCCTCGCCACCTGAGGGTATTTGTTTTTGACACTCAGAATATGGTTTTTGGCGATGAAACTTTTGATTACGAGCTGAGTGTGGATTCTAACGGCAAGTACACGACATCGCAAACCTATGCCATGGAGGAAAAAGCCAGTCTTGTCGCAGACCGAACAAAACCTTCACACTTCAAATACCGGGTGGTCGATCTAGACGATGAATCCGCCTTAGCATCGACTCAGGCAAGTAGCCGTATGCAAAACCAAAACACATCAAACAATACAAATTCTGGTTTGATAGGAGCGTGGGCCGCCCAAAATGGCCTTTATTATTACCAATTCAACGCAGATCATACTTTTGTCTTTGCGAACGCCGATCTGCCGCAAATGTCAGTGAGAGTTATTGCATACGGGACTTACACTCCAACAAATTCAGACGTTACCTTAACTGTCGACAAAGCGGATTTTTTTGGGGTTGCCCCTGCTTTTGAGTCTGAATATAACACTAATAGCGTGGTCGGCAGTACAGCAACCCTCAACTGGTCAATTTCTGGAAATGTACTTACTATCAAAGCACCTGGGTTGTTTTTTGGGGGGGGTGGAGCGGACACATATTCTAAGGCTACCTCTCCTACACCCACGTCATCATACGACCCCAATAAAAACTTCTTCAAGTGATTCCATTTGAGTTCGCCTAATACAGGGCGGCGACAAAGGCTTCACACAGATAGTTACATATGCGGGCCCAGATTTGACTCCGCGCTTCGTTACGGGACCAATTGTGCAGTGACGGTTTGGCCCAATAGGGGTCGTCTCAGAAAACGGAAAATAAAGCACGCTAAGCCGGTTGCACGGGTCTCAACCGCCTGAACCTACCCGCGCCGACCTTGGCGCTGTTGCCCCCGAGGTAACCCTGCAGTTTCGCTCGCCGCAGGATCTATACGGTCAGCAGGTCGGGCTCCTTGCCTATCTACTCTGCGACCAACGCACGGCTCGAAACGGTTCCGCCAGGCTGGGCCGTCCGATCTGTCGACGTTCCCGTTCGCGCTGATCGTCAGCGTGCTCCACGGAAGGCTCCGCGGCGATGCGCCGTACGCTTCGCATGTTCAGGGCCGAGAACACACTGACCTCCGCCTGCCTGTGGCCTGCCGCTATGGGAGCCTGAACCTGATGACGCTTGAGCAGGGGCACCATCGTGACCTCCTTCTCGGAGGCTCCCTCCCGCTCAAGCGCCACTGGCCGTCGGTCCTCCGCGCTTCGTGGCGACTCATTCATTTCCTACCTCCCTTTTCGGAGCATTGACGCGTGCTGGACAAATGTTTTTTTTTGGTCTATATTCATACCGACCGGTCGGTATTATTACATAGGGAGCCGATGTGCAAGCGCGAAGTGAAGAAACCCGAAAGAAAATCCTGGACAGCGCCATACGGCTGTTCGCTGAGAAGGGCTACGAGACGACAGGCGTCGCGGAGATCTGTACGGCGGCGGAGGTGAGCAAGGGCGCCTTCTACCATCACTTTCCCAGCAAGCAGGCGATCTTTCTCGAGCTCTTTCGCGACTGGCTCGTGCAGATCGACGTCGGGCTGGGAGCGACATTGAAGATGTCATCGTCNNGGTGTGTTCACGGCCGCCGACGGCAGGGTGGGGCTCTTCCTCGAGTTCTGGCAGCAGGCGCGCAGGGAACCTGAGATCTGGAAGGAGCTGAACGCACCCTATCGACGCTATCAGGATTACTTCGCCGACATCGTCCGCAAGGGAATAGCGGAGGGCTCGTTTCGGGACGTCGATCCGAACGTCGCGGGGCAGGCCCTCGTCGCCCTGGCAG
>PLNO01000024.1 GCA_003141795.1 Spirochaetaceae bacterium | reverse complement strand
CGACCCCCGACACGACCCAGACCGCAGATACGACGCAGGCCGCCACGACAACAACGGCCGCCGAGCCGACACCCCAGGTGGAAAGCCTCCCCACGCAGCCGATCCCAGCTACCACCGCTGCCGCAGCGGCCACGCCGGCGGTGCCTGCCAATACCCCCGAGGCCCCGCAGCCCGAGCAGCCGGCGACGACGCCGTCAGCGACAACCACGGCCGCCACGAACCCGGCGACAACCACCCCGACGGCTGCCATAGTGCCCGCGCAGACCGCTGCTCCAGGTGCAGACGACGCGGCGATCGCCGCAGCGGCAGCGACACGCAGCCCGCAAAAACAGCTCTTCCAGCCCCCGCGGGAGGATCCGAAGTTCGCCTACACCAAACCCGCTGAGACCCCCGCGCAGCCCGCAACCACACAGGTCGCCCAGCAGCCGGCAGTCGAGACCCCGCCCGCGATCACCGCGGTGATCGGCGAGCCCGGCGTCAGCCCTGCCCCTGAGCAGCCCGCGGATGTCGCACTCGCTGAGGCAGCCGCACCGGATGAATCGGTCGCGCAGGAGATCGTCGGAGGGGAAACGCCAGCTCCCTCTCCGACCCCTCCGCCGGCCGCAGTCGCGCTGGCGACTCCCGAGGTCGCGCCCGTCGAGCAGCCCGCGGCAGTCACGCAGGCCGTTCAGCCCACCGAACCCGTGCAGACCGAAGTGACGGGTCCCGCGGCAGTACCGCCTGCCGCCGTAGAGCCCCCGAAGCTCGCGCTGGCGACGCCCGAGGCGCCGGCACCGCAGAAACCCGCCGAGCAGCAGACTGGTGTTGCTGCCAAGCCGGCCGACACGCGCACGCCCGCGACAACGGCGACGACAACGCCGAAGACCACAACCGCGGCTACCGCCGCAACGGCGACGCCCGTGAAACCTCCGACAACTGTGCGTCCCAAAGCCGCTGCCGCTGCTTTGCCGCCTTCCGGAAAGCCGGGCACCTTTTACGTCCAGCTGGGCGCCTACGCGACGGAAAAAGTGGCGCGGGATCTGGCGGCCACGCTCGCATCGACCTATCCGGCCGTCGTGCTGAACTCCACAGGCGTGGGCACGCCCACTTTCAGGGTCGTCGTCGGTCCTCTCAACAAGGCGGAGAGCGGCACGCTTCTGACGTGGTTCAAGCGGAAGGGATTCCCCGACGCATTCCTCAGGCAGGAGTAGCGGGCCCGCAGGGTGCAGGCTTCCTTGAGGGGTTCCCCTGCCGACGCGCTCTCGATCGTCCCCCGCCCGGTGACGATCAGGATGCGTCCCGGCAGCTTTCGCTTCGATCCGCGCGCGAGCATCGTCTCAGATCCCGCACTGGCCGATGCTCGCGCGCAGCTCCAGTCAGTCCTTTCCGCAGCGCTGGGCAGGGAGGCTGACGGCAGCGCATCCGCTGGATCAGCCTCCCGCCCCCTGTCCCTCGCAGTCCAAACCTCCCTCCGGGACACCCTCGGAGCCGAAGGGTACCGTCTCTCCGTCACCCCTGACGGAGTGGAAATGCGCGCAGCGGCCCCTGCCGGGATCCTCTACGCGATCCAGACCTTCCGCCAGATCATTCCCGCCGACAGCCTCACCCCCCTCCCCTGCCTGGACATCGAGGACTGGCCGCACTTCCCATGGCGGGGTTTCATGCTGGATGAAGGCCGGCACTTCCACGGCAAGGACACCGTCAAGCTCCTCCTCGATCTCATGCTCTTGCAGAAGCTGAACGTTTTCCACTGGCACCTCAGCGAAGACCAGGGGTGGAGGCCGGAGATCCGCCGTTATCCCGACCTCACGCGGATCGGCTCGAAGCGGAAGGGAACCATGAGAGCCAGCGCTNNCCTACTCGCAGGAGGACATTCGTGAGATCGTCGCATATGCCGCTGCGCGAGGCATCACCGTCGTCCCGGAGATCGACCTGCCGGGACATGCGCTGAGCGCACTGGCCTCCTACCCGTGGCTGGGATGCACCGGCGGCCCCTACGAGGTGTGGGATCGCATCGGCATCCAGCCCGAGATCATGTGCGCGGGCAAGGAGACGACCTTCGAGTTCCTCCAGGGAATGCTCGAGGAGATCATCGAGCTCTTCCCCGGGCCGTGGATCCACATCGGCGGCGACGAAGCGCCGAAGGAACGCTGGCAGCAATGCCCCGACTGTGCTGCCCGCATGCGAACCCTCGGCCTGCAGGACCCGTCAGGTCTGCAGACGTGGATGACGAACCGCGTCGCGGCGTTTCTCCGCTCCCGCGGAAAAGGCACGATCACCTGGAACGATTCACTCGCCCCGGATCTGGATCCCGAGGTACGCATCCAGTACTGGTTCCGGCATAGGGAGAGGCTGATCGATTCGATCCGTCACGGAAGATCGGTCATCGGCTCCCACTTCTGGGACTGCTACCTCGACCACGGCTACGCGCTCACTCCGCTCCAACGTGCCTACGCGTACGAGCCTGTCCTCCGCGAGCTCGATGCCGCTGCGGCGGAGAGCATCGTCGGCATCGAGGCGCCGCTCTGGACCGAGATGGTCCCCGACTGCGCGCGATTGTGGTACCAGACCTTCCCGCGTCTGTGTGCGTACGCCGAAACCGGCTGGACCCCGGCGGGTTCAAAGGATTGGAAGTCGTTCCTGGGGCGCCTTCCGGGATTCCTGACGCTTATCAGGAGCATGGGGGGCTCGCACGCACCGCTTCGGGAGGCCCTCTCGGGCCCCCTCCGCAGACTCTTCGGATCCGTCACGCTGCGCACGGAGCAGACCGGCAGGGCGTAAAGCGTCCAGCCGCCAGCGGTGAACTCCTAAGGCGCTGCCCCTTGCTGGATCGTGGGCACGCCTTGAACGATCCTCATGATCAGCACGTCAACCTCCGGATCCGGGCCTCCCCGGTATTTCAAGGATCCCGTAACTCCCTCGAATATGTGCGGAGTCCGGAGCGCGGCGCTGATCTCCTCCGGCGTCATGTCGCCTGAGACACGCGCGGCGTCGATCAGAAGCGAACAGGCATCGAACGTGAGCGCCGCGCTCACGTTCGGCGGCCGGCCGTACTTCCTGCGATACGCGGCGATGAAGTGTTGCGCCTTCTGAGTGGAACCGCCCGGATCGAAGTGCGCACACATCCATGCGCCTTCCAGCTTCGCGAGATCCGAATCCGAAGCGAAGCTCATGATATCGCTGCAGAAGATGGACGCGGACATTCCGAGGGCCCTGGCCTGTTCCACCTGCAGGAGCACGTCGTAAGAATAGTTGGGCAGGAAGAGGCATTCGGGGGCAGATTCCTTGATGAGAAGCAATTGTTTGCGGAAGTCCGTCTGCCTGTATGCGTACGACTGCACGGACGTCAAACGCCCGCCGGCGGCCGTGAAGTGCTTCTGGAACGCGTCGACAACCGCGGAGTTGCCGAGATTGGTGGAGTCATAGAGAATGGCAACCCTTCGAACGGCAAGCTTCTGGACGAGAAAACGGGCTATCGAGGCGCCCTGCGATTCGTCGTCAAAGGTCACGCGAAACTTGTAGCGGGCGCCACGGGTCACCTCAGGGCCGGTGGGGATCCGGAGGATGATGGGAACTCCCGACCTTTCGGCGAGGCCGGACGCGGGCAAGGCCGCAGCGGCGATACCGGGACTGACAATGGCGGCAACCCTGTCCCGCGTGATCAGCTCCTGGGCCGCGGCAAGTGACATTTCTGGAGTGCTTCTTCCGTCCTTTTCCACCAGAACAATGTGGTAATGCCTCTTTCCTTTGAGAATCCCGCCCGCATCGTTCGCCTCGTCGACTGCCAGATGCGCAGCCTGCAGGCTCAGGGGGCCGAATGACGCCAGATTGCCGCTCAACGGGACGACGATCCCGATGTGAAACTCTTCTTCTCGGAGTGAGGGAGAACAGGCGGCCAGCAGAACGATCGTACCCGCAACAAGAATGACCGTTGCCGCAAGATTCCGCATGATGCAGAGCATAGTACCGTTGATGGGCTGCCGCAAGCAAAAATGGCCCGGCAGGGTGCCCTCTCCCATCTTGCATCGGGTCGCCCGCCCATTGCACACTGCGGTCGACGACCATGACGAGAAAAGAAGCGGAAAAGCGCGTCACGGAGCTCTCCCGGAAGCTGCGGGAGTACCAGCACGCCTACTTCGTCCAGAGCGCGCCCGTGGTCTCGGACGCCGAGTATGATCGGCTCTTCGACCAGCTCACAACGCTTGAAACCGAGTTCCCCACTCTCGCGCTGCCCGACTCCCCCACCCGAAGGGTCGGCTCCGACCTGACGCAGGAGCTGCCGGAGGTCGCCCACTCGATCCCCGTGCTGAGCCTCGACAAATCCTACACGATCGAAGAGCTCGGCTCCTGGATCGACAAGACCGCGCGCAATGCGGAACGCGCGCTGTCGTTCGTCTGCGAGGAGAAGATCGACGGCGCCTCCATCGTGCTGTACTACGAGAAGGGCGTGCTTGCCCGGGCCGTCACCCGGGGCAACGGACTCGTGGGAAACGACGTGACGGGCAACGTGAAGACGATCGGCGCCGTCCCTCTGCGACTCTCCCGCCCCGTCACCGTGGCAGCGCGCGGGGAGGTTTTCCTCCAGCGGAGCCTCTTTTCCTCAATCAACGCGGCCATGGAAGAGCCCTACGCAAACCCGCGCAACCTCGCGTCGGGCACGCTGCGCAGGGTGAAGAGCTCCGAGGTCGCCGTCATCCCGCTCAGCATTTTCGTCTACGAGGGCTTCTTCGAGAAGCAGCCGCCCACGCACGTCGCGGTGCTGGAAGAGCTGGAAGACCTCGGGTTCAGGCTCAACCCGCGGGTCGGCTACTTCACCGCGGAGGCCGTCCCGGCGGACGTCGGCGCCCGTCATCCGACATGGACCACGGGGGCTCTGTCCGGGATCGCCGCGTTCCTCGAGGAGGAGCGGCGCCAGCGCGCCGGGATCGACTACGAGATCGACGGTGTGGTCGTGAAGGTGGACGACATCCGCGCGCGGGAAAGCCTCGGGTACACGGGCCATCACCCCCGATGGGCCATTGCGTACAAGTTCGAATCGCCCGAAGGCGCAACCACGGTGAAGGCCATCGAGATCCAGGTGGGGCGCACGGGCCGCATCACCCCGGTCGCGCGGGTGGAGCCGGTGAAGATCTCGGGGGCCACCATCTCCAACGTGACGCTGCACAACCAGGAGTACATCGATCTGCTGGAGCTCGCCGTGGGGGACAAGGTGGCCGTTTCCCGCAGGGGCGACGTCATCCCCGCGGTGGAACGGGTGCTGGAAAAGAACGAGGCGGGGGAAGCCACGTGGAAGCTCCCTGTGGAGTGTCCGACCTGCGGCACGCCCTTGAAGAAGCAGGGGGCTCACCACTTCTGCCCCAACCCGGAATGCCCCGATCAGGTGCGCGGACGCCTCTCCTTCTTCGTCGCCAGGGGACAGATGGACATCGAGGGGATCGGCCCCGAGACGATCGACGCGCTGGTGAGCAACGACCTCGTCCACGACGTGGACGACCTGTACTTCTTCGACCCCGACGCTCTCCTCGAGATTCCCGGCTTCGGTGAAAAGAAGGTTACGCAGCTCAAGGAGGGGATCCAGAAGAGCAAGCGACAGCCCTTCCACGTGGTTTTCCCTTCGCTCGGCATTCCGGACATCGGACAGAAGGTGACGGAGCTCCTCATCGAGG
>PLNO01000368.1 GCA_003141795.1 Spirochaetaceae bacterium | reverse complement strand
GCCTTTTTCAACACCCTGCTAGAGCCTGTTCCATCTGCCACCGCTCGCGAGCGCCTGGGCAGCGGCACCGATGATGCCGGCATCCTTGGACAGTTCGGCCTGGACGATATCGACTGATCCATGCAAGAGGGGCCAGCAGTAGTCCGGGAGCCGCTCACGGATTGGATCCAGCAGGATGTCGCCCGCAAGGGAAACGCCGCCACCGATGATGAAAGCCTCGACGTTCAGGATGTTCAGGAGTGTGCCGAATGCCTGCGCGATCACCGTGGCGGAATCCCGAATAGTCACGATCGCCAGCCGATTGCCCTTCCGTGCCTTCTCGATGACCTGTCGTGCCGATCGGCCGGGCTGGATCCCCCTCTTTTCGGCCCGCTCGTTATACGACCTGAGTATCGCACTTCCTGAAGAGAACTGCTCGAAGCAGCCCCTGTTCCCGCAGACGCACCACGGGCCGTTTGGATCGACACACATGTGTCCCAGCTCCGCGGCATATCCCCGCGAGCCCTTGAACACTTCGCCGTCGAGAACGATCCCGCCGCCGATCCCCGTCCCGATCGTAATCATCACAAAGCTCCTGTAGCGGCGACCCGCGCCGAACAAGAGCTCACCGGCAGCGGCGCAGTTCGCATCGTTGTCCGCGAAGACCGGCACCTTGAAGCGTCGCTCGAGATACCCCCGTACCGAGTGCCCCTGGAGTGACGGGATGTTCCGGCATCCGTCGACGAGCACCCCGCTTTCCTTGTCGGTGAATCCGGGGGTCCCGACCCCAAGGGAGACAAGACGACCTTTCCTCTGCGTCCGGCCGAGGAGACGCTCGAGAGACAGGGCGACCTGTGTCATGATGCGCTTGAAGCCGGAGCCCGCATCGATCTCTACAATGCTGCGGGCGATTATCCGCCCTTCCTCGCCGACCAGTCCGATCTTCACCGATGACCCGCCGAAGTCCAGACCGCCGTAGAGGTTCATCGCGCTTCGCCGGAAAAGTCGCTCAAGCCTGTGTGCCTATCGGCGCAAAGAATGCACCCAGCGGGCCGTCCCGGCCAGATCGGGACTCTTGAAGACAAGTGAACCGGGGGTGATCATTTCGGTGCCGGCTTCAAACAGCTTCGGTACCGTCTCGTCGCGAATTCCTCCGTCGACGGACAGGATGACCGTGTCGTGCATGCCCCGGGAGGCAATCTTTGCCCTCACCGTGCGCAATCGTTCATAGGCACGAGGGTCCAAACCGACGCCCTTGATCCCCAGCGGTGTCCCCATGATCAGCACCAGGTCGATCGTGTCGAGGCAGTCATCGAGCAGATTCAGGTCCGTATCCAGCTGGAATGCCAGCCCAACCGCGACATTCCTCTCCCTCAAACGAGATGCGACAGCCGGGATCCTGTCGCCGTTCTCAGCATGGATCGTGATGATGTCGGCTCCGGCGGACACGAAATCGTCGACCTGTGAGAGCGGGTTTTCCAGCATGAAGTGGACGTGCAGCGGCTTTGACGTTTCTGCTCGGATCGCCGCGACCATATCGGGAAAAAACAACAACGACGGGACAAAATGCGCATCCGCGACGTCAATGTGGTACATGTCGGCGTATTCTTCCGTCCGCTGAATAGCCTCGGCCATTCGCGAGAGTGTGCCCGACCACAGGGACACATCCAGAAGCAGCCGAGTACGATCGAGTGTATTCAGACTGCCGGGCATGGGTCTTCCGGGTGTCGATACCATGTCCATCACCGCAGGAATGCCCGCGTAAAGGTGCACGCCTTTCGCGCCTCACCGTCAAGATCAGCGCCGGGCATCACCTCCCGGTTGACGCGGATGTCCCTGCCTACTTCTCCTCCGGGCATCAGGAAGGGCTCCATGACGACCCACTCCGAATACCTGATCTCCTTTAGTGCCTTTCCGATTTCTTTCCAGGGAATGTGACCGTGACCGGGCGTCTTGCGGTTGTTCTCCCCGATATGGAAATGCCCGAGATGTTTTCCAGCGGTCCGTATGGCTCCGGCGAAAGTGTCTTCCTCGATGTTCATGTGATACGTGTCGAGGAGTATCTTCAGGTTCGGGCTGCCTACCGTCTCGACATACTCCACGGCTTCGTCAGCCGTATTGATGAGAAACTGCTCGAAACGGTTGACGACTTCGATATTGTAATACAGGCGGTTGTCTTCGGCCTTCTTTATGGCCTCCCTCATCGCGTCCGTGCTCCACTTGAAAGCCTGGGCCTTTGTCCCCTTCCTTCCCTCCATGGAGCTCAGCCAGGTCGAATAGAGGATCCCCGAGACGCGGTCGATTCCGCATTCCTTTATGGCATCGGCGATGGAATTGAGGTACCTGACGCCGTCCTTGCGCGTGGTCGAGCTCGAAGAAGCGATGTCGTACGCGGGGGAGAGACCGATACAGGCGCTCAACTGTATCCCCTCCGCGGCGGATTGCTCCCGCAGTCGCGCCCTGCCCTTCGAGCCGAGCTCGACAAGGGGGCCGGCGTGCACTTCGAGGACGTCAAACCCGAGATTCTTCACCTTCGCGACGAACGGAAGGTAGTCTGCCTTCCAATCGTGCGTCCAATAGGCGTAGTAGATGCCCACCTTGTTCTTCATGCTGTCACGCCTTCTCTCTCTGACGCGTTATCTTTTCCATGTACCCGCTCTTTCTGAAAGCCATGAGCGGGTCCGGATCGATACCCATCTCTGTGCGGACTTCCGCAAGGAGGGGCCGCACGTCCGTCAAGTAGGCGTCTTTCAGGCACTCCTCCGCACGCACAAGCTCGCCTTGCACTTGAACGGACTCCAGGTAGTCGTAGTCGACGAGGAGAGCCCGCGCATACGCGACCTCGATTGCCATGATCGACTGGATCGTCCCCTCAATGGGGTTCTTGTAGTTGTGGTTCTGATCGATCATCACCGACACGTCCTGGGCGCACGTTCGCGTTCCGGGTGACATTTCCGCGCGCACGAGCTCGCAGAATATGAGAAAGAGCTGATACGGATTGATGGAACCGACCGTCAGGTCGTCATCGCCATATTTCTTGTCATTGCAGTGGAATCCACCGAGCTTGTTCTCACTCAGCAGTATGGCCACGATCTGCTCGATGTTCGCGCCCATCGCGTGGTGGCCGAGGTCCACGAGCACTTTGGCGCGGTCGCCCAGCTTGCTCGCGGCCATATAGGCGGTGCCCCAATCAGGAATGTCCATGTGGTAAAACGCCGGCTCAAAGAGCTTGTATTCGATGACCATCTTCATCTCCACGGTCATCGCCTCGTAGACTCGTCGCAGCGCCTCCTCCAGGTACTCCTTCCTCTTGATAAAGTTGTCCTGACCGGGATAGTCAGTGCCGTCGGCAAACCACAGGCTGATTATTCGCGAACCAACCTGCTTCGCGATCTCGACGCCCTCGAGCAGCTTTGCGATCGACTTCCTCCTGACATCCTGCGAAGGATTGCAGACTGTACCGAGGGTATACTCGTCCTGGTTGAACAGATGGGGATTGATGGCGCCGATCTCCAGGCCCTTGTGGCGCGCGTACTCCCGCACTGCCGGCCAGTCGTCGCTTGCGTCATACGCCGTGTGAAGATCGATGAATGGACTTACCCCCGTAAGCTTGTTCACGACGGAAGCGTCATCGATCCTCTCCTCGAGATTTCGCGGCGAATAGGGACGATGGTAGACGTGGAACCGCGTGCCTGAATCGCCGTATCCCCACGATGGCGTTCCGATCTTCTGTTCGCGCAGCTTCTTCATGGCGACCTTCTTGTCGTACTTCATTTCGACTCCTTGTATTCGGCGGTTGCGATTTTCCTTCACCTCGACGGCCGGTAGCGGTACTTCTGGGCGTCTATGAAGAGGGCCAGCAGGATGATAAATCCGCGGATAGCCTGGATCCAGAAGGCGTTCATCTGCATGAGGTTCAGGCCGTTGTCGATGACGGAGAGGAGCAGGACGCCCGCGAAGGCGCCGCCGACCGAGCCGAGACCGCCTTTCAGCGAGACGCCCCCGATGACGGCTGCTGCCATGATTTCCATCGTCATGCCGGAAGCCAGCTTTGTGTTTGCCTGCCCTACACGCCCCAGCAACATCCAGGCCGCAATGGCGGCGAGCATGCCACTGATGATGTATGCCTTTGTGATGGTTTTTTTCGGGTCGATTCCCGAAGCCCTTGCCGCTTCGGGGTTGCCACCGACCGCGTACAACTTTCGTCCGAAACGCGAACGCGACAGGTAGACGTGAAAACCAATAAACGCGAACGCAGTTACGAAAAGCTGGACAGGTATCGAACCGATTGCCTTGCTCCCCAGCCACATAAAGCTTTCCGGTATGTTCGTGATCTCGAATCCCCGGCTGACGCAGAAGGCAATTCCCCCGAGAACAAGCTGCATAGCCAGGGTGACGATGAAGTTGTTCATCTTCAGGCGAGTGATCATCGTTCCATTCAGGAGCCCGATGCAGGCGCCGAGCACGATGATGAGCGGAATGACGAGCGCGACGGGCAGGACCCAGCCGCCGCCGCCGCTGAAACCATTGACCGGGACCATCATCCACGCGGCGAGTATGCCGGTAAGCTGAATTGTTCCCTCGGCGGAGAGATCGAAGTTCCCGGTGAGCAGCACGACTGCCTGTCCAACGACAAGAAGCCCGAGAACGCTCGCGTGAAGAAGCAAATTGATCAGGTTGACGCCACTGACGAATCCTGGCGCGCGGAGTCCGAAATAGACCAGGAGCAGCGCGATGACGACCCAGATGAACCGGTCGAGCAGGATTTCTCTTGCGTGGGCCCTATCGTGAAGCATGATCATGTCCCCCCTCGATCGCCAAGAGGATATTGCTTGGTGTTGTTCTACGGTCTCCCCGGCGGAACTCATTCGTGATGCGACCTTCGTACATGACGAGTATGCGATCGCAGACCCCTACCAGTTCGCGAACCTCGCTCGAGACGATGAGTATCGCGATGCCTTGCGCGCTCAGGTCGTCGATGACCTTGTAGATGTCCAATTTGGCCCGAACGTCGATGCCTTGGGTCGGATCATTCAGGAGCAGGACGGACGGCTTCGTCGCCGCGAGCTTCGCGAAGACGACTTTCTGCTGGTTCCCCCCGCTCAGTGATTTTACCTGCTTCTCCTGGCTGGGTGTTGCGATGCCCAGCTTCTCGATGTATGACTCCGCAATCTCACGCTCTTGGCTCGACCTGATGAATCCGAGGAATCCCGTGAGCTTGTTCAGAATCGTGTACGTGATATTCTCGCGGATTGGTCGCATGTCCACCAGTCCGAAGCGGCTGCGATCCTGGGGAAGAAGTGCAACCCCCTGTGCAAAGGCCTCGCCTGGGTTCCTGGCGTTGTAGAATTTCCCATTCACACGCACCTCGCCTTGTCCCCTGCGTTCAAGGCCGACAAGGGCCGCTGCCAGCGAGGAAGCGCCCGATCCCTGGAGACCGGAGAGCCCGACGACCTCCCCCTTTGCCAGGGTGATGTTCAGGTCTTCGAAGCAGCCCCGGCGTGTCAGTCCCCTGATCTCAAGGGCGGCTGACACCTCGACTGAGGTTCGCGCGCGCACGTATTCGTTGAGGTTTTCCCCGACGATGAGATTAACGAGCCTGCCCATGTCGAGATCCGCGATATTGTACGTGCCCACCGCCTGGCCGTCGCGGAGCACCATAACGCGGTTGCATATTTCGAACACCTCCTCGAGGTGGTGCGAGATGAAGATAACGGCGACCCCGGTGTCGCGAAGTGAGCGGACAAGACCGAAGAGACGTTCGATGTCGGGACGGGGGAGCGCCGCAGTCGGCTCGTCCAGGATGATGATTTTCGCGTTCTTGAAAAGGGCCTGGGCGATGGCGAGCATTGTCCGCTCGGCGAAGGTGATTCCCTCGACGTTCTTGCGCACGTCGATCTCCAGCCTCAGTTTCTCCAGTCGTTTTTCTGCTTCGGTGTAGACCTTTTGCCACTGCAC
>PLNO01000030.1 GCA_003141795.1 Spirochaetaceae bacterium | reverse complement strand
GGGGTCGTTCACCCCAGAGAGGCTCGCCTGGATCAAAGGAGTTCTCGAGCGCGCACGAAAAGAGAACAAGGCGGTGATCGCCATGATGCACCACGGGGTGGTGGAGCATTTTAACGGACAGAAGAGGCTGTTCCCCGCCTATCTCGTGACGGACAATGACGCCTTCTCCCGGATGCTTGCGGACTACGGCGTACGGGTCGTGTTCACCGGTCATTTCCATGCGCAGAACATCGCCGGCGCATGGTGGGATGCCAGCGGTGCGCCGACTGCCGCGCCGGGATCCCGCTTCCTCTACGACGTGGAGACGGGCTCGCTCGTGTCGTACCCCAGCCCGTATCGGTTCGTGCAGATCGACGAGCGTCAGATGATGCACGTCCGCAGCTTCCACGTCGAAGCGCTCACTGAAATGCCGAACGGGTTCCAGGAGTATTCGCTCGAGTTGGCGCGAAAAGGACTGTTCCCTTCTATAAAGAGGGTACTGATGGCATACGGGATGTCCCAAGGGGAGGCAACGCGGATCGCTGTGCCCCTCGCCGCGGCCGCCCTCGCCCATTACGCCGGAGACCCCGACTTTCATGGGACGGAGATGTATCCGACCACGGGGTTGAGCCTCATGGGCTCACTCGTCATCTCCCTGGAGAAGGACGAGATCGAGGCGATGTGGAAGGGCAAGCCGCCCCATGCGGACAACAATGTCGATATCGACCTGACCGACGGGACCTACGCCAGGGCGGAGTAGGGCCGCAGTGTGCGGCTGACCCCGACGGCGCCACGCCCGCAGCCGCCAAAGCGGAGCGCTGCCCCTACCCGCGCCGCCTCAGCACGGAGACGCAGTTGGTGACCCCCGAGCCTCCGACATTGAACGACACGCCGATCTCCGGCGGCTTGCGCGCCGGCACTGCTCCCCACGGCTCGCCGATGAGTTGCTTGTAGAGGACGGCGTGCATCGAGACGCCGGTGGCGCCGACAGGGTGACCCTTCGCCTTGAGGCCGCCCGAGAGGTTCACACTGCAGCGCGCATCGTCACGGCCGAATCGCCCTTCCATATAGTCGTAGCCGGCCCGCCCGTCCGCTGAGAGACCGAGCGCTTCGGTGCAGAGGATCTGGTTGATGGAGAAGCAGTCGTGCACCTCGGCTATGTCCACATCGGAGATCCCGATCCCCGCCTCCTGGAACGCGCGGCGCACCGCCTCCTTGCCGGCCATGAGCTCGTGCATGTTGGGCCGCACGGACAGCGCCATGCGCTCATTGACGTGCCCGATCCCCGCGATCTCCACGGCGCGCGCCCCCCTGCCCGCCTCCGTGTCGCTCCTCATGATCACCACAGCCGCCGCTCCGTCGGAGACGAGCGAGCAGTCGTGGAGGCGCAGCGGCTCGGCGATCATGGGGTTCTTCTCGGCGGGCAGCGCGAGGATCGCCTCCGCGGTCACGAGCTGCGCTCTATCCGACGGCCCGCCCTTGCCGAAATGGGCAAGCGGATTGTCCAGCCCGTTTCTGTAGCCGAGGGCGGAGACGCTAGCGAGCATGCTCGCCAGCGTCTCGGGGGAAAGCCCCCAGCGTGCCGCATAGCCTTTCGCGTATTCCGCGAACAGGCAGGGGAAGGTGACGGCCTTGGCACCCTCCTCGGGCCAGTACGAGCAGGTGGCAAGCGCGTGCGTCACTGCCTTGGTATCCAGGAGGTTCATCTTCTCCACGCCGACGACGAGGGCGATGCGGGCCCGGCCCGATTCCACGGCGTACAGCGCATTGTACAACGCGACCGACCCTGAGGCGCACGCATCCTCGCAGCGCGTCATCGGCTTGAAGCGCAGCCCTTCGGGATCGATTTCGGGCGCCATGCCGGCAAGATGCTCCTGATTCGCGAGCAGGCCCGGCGCGCAGCTTCCCACCCACACCCCGTCGATGTCCCTGCCGGGGATGCCGGCGTCCTTCAGAGCGCCCTGCCCCGCCTCGATCATGAGGTCGTAGATCGAGGCAAGATCGCTCACCTCCCCCGTCTCCTTGTTCTTCTTCACGAGGCTCCCGAACCTCGTATTGTACGCCCCGACGATGCTGACGCGACTCATGCGCGCTCCTTTCCGAGCTCCGAAACGAACCCTGACACTGTGCTGAGAAATCTCGATGGGTCCTCCACCATTGGCGAATGGCCGATGTCCTCGAGGACCTGGAGCCGGGCATGCGGAAACGCCTCGGCTGTTTCACGGGCCATGCCTTCCGTGATGATCACGTCCTTGCGGCCCCAGAGAACGAGCACCGACCCCGTGAACGCCACGCACCGCCCGCGATAGTCGAAACTGCTGAGCGCCCGTGCGTTCCCGATCCAGGCGGGTACCGCCATGCGCGTGGCGTCGTCGACGAGGGCATTGAAGAAATCCTGGTCCTTCAGGCTCGGCACCGTGGCGGCCAACGCCTTGGCGAGGAAGTCCCGATTCGTGCGCATCATATCGATGAGGGGGTGGCGATCCTCAGGCGTCACGAGCCCGGACGGCGCGGAAGAGTCGACGAGCACGAGGCCCCTGATCAGCCCGGGGCTCCGCGCGGCAAGGGAAATGGCAACCGCCCCGCCCAGGGAATGGCCGACGAGGAGAGGTCGGTCCAAGCCGAGCGCCGCAATGAATGCGATGACGGCGTCGGCATAGCCGTCGATGTCAGGGTCCCGGGGGAGCGGACTCGAGCGGCCGAAATTGGGAAGGTCCAGCGCGATGGCCCGGCAGCCAGGTACGTCCATCACACGCTCGAACCACCGGCTCGATCCGGTGTTCCCGTGAACGTACAGGAGGGGGATGCCGCTGCCGCGTTCGACGTAGAACACGCGGGCGCCCGAGATATCGACGAAGTGTCCGTCCATGCAGCCCTCCCCCCGGCCGCGCAAGCGGCATTCGTTTCCGGCCGCGAGCTTGCGGCATTCGTTTCCGGCCGCGAGCTTGCGGCATCTCTTTACTCAGATCCCGTCCAGGAACGCCTGCACCTCGGCGAGCACGGCCTGCGGCTTTTCGACCACCACGGCGTGGCCCGCGCCCGGGAGGATCCGCATCCGCGCCCCGGGGACGCCGCTCGTGATGATCCGCGCGAAGCCCGCGTGCTTCAGGATGTCCTTCTCCCCCACCAGGACGAGCGTGGGACACGCTATCCGCGGGAGCAACGGCGTGATGTCGATGTCGAGGAATGCATCGCACAGCGCCGCGAAGTCCTCGAAGTATCCGCGCGGCAGCCCGGCAACGGCGGTTTCTCTCCGTGCAAGCGCTTCGGCGTTCGTGCCGATGTAGGCCGCTGAATAGTTCCAGGGAACGATCGTGCGATAGAACGCGAGAGGGTCGGCGAGCGCCGCGGCCTTCCAGCCCTCCGCAATAGCCCGCAGCAGCGGGTCAAGCTGGCTCACGCCGTCGATGACGACGAGGCTTGCCGTCATGACGGGATGCCGGGCTGCGAACATCATGGCGACCTCAGAGCCGTAAGAGGTCCCGACCAGATGAGCTTTCGCGATCCCCAGGCTTTCGACGAGAGCGCGGAGGTCCTCGACGTGGTCCGAAAGACTGATGGGATTGCCGCTCCGTGCCTGAGGGCTCAGGAGCTGACCCCTCAGGTCGAGGCTCAGGCAACGATGACGCTGACCGAGGGACTCGGCGATCGGCTTCCAGTGGGCGATCGACATGGCGATCCCGTTGAGGAAGACGATCGTGTCCTCTCCCGTCCCCGAGAGCTCGTACTGGAGCTCGACACCGTTCACCGTTGCCCGCGCCACTGCTATATCCCCAGGTAGGAGCGGATGACGTGGGGATTGTTTGAAAGGCCCGCGGCCGTGTCTTCCAGCGCAACCGCCCCGTTTTCCAGCACGTAGCCGCGGTCCACCGCGCGCAGGCTCTCCCGCACGTTCTGCTCCGTGACGAGGATGGAGATGCCCGCCTTGAGCTGCGCGAGCTTCTCGAAGACCTCCGACACGATGGAGGGCTGAAGGCCGAGGGACGGCTCGTCGAGGATGAGCAGGCGCGGGTTGGCCATGAGCGCCCGTGCGATTGCCACCATGCGCTGCTGACCGCCGGACATCGTGCCGACGAGCTGGCGGTAACGCTCCCGCAGGATCGGGAAGAGCCCCAGCACGACCTCCCGCTGCGCTTCGATGCCGTCTTTCGCGTGGGGGATGTAGGCGGCGCCGAGCTCGAGGTTGTCCGCGACCGACATGCCGGGGAAGAGCTCCCGTTCCTGCGGGACGAGGGCGATGCCCGTCCGCGCGATCTCGTGCGTCGGAAGCCTGGTGAGGTCCCGACCGTCCGCCTCGATCGATCCGGCGCGCGGCCTGATGATCCCCATGATCGCGTTGATGAGCGTCGTTTTCCCCGCTCCGTTGGGCCCGAACAATCCGACCGACTCATTGCCGACGGAGATGCTCACCTTCGTGAGAACGGGGATGCGGCCGTAGCCGCACGCGAGGTCCCTGATCTCGAGCATCACGCGCCTCCGCCGAGGTAGGCGGCGATGACCCGCTGGTCCCTGGCCACCTGCTCATAGGGCCCGGCAGCGATGATCTCCCCCGCTTCCAACACGATGACCCGGTGGGTGAGGTCCCGAATGACGCTCATCACGTGCTCGACCACCCCGACGCCGATATTGTGCTCCCGCGCGATCCTCTGCACGAGCGTCACGAGCTCCCTCGTCTCGTCGACGTTCAATCCGGCCATGACCTCGTCGAGGAAGAGGATCGAGGGATCATTGGCAAGGGCATGCGCGATCTCCATCTTCTTCAGCTCCAGCATCGTGATCTGGGACACCTCCCGCGTGATCCCCGTCAGGCCCAGCGATTCACAGAGCGCCTCCGCGGAGCGGCGCGCCTCCTGCAACCCTTTGCGGCGGCTGAAGATGAAGCCGAGCATGACGTTTTCCACCACGGTGAGATTTTCCAGGGGATGGATGATCTGGAAGGTCCGGGAGATTCCCATCTGGGCCCGCCGGTGCGCGGGCACATTGGTGATGTCGCGGCCCTTGAAACTGATCTGGCCGCTCGTGGGGAGATACACTCCAGAGACGAGGTTGATGAAGGTAGTCTTTCCCGCCCCGTTGGGCCCGATCACGCCGAGGATCTCCCCGCACCCCAGGGAGAAGGTGACGTCGTTCACCGCAACCAGGCCGCCGAACCGTTTGCAGAGATTCGTGATCTCGAGGTCAGCCACGGGTCGCCCCCTTTTGCGCGGGCGCCGCCGGCGCGCGTGCCGCTGCACGCAGCCCCGAACGTTTGCGGTACAGACCGTAGAGCCCCTGCGGCATGAGGAGGATGACGAGCACGATGATGATGCCGTACACGACGAGGTGACCATAGGGTATCTTCAGTTTCAGGTACTCCGCGGCCACACCGAGGAGGATCGCTCCGAGGATCGGTCCGGGCGTGCTGTAGATCCCGCCAAGGAGGGCCATGGCGAGGGGCAGAAGGGTGTAGTAGGCATCGAACACCGAGTCCGGCGATGCGTACCCGTACCCCTGGAGCTGGATCCCGCCGACGATTCCCTGGATGAAGGACGTCGTCACGAAGGCGATCATGAGGTACTTGAAGATGTGGATCCCGCTGGACCGGGCGCTGAGCTCGTTGTTGCGGATCGCCGTGAGCGCGAAGCGCAGGCGCGAGCGCTGGAAGAACGCCGAAACGGCGCACGCAAGCAGCACGGCGCCGAGGGCGAGCCAGTAGAGGGCCCGGGAGTCGCCTTTGAAGATCAACGACGGAAGGACCATGCCTTCGGGGCCGCCGGTGAAGTCACCCCAGTTCTGCACGATCACGCGGAAGATCTCAGCAAGGGCCAGGGTCGTTATGGAGAAATACACGGCGCGCAGCCTGAGGATGACGAAGCCCATGAGGAACGCCACCAGCGCCGCGAACACCCCGGCGCAGAGGATGGAAAGGAGCGGGGGGACGCCGAGGCGCAGCACGGAGATGGCGGCGGCATAGGCGCCGATACCGAAGAACCCCGCAATGCCGAAGGATATCTGCCCCGACCTCAGCAGCATGTCCCAGCTCACCGCCAGGGCCATGTAGATCAGCACGCTGCGGGCGACAGCGAGGGGATACGGGCCGGTGACGAAGGGGATGACGACAGCAGCCGCGATCACGACGGCGGGCAGGGCGAACCTGACGGCGCGCGTCACGCTTTCTTCTCCCGGAAGGACCGCACGAGGATCGTGGCGATGATGATCGCGAAGAACACGATGTTCGACCAGCCCGAATATCCCCTGATGCTGTTGATGATGCTCTCCGAGAGCCCGAGGGCGAGGCTGCAGTACAGCACGCCGACGATGTTGCCCACACCCGCCATGGCGACGAGGCAGAAGGACTTCATCGTGTACGGCCCGCCAACGAGCGGGAAAATGGCCTGCTTCGTGAGAAACACGGAGCCCACGGCGCCGACCAGACCTACGGCCAGGGCGAAGACGATCGCATAGGTCCTGTCCACGTTGATCCCGACGATTGCCGCTCCCCGGGGGTTCTGCCCAACGGCGAGTGCCGCCTTGCCGAACCGCGTACGGGTGAGGAAGAGCTTGAGGCCCACGGCGAGCGCGATCGCGACGGCCGCATAGACGAAATCGAAGACCCCGAAGCTGAGCTCACCGATCGTTGCGGAGGTGGACACGTAGTCCAGGGACAGCTTCCAGGACTGCGAGGTGAACATGAGGTTCACCGACTGGCTCAGAGCGATCCCCAGACCGAAGGTGAGGATGAGCTGGTTGAGCTCGGGGGCCTTCAGCGCGTGCTTGATCGTGACCAGGTACACGACGAGCCCGAAGGCCGCCATGACGATCGCGACGGGGATGAGGGAGATGAAGGGATCGAGCCCGAGGATGCGCGCCGCGAAGTAGGCGAGATACGCGGCAACCATCATGAACTCCCCGTGGGCGAGGTTCACGATGTGCACGATCCCGAGGACCAGAGCCATGGGAATGGCAACCGCCGCGTACAGCCCTGCTCTCTGCACACCGAACACGAGTGCGGAGGGCTTCCAGAGCAGGATACCGACAACGGCCGCGGCCGCAACCGCGCACCAGAGAATGTACCGTCCGAGTCGTGGCCTTATCACGTTTGTCACCATGAGGTCCTTTGCGAACGGCAGCCCGACCATTTGCACGGCCGGGCTGCTCAGCTTACGTTTCTACTTCCACGCGGGAAGCGGGTACACGAGGGACTTGGACTGAACTTCGAAAGGCCAGATCACCTCCTGGCGTCCGTTCTGCCACTGGAGGATCTTCTGGTTCTTGATCCCCTGGTGCTTGATGATGTTCGACGGCGTGAAGGTGATGGTCTCACCGAGGGGCGACGCGTACTTCGTGGCCTCCAGCGCGGCGATGAGTTTCGCCTTGTCCGTGCCACCTGCGCGCTTCACGGCGTCCGCGATGATGTACACGGCGCTGTAGGAGAGCGCCGCGAAGTAGCTCGTGGGCGGCGTCTTGTTCGCTGCGACGTAGGAGTCGTAGAACTTCTTGCTCACGGGGCTGATGTCGTTGATGGAGGGCGCCCACATGCCGTAGAGCATCACGTTTTCCGCGAGCGGCGACTTGCCCATGTCGACGGGCCACGCGGGGGGTGCGCCGAGGAAAATGGGCGGGGAGAACCTCATGGCCTTGGACTGCTCGAGCAGCGGGAGGGCGTCCTGCGCGTAGCCGGCCCAGATGAACAGGTCGGGCTTGAACTCTTTGGCCGCCTGCAGCACCGAGGAGTAGTCGGAGCCGCCCATGAGCGCGCTCTTGAAGGACGCCCCGTCGAAGGTGTAACGGGTACCGAAGAGGACCTTGGAGGCGTCGAAGGAGGACTTGCCGAAAGCGCCTTCCTCATACGCCAGGAAGATCTTCTTGATCGAAACGTTCGGATACTTCTTCTGGATGGCATCCCACCCGTCCGCGTAGCTCTGGCCCTGATTGTAGTCCCACGGATGCAGGTGGAAATACCAGTCCGAATCCGCCCCGAGTGACTTCTCCACGCTCGCGCTTGCCGCGGCACCCGTGGCCACGGTGACGAGCTGGTATTTCTTCAGTATCGGGATCTGTGCTACCGCGACGCCCGAAGCGATGCCGCCGAGTAGCACGTCGACCTTGTCGACAGTGGCGAGCTTTTCGATGGCCGCCACGCCCTTGTCGCCCTTGCCTTCGTCGTCCACGACGACGAGCTGCAGCTTCTTGCCCAGAACGCCGCCGGCTCCGTTGATCTCGTCAACGGCGAGCTGCGCCGCCTTCGAGCATTCCATTCCGCTCACGTCAGCCAGGGGCCAGTTCGCGCCCAGCTTGATCACGTTCTGCCCGAACGCAGATACCGCGAGCAGCGTGAAGCACGCCAATCCCACGATCAGCTTCCTCATGACCGTCCTCCTTCGGGGCCGCAGAGCGTCCCCAGATTTGCGAACATCCGAACCTTCTCTCTAGAGCACCAGGCCGCCGTCCACGCGCAGGACCTGGCCCGTGATGAACTCAGCATCGTCGCTGGACAGGAAAAGCACGGCGTTGGCGATGTCGCGTATCTCCGCGAGCCTCCCCAGCGGCGTGCGTGCGATGATCGGCTCCAGCACCTTCTCGGGGACCGAGGCGATCATCGGCGTGCGCGTGTAGCCGGGCGACACCGCGTTCGCCCGTACCTTCGCGCCCTTACGGGCGAACTCACGCGCCCATCCCTTCGTCATGGAGACGACCCCACCCTTGCTTGCCGCGTAGTTGCTCTGGCCGATGTTGCCGTCGAGGCCGACAACCGAGCTGATGCTGACGATGGATCCCGTGCCTGCCTCCATCATCAGGGGCGCGACCGCACGGGTCATGACGAACACGCCCTTGAGGTTCACGTTGATCACCGCGTCCCAGTCGGCGTCGGTCATCTTCTGGATCAGCGCGTCGCGGGTGATGCCGGCGTTGTTCACGAGGATGTCGATCCTGCCGGAATCCGCCTTGATGCGTTCCACAAGAGCATTCACGGCGGCGGAGTCCGTCACGTCCACCGCCGCCCCCCTGACAGCGGGAAGGCTGTTCTCCAGCGCGGTGAGCTCGGCTTGATTGACGTCCAGCGCCCACACGCGCTCCGCCCCTTCCTTCACGAAGATCTCCACGATCCCCCTGCCGATGCCCCGCGCGCCGCCCGTCACGACGCACACCTTTCCCTTCAACCGCATGTCGTCTCCTTATCCCTCACAGGGTCCCCACGAGATAACGGTGGAGGCCCAGACGAAACCGAGCCCCGCGCCGACAAAGACCAATGTCGCGCCGTCACGCACCTTGCCCGCCGCCAACCCGAGCTCGAGCGACAAGACCTGGTCGTTCTGCCCCAGGTGCCCGTACTCGTCGAGGTACGTGGTGTTTTCCGGTCCCAGCCCCAGCTCCTTGAGCACCGACTCGTGGGCGCTACGCTTGAAGTGGAGGATGGCGAGGTAGTCGATGCCCGAGCGGCCCGAGCGCTCCAGTGATTCGCGGATCACGGCATAAAAGTTGGGTAGGGTCAGATCGCCGAGCTTCTTCTTGAACGATTGCTCGTCGGGCACGATGAAATGCGCGCGCTCAGCGTCCCCCGGCGCCGGCGGCCACGCCTTGGAGCCCAGCGTGGGCACCACGCACATCTCGGAGAACGAGCCGTCCCCGCGAAAGGCGGAGGCGAGCACGGCGTTGCGGCCGGCGTTCTTCTTCAGCACGAGCGCCGAGGCGCCCGAGCCGATGTCGAGCATGAAGCGCGTGCCGGGTTCCTTCAGGTCGATGAGGTCATTGTTGCGGTACCCTGAGACGAGGAGCACCGTATCGAGGTCACCGCGGGCGATGATGAGGGACTTTGCCACGTCCAGCGCTGCCATCATGGAGCCACACATGGCCTCCATGTCGAAGCTCCACGCACCGCGGGCCCCGATCTGTTCGGCGACGTAGAGTCCGGCAAGCCAGCAGGGATAGTCCTTGTGCTGCGCACCGCACCAGATCACGAGGTCGATTCCGGCCCCCGCGATGCCTGCGTCGGCAAGCGCGTTCCGCGCCGCTGCCAGTCCCATGAGCGCTGTCGTCTCGGAGGGACCCGCTATCGGCTTGCTCTTCACACCGAACTTGAGCGCGATGACCTCTTCGGGGATACCGGTTGCACGGGAGATATCCGCAGCTTTCAGCGACGACGAGGGGAGCCAGGTTCCATGACCGATGATGCCGACATGCATCGTTACATCTCCCATGATAGCTGAATCAACTCTCACGGTTTTAAACCCGCCATATCCTGATGTCAAGCTTTTTCTGCACGATATTTTCGATTTACGTCCTACTTGAATGCACTTTTTTGTTGCGTTTGCACAAAGAACCCGATATAATCTCGTGACAATTGAATCATCTCTCACGAAAATGGAGCGTACGATTTGTCGGGGCACAAGGGCTCATCGCAGATTGAGGAACGCCTTCTCGCATCAGCGGTGGCTCTTTTCTCGAAGGAGTGGTACGGCACCGTCTCCGTTGCGGCGATCTGCCGCGCGGCCGGGCTCTCCAATGGCGTGTTCTACCGCTACTTCGACGGCAAGGAAACGCTGTTCCGCCGCATTCTCCAGCGTGTGCTGGAGATGATCCGAGACGCCGTTGCCGCGCCGCACGGCGCCGACCAGACAGAACGCCTTCACTCCCTCGTGCACGCCGTCGTGGACTTCTCCGCAAACCATGCGGATCTGGTGGCGGTCTTCCGCGAAGGCCAGTACAGGTTCTTCGAATACGAACGCAGCCTCGTCGCCGTCTACACGCAGAGCCTCAGCGCGGCGCTCGGCAAGGAGGCGGGGCTCCCCGAGTACCTCTTCGCGTTCGGTGGGGTCCGTTTCTGCGCGATCCGTTCGGCGCTGCACGGCGTGGCGATCAACGTCGACGACCTCGATGCCATCCTCCGCAGGGGCCTTTTCGGCGGAATGGGATTCGATCCTGACAGGGTCTTCGGCGGCACGGCGCATCCCCTGCCGGTGCCCCTTGCGGCAAACGCCCGGGAGAGGCTGTTGCGTGCGGGAAAGACGCTGATCGGGGAGAAGGGGTTCTTCGACACGAACATCCACGAGATCACCGACAGGGCCGAGCTTTCCGTCGGTTCCTTCTATAGTTACTTCGAATCAAAGGAAGCATACCTCTCGGAGCTCATCCGTCTCATCGGCCACGACGTGCGCTCCTTCATCGCGCAGAACCTGCCGCCCCGCGACGGCGCCCCCCTGAACCGCCTGGAACGGGAGCTGCGGGGCCTGTGGCTGTGGCTCGTGTACCTTTCCATCGACAAGGACTGCTATCCCCTGGTACGGGAGGCGGAGTTCGTCGTGCCCTCCGCCGTGCTCGATTACTACGGCCACTTCGCCGTGGGGTATCGCAAGAACCCCGAGGGCAATGGGGATGCCGATCAGCAGACCGCGATCGAGTTCCTCCTCGGCATCGCCCATTACCTGGGGATCGAGAGTGCGTTCGACACATCGCCGGCCAATTCCCGCGCGGCGGTCGAGGCCATCGCAGGCTACCTCTCGCACGGGTTCGCCGACTGGCTCGAGGTGAAGGAGTGAACATGGAAGTGAAGGGCGCGACAGCCCGCATCATCGGCACCGGGATCTACGCCCCGGGACAGGCAATCAACAACGCAGAGCTCTCCCGGCTCACAGGCATCTCCTTCGACGCGCAGCGTCTGGAGTCCAGGATCGGGATCCGCGCCCGTCACATCGCGCGCCTTCGCGGCATTCCCGAGACGACGGCAGACTTCGCGGAGAAAGCCGCACGCGCGGCCCTGGCGGATGCCGCGGTGCAGCCGGCCGACGTCGGGTTGTTCGTTGTGGCAACGGACACGCCCGAATACATTTCCCCCGCCACGGCGATCATCGTCCAGGGGAGGCTTCAGGGTGGGGAAACCGATTCGGGGGCCTTCGATGTCTGCGCCTCCTGCGCGAGCTTCGTCACTGCACTGGACACCGTTGCCCGCGCAATGATCACCGACCGAACCCTCCGCTACGCCCTGGTCATCGGCGTGTACGACATGCCCGCCTATCTGCGGCCGGGGGACGAGTTCGGCTGGACGATCTTCGCCGACGGGGCGGGAGCGGTCCTGCTGCACCGCGACGAGGAGGGGACCGAGGGCTACATCGAAGGTGCGCTGAAAACGGACGGCACGCAATGGAACTACGTCGGCGTCTACGCCGGGGGCACGCGGAAACCCGTCACGAAGGAACTCCTCGACGCGGGGACCTGGGGCCTGGAGCTTCTGCAGCGGCTCCCCGGGGACCGCAATGTGAAGCTCTGGCCGCCGATGGTGCACCGTCTCCTCGACAAGGCAGGACGGAGGCTCGACCAGGTGGACCACATCCTCTTCACGCAGATCAACCGTTCGGTGATCGACAAGGTCATGGGCGAGCTGGGGCTGCCGACGGAGAAGACCACGTGCGTCATGGACCGCTACGGCTACACGGGATCCGCCTGCATCCCCATGGCTCTGCACACGGCGCTCCGTGAGGGCCGGACGAAGAAGGGCGACATGTTGGTGTTCGTCGCTTCGGGCGCGGGGCTGGCCGTCGGTGCAAATCTCCTTCGACTGTAGGCAAAGGAGGCGACAATGCAGTGGCAGGACGAGTACAAGAGGAAGCTGGTCGACATCGACACCGCTGTCTCTCGGATCGCAAGCGGCAATGACGTCATCGTTGCGCAATGCGCCTCGGAGCCCCAGGGCTGCATGTCGCGTTTCCACATCGTGGCCGACAGGGTGGAAGACGTGCGGGTGTTCTCCGTCCTTACGCTCAAGCCCTACGACTTCTACATGCGTCCCGAGATGAAGGGGCACTTCGAGCTCGCCTCGTGGTTTCACGCCCCTGGCTCCCGGGAAGCGCTGAAGGCGGGAACCGGCACCGTCACCTACGTGCCGAACATGCTGCACCGGGCCGCGGCGGACAGGATCCACGCGCATCGCGCCGACATGTTCTTCGGCACGTGCACCCCGCCGGACAAGCACGGCTACGTTTCCCTGTCGCTCGGCATCACCTATGAAAAGGACGTCATCGAGGCAGCGGGGACCGTCGTGCTGGAAGTGAATCCGCGGCTGCCCCGCACGTTCGGAGACACGCAGGTCCACGTCTCCCGCGTCGACCTCTTCGTTGAGCACGAGCAGGAGGTCCCGACCCTCCCCTCCCCGTCACCGACGGACACCGACCTCGCCATCGGCGGGCACATCGCCGAGCTCGTGGAGAACGGGAGCACGATACAGCTCGGCATCGGCGGCATCCCCAATGCGGCGGCCCTCGCCCTCAGGGACAAGCGCGATCTCGGCGTACATACGGAGATGATGGTGGACTCCATGATGGAGCTCTACGAGATGGGCGTGGTCACCAACCAGTGCAAGGGGCTCATGAAGGGGAAGTTCGTGTGCTGCTTCGCGATGGGCTCCCGCAAGCTCTACGACTGGCTGGACGACAATGTCGCCGTGCAGTTCGAGCGCGGCAGGTGGGTGAACGATCCGGCGGTGATCCGGCAGAACACGAAGATGGTGTCCGTCAACACGTGCCTCATGGTGGACCTTACCGGACAGGTGGCGAGTGAATCCATCGGAACGACCCAGTATTCGGGGACCGGCGGGCAGGCGGACACGGCGATCGGCGCCGTGGAGGGCCTCGACGGCATGGGCAAATCGATCATTGCATGTTACAGCACCGCCAAGGCGGGGAAGGTGTCGACGATCGTCCCCACACTTCCCGAGGGCACGGCGGTGACGCTGCACCGTTCCAATGTGGACATCGTCGTGACCGAGCACGGCATCGCGCACCTGCGCGGCCGCACGGTGCGCGAGCGCGTTCGGGCGCTCATCGCCATTGCGCACCCTGACTTCAGGGCGGAACTTTCCGCAAAAGCCAGGGCCATCGGGCTGACATAGGAGACCGGCTCCAAAGGGGCCGGCGCTTGACAGCCCCGACCCCCAGAACTACCCTGAGCCGTCATCATTACAAACATCTAAATTGAAGAGGAGGAATCGGTCATGGTCCGAAAACTGATTTCCGGTCTTTCGATCGCGCTTGTCCTCGGCTTCTCCCTCTCCCTCGCGGCATGCGGGGGTGGCGGGAAGAGCAACAAGCTCGAAATCTTCTCCTGGTGGACGGCAGGCGGCGAGGCTGAAGGCCTCAATGCCCTCTACGACGTCTACCACAAGGCGTATCCCAAGGTCGAGATCGTCAACGCCACGGTGTCCGGCGGCGCCGGCACCAACGCAAAAGCGGTCCTCTCCACCCGGTTGACCGGCGGAGATCCCCCCGACGCATTCCAGCTCCACGCAGGCCTGGAGGTTGAAAAGTACGATCCCGAGAAGTACCTGCAGCCCCTTGATGCCTTTTACACCTCCGAAGGTCTAGATAAGGTCTTCCCAAAGGACCTCCTCTCCCTCCTGCAATACAAGGGCCACTACTGGGGCGTTCCCGTTGACATCCACAGGGCCAACGTCATGTGGTACAACAAGAAGGTCTTCGAAGACAACAAGCTCCAGCCACCCACGACCTGGGACGAGTTCTTCAAGGTCGCAAAGGTCTTCAAGTCGAAGGGAATCATCCCCCTGGCCATCGGAACGAAAGAGGGTTGGGAAGCAGGACACACTTTCGAGACGATCCTTGTCGCAACGCTCGGCGCCGACGGCTATAAGGGCCTCTGGACCGGCGCGACCTCGTGGTCGGATGCCAAGGTGACCCAGGCCCTGGCGACGTTCAAGAAGGTGCTCCCGTACGTGAACACGGACTACTCGGCTCTGACGTGGGATCAGGCCGTGCAGTATCTGGTGGACAACAAGGCCGCCATGCACATCATGGGCGACTGGGTCAACGGCTGGTTCACGGCCAAGGGCTACACCGGCTACGGCTGGCAGGCGGTCCCCGGATCCATCGGGATTTACGACGCGTTGTCCGACAGCTTCACGCTTCCCAAGAACGTGAAGAACCAGACCAACGCCATGAACTGGCTGAAGGTCTGCGGCTCCAAGGCCGGCCAGGAAGCGTTCAACCCCAAGAAGGGCTCCATCGCGGCCCGCACGGACAGTGATCCCGCGCTGTTCAACGAGTACCTCCAGTCGGCAATGAAGGACTGGAGCTCCAACGCCATCGTTCCGAGCGTCGTGCACGGCGCGGCGGCAACGGAGAAATGGGCAACGGTGTACAAGGACATCGTGAACACCTTCGCGACGAAGGGCGACGTCGCGGCAACCCAGAAGGCACTCGAGCAGGCAGCGACCGACAACGGCGGCAAATAGTACCGCTTCACTGTAGAGTTCAACATTCCAACCTGCCAGGCTCCCAGGAGCCTGGCAGATTTTTTCAGGGGGGCATGCATGAAGGGAGTCTCGCGGGACCGGGCTATTTCGCTTGCGCTGATTGCCCCGTCGGTCGTCCTCATCGCGGTGTTCGTCTACGGTTTCATAGGTTTCACGGGGTTCGCATCGCTCACGAAATGGGATTCGTTCGAGCCTGACTACACCTTCGTCGGGCTGCGCAACTTCGCGAAGCTTTTCGGGACAATGCCCACGGACAGGTTCCTCTGCGACCTTCGCAACACGGTGACGTTCACCGTCCTGTTCCTCATCGCATGCATCGTGATCGGCTTCCTCCTCGCCATGCTCCTCGACAGGCACATCAAGGGGGAAGGGTTGTTCCGCAACATCTTCCTCTTCCCCATGGCCATCTCCTACATCGTCACCGGTGTCGCGTGGCGCTGGATCCTCAGCCCGGGCACGGCACAGACCGGCGCCACGGGCATCAACCTCCTCTTCGACAAGCTCGGGCTGGGCTTCCTGAAGTGGGGCTGGTTCACCGACCCGACCATCATCTACATCCATCCCGATTCCGGGTTCGGTGTCTTCCTCGGGCACGTCGGCCTCGGCGGGCTGACAAACCCGTACGTCGGGATTTCCATCGCCATGATCTCCGTCGTGATTGCAGCCACATGGCAGATGTCCGGCTACGTCATGGCAATGTACCTGGCCGCCCTCCGATCGATTCCCGTCGAAATGCGGGAAGCGGCGCGCGTCGACGGCGCATCGGAGTTCCAGGTGTACAGGCGCATCATCATCCCGATGATCCGTCCCGTGACCTTGAGCGCGCTCATCGTCCTGGGGCACATATCCCTGAAGATATTCGACCTCGTGGTATCAATGACGGGGCCGGGCCCTGCCTTCGCCACGGATGTGCCTGCTTTCTACATGTGGGACACGACCTTCCGCGGCAACAACTTCGCCCAGGGCGCCGCGATCGCCATCATCCTGCTGATCGTGGTCGCGCTGCTCATCGTGCCCTATCTCGTTTCCACGACACGATCGGAGGCCCGATCATGACGACACTCGCCGTGCGGAAACCGCTGCGGACGTCCACCATCGTCGTCTACGCGCTCCTGATCATCGCCTCGGTCCTCTTCCTCATGCCGGTCTACGTGCTGCTCGTCACCGGCCTCAAGGGCTTCAAGGACGTGAGCCTCGCCACGATGTGGAAGCTGCCCACCAGCCTCAGCCTGGCGAGCTTCGTCCAGGCGTGGGTCGGCGTGCCGTCGGCAGGGGTCAAGGGGCTCGCCCAGAACTTCATGAACAGCGTGCTGCTGGCGGTGCCCGCGACCCTGATCTCGGCGTTCCTCGGCTCGATGAACGGCTACGTGCTGTCCAAGTGGAGGTTCAAGGGCGCGAACATCCTGTTCCCGCTCATGCTGTTCGGCATGTTCATCCCCTATCAGAGCATCCTCATCCCGCTCGTGCGGGTGCTGCAGAGCATGCACCTCTACGGCAGCCGTGGTGGGCTGATCTTCGTGCACGTGGTGTACGGCATCCCTATCACCACCCTGATCTTCCGCAACTACTACGCCGGTATCCCCGATGAGCTGTTGGAGGCGAGCAAGATCGACGGCGCAGGGATCCTCGGCATCTACATCGCCATCCTCTTTCCCCTCTCTCTCCCCGGCTTCGTCGTGGTCATGATCTGGCAGTTCACCTCGATCTGGAACGACTTCCTCTTCGCGGTCATCGTGACGAGCCGGCCCGCGCTGCAGCCCATCACCGTGGCGCTGAACAACCTGGCGGGAAGTTACTCCGTGGAGTGGAACGTGCAGATGGCAGGAGCCCTGATCGCGGCGCTGCCGACGCTTCTCATCTATATTTTCCTCAGCCGCTACTTCATGAGCGGGCTGCTCGCCGGATCGGTGAAGGGCTGACCGGTGCGGCACGGGCTTCCCCCCGTGCCGCGCATTTCTTTCCCGGCGCCGNNTTCCCGCGCGGCGCATTTCTTTTTGCAACAATCCGGCAATAAAGCCTCACCAAGAAACGACACTCCCGCAAGGATGCTGAAGAGTGCCGGTTCTATAGTCGTACCCATACATCATTCGCGTAAGGGAGACGACATGGAACCAAACGGAAAATCTGGGCGCGGTGCGATTCCCCGGGCCGTGCGCAGGCACGCGCTTCTCGTGAAGATCCTCATCATCGGGGCGCTCCTGCTCATCCTCCTCTGGCCGCTTGCCAGATACAATTCGCTCGTGGCGGAGCGGCAGGAGAGGAGGAACCAGACCGAATCGGAGATCATCGGCCAATGGGGAGGGGAGCAGACGGTGGCGGGTCCGATCCTCATCGTTCCGTACATCGAGCGTTCGGTGGACGAGTCGGGCCGGAAGGTGGAAACCGTGTCACGGGCCTTCTTCCTGCCCGATACGCTTTCCATCAGCGGAGAGCTCGATCCCCAGATCCGCAGCCGCGGCATGTACGATGCGACGCTGTACACCACCAGGCTTGCCGTGCGCGGCTCGTTCAGGGGCATCGACTTCTCCGGCTGGCGCGTCGCGCCTTCCGACATCCTGTGGGAGCAGGCCGAGGTCGCCATCGAGCTCCCCGACATGAGGGCGCTGCGCGAACGCACGACGCTGCGCTGGGGAAACGCTGCGAGCGATTTCCATCCCGGAAAGGGAAGCGCGGGGCTTTTCCCGGGAGAAATCGTCGCGGCGGCGCCGGGCCTTCGCAGCAGCGCGGGACGCGACACATCGAGCATCCCCTTCTCCTTCGATCTCGGCATCCAGGGAGGGGGGTCCATAGCGTTCCTCCCACTGGGAGACGAGACGTCGGTGCGCATCCGCTCCTCCTGGAAGAGCCCGAACTTCAGCGGCGCTTTCCTCCCCGCCACGCGGGAGCTTTCCGACAAGGGTTTTGAAGCGGAATGGAAGGTGCTCTCCATGGCCCGCGCCTATCCACAACGTTTTCGGGCCGGGGAGATCGACGCCGCGACGATCCACGCAAGCGGCTTCAAGGTGGACCTCATGACCCCTGTGGACGCCTACCTCAAGGTGACGCGCGCGCTGAAGTACGGGATCCTCTTCCTCGTCCTCCCCTTCGCCGCCCTGTTCCTCTTCGAGGTGTTCTCCTCGCGGGGGATCCACCCGCTGTCCTACCTCTTCATCGGTTTTGCCGATTGCCTGTTCTACCTGCTGCTCCTGTCCCTGTCGGAGCACATGAGCTTCGCGCTGGCCTATGCCATCGGCAGCGTGGCAACCTGTGCGCTTGTGACGGTGTACACGTGCGCCATCGCCAAAAGCTGGCGATCGGGGATCTTCATGCTCCCCGTGCTCGCCGCGTCATACGGGTTTCTCGCCGTCGTGCTTCACTCCGAGGATTATGCGCTGCTCATCGGGTCCGTGGGTCTTTTCGCGATCCTCGCGGCAGTCATGATGATGACGCGCAGGATCAACTGGTACCGTGTGGGAAGAAAGCCGGGCGAAACGGAGGAAGCCGCGGACGGTGCGCGCGGGTGATCGCGCGACGCCCCGCGGCGTCCCGTAGGAACGTGCTGCCGCGGACGGTGACCGGCGCGGCAGCATTCAGAGCGCCTTCTACAGCGCGAGCCTCATGTTCACGCCGGCGCCGAACGCATTGTTCGTAATATCGTAGGCAGCGTTGAGGTCCAGGACGATCACGAGGATGTCCACGGACAGGCCGCCGTAGACGCGGTAGTCCATACCAGGGGCTGCCGTGGCTGACGAACTGAAGCCGACGGAGGACATACTCGGCGGGGTCTGATTCTGAGACTGGTAGTACCCGGTGATCTGGTTGATCTGCGTCTGAGTGATCGGGTTTCCGTCGTAGAGGAGCGTGCTCGCGACTGAGCCGCTCGCCGACGACCCGAAGGAGAATGCGGCAGCAGCGCCGGCATACGGGGTGAGGAAGAGGAGCCTCTTGCTCACCTGGAGCTTCGCCTCGATGATGTTCGTCTGCGAGGCGATCTGGAGCGTGGGGTCAGTCAATGAAAGGGTGTGGTAGGAGCTGCCGTCGTAGACTTGGGCAACGCTCACCCCCCCGGCATGAGCCCTGACACGCTCACTGTCTCCTGCATGTACGTGTAGCCAAGGCCGATCGAGATGTTGGGGAGCAGGCCCTCGTCCTTGAGAATCGAATAACGTATGTCACCTCCGAGGAGAAGGAAGTCCGCGGCAACGGATGATGAGACCTGCTGCAGCGCTCCGGCGGGGATGTACCCGGCCTTCACGCCGACGTCGAAGGGAAGCCCGAAGCCGCCGATGCGCGCGTCGATCGTGTACGCGGGAACCGGCATTCCGTACTGGCTCACGTAGCTGAACGCAGCAGGGAGCGTAATGCCCAGCGCGTTCGCCATCGTACTGATGGAGGCCGCTGGGATCGTTGTCGCTCCAACGGTGAGCCCGATGCCGAAGTGGGGGAAATCGCCCGTCGCATTCGACCAGGTGAGGCCGGTCGTCGCGTTGAAGGGAGCCCCGGTTGCAAGGTCCTGGGCAAATTGGTTGAACCCAGCCTCGAATGTAGCAAAATCAACGGCAAAGGCGCCGGTGGCTGCGACGATCAATATCAGAAAAACAGCGATACGCTTCACAGTTATCACCTCTACCTGGAATATAACGCGGTAACAGAGGAAACCCATGCGACCGTACGGTCTGTGGAGCTTGCCGTTATCTCAGATAGCTTCATCATTAACTGAAAAATATCAATTTGAAATATATACGTTGACTTATCTGAATATCTGGCCATTATAGCACATTACGTGATAGTATCGGGCCGCGCTACTCGGAGCAGGGAGCCGCCGAGCTCTCCCAGGCACTGTCGAGCCTGCACGGGCGCTGAAAGGCGACGGGTGTAGATCGGGATACGGATCGCTGGTATCCTTTTCCCGTGCCCCGAAACCCTGGCGCTCCGCCATCTCCTCCCGTCGTAGTTTATGTCGTCGATGACGAGCCGCATATGCTGCGCGGGCTATGCCGCCTCCTCCAATCCGCAGGGTGGGAAACGCGCGCCTTCGATACCCCCGAAGCATTCCTCGAATCGGCGGGACCGGACATGGCGGGGTGTCTTCTGCTCGACGTACAGATGCCCGGCCTCAACGGCCTCGAGCTGCAACACAGCCTCATCGCCTCGGACTGTCATCTGCCCATCATATTCCTCACCGGCCATGGCGATGTGCCCACGAGCGTTCGCGCCATGAAGGCGGGGGCCCTGGACTTCCTCATGAAGCCGGTACAGGAGAAGGAGCTCTTCGACGCCATCGGGCGTGCGCTGGAGAGGGACGCGAACGAACGCAGGGAGCGGCGCGAACGCGCTGAGATCGAAGACCGCGAGCGACTCCTTACCCCGCGGGAGAGGGAGGTTTTCTCCCTCGTGATCACGGGGATGCTCAACAAGCAGATCGCAGGCCGTCTCGGCACGACGGAGAAGACCATCAAGGTCCACCGCGGTCGCGTCATGGAGAAAATGCGCGCCCGGTCGATAGCTGAGCTCGTCCGGATAGCGGAACGGATCGGCCTTCCCTCACAGCCTCCTCCGCATGAGACCAAAGTCCAATAGAAGCGTAGCGTCCGGAACCAGCACACTGAGCTTGATGCGTCGATCTGCTGAATCCCTGTTTCCCATGGGTCACTTTGCCGCACGCATGGTTCATCCTGGGCCTGACGACTGGGTGAACCGGATATACATTGTACGGAGAAAATGGAGAAAAAGGTGAGCGGCCAATCGATTCTCGTAGTTGATGATGAACCCAAAATCCTCGATGCGATCGATCGGGAGTTGTTCTTCTGGAAGAGCCGCAAGGGCGTGACACTGTACACAGCACAGTCCGCACGGAGCGCGCTGGACATACTCGAGGCGAATCACGACTCCATCCAGGTCATTGTGAGCGACCTGAAGATGAGCAGCATGGGCGGCGACGAGCTGATCTGCGAAACCAAGCGATTGTATCCCGACATCCGCTCCATCCTCATCACCGGGTACTCCGAGGTGACGGGGATATCGCGCGCCGTCTCGGCGGGAATCACCGCCTTCATTGCCAAGCCGTGGGAAACCGAGGGCTTCATCGCGGAGATCGAGAAAGCCATGGCGCAGTACTACGCGGAGGCGCTCAACCGCGACCGCTGGCGCCTCGCCAAGTGCGAAGAGCGCCTGCGGGTGGTGAATCTGGGCGGCACGGCGATCGGGACAGGGCTTGCCGCGCCGCGGCAGTACATCTTCCGCGTCGTGGACGAATTGCGGGAGATCACCGGTCTCGGCCTGGCTCGCGCCGAGAATCTCGTAGATGCGACGCAGAACGCCGACGTCCTGGTCGAGGTGTCGGGGCTGCTGAAGGCGCTGGCGTCCACGCTGATCAAGATCGCCGGCGACCTCCGGTTGCTGTCCTCGGGGCCCGATGCCGGTCTTGGCGAAATCCGGCTGCCCGCGCGCCAGGCCGGGTCGAGCCTCATGCCCGGCAAGGTGAACCC
>PLNO01000197.1 GCA_003141795.1 Spirochaetaceae bacterium | reverse complement strand
GTGAGGATGTAGTTCGTCGTGCCGTTGACGATGCCGACGATGCTCACCACGCGGTTTCCCAGGAGGCTCTCCCGCAGCACCTTGATGATGGGGATGCCGCCGCAAACGGCGGCCTCGAACTTCAGCTCCACGCCTTTCTCAGCGGCCAGGGCGAAGAGCTCCCGACCGTGCACGGAGAGGAGCGCCTTGTTCGCCGTGATCACGTGCTTGCCCCGGGAGAGCGCCTCACGGATGAGCGCGAGCGGCTCGTCGATGCCGCCGACGAGCTCCACCACGATGGGCACCGTGGGATCGTCGAGGATCTCCTTCCACCCGGCGACGACCCGGGTGCCCGGCTTCACCGTGCGCTTGCGCGACGCGTCGCGGACCGCCACCCAGGGAACGTCCACCTCCACGCCGAGGCGGCGCGCGAACTTCTCCGCGCTGTCGGTGAGCAGGTTGTAGAAGCTCGACCCGACGGTGCCGAAGCCGACGAGGCCGATCCTCACTCTGTCCATACGTCCGCCACCTGGGGGTACTCACGGAGACCGGCGACGACGTCCTCGGAGCCGGCGACGCGGATCTGCGACGACGCCTGCACGACGGTCTCCCCGCCTCCGTTGCCGCTGTCGAGGTGGAAGTACAGAGAGCAGCCCCCCCGCTGGTCCAGCAGGTATTCCCTCATCTGGTGCAGGCTCTCCTCCGTGCCCACCTCGTCCCGTAGCCTGACGTGCACGGCCTGCGCCGGCCTCTGTGGCAGTTTCCCTGGTTCCATGATGTCGTCCACCTTGAGTTTCGCATCTCCGCGTGTTGTATCGATCTTGCCCAGAACACCGACAATGGCATCGTTGACGATGAGCGGGCGTTTTGCCTCGTAGACGTCCGAGAAGAAAATGCATTCGATGGCGCCGTTGTAGTCTTCCAGCTGGGCGAAAGCCATCGTCCTGCCGTTGCGCGTGCGGATCTCACGGGGATCGCTCAGGATCCCGACGATGACGCATGAGCGCTCGTTGGCGAAGGTGTCCTTCTGGGAAAGATCGACCGTCACCGTATGCTCGATGAGATCCTTCCATTTGTCCAAAGGATGACCGGAGAAGAAGAACCCCAGGTTCAGCCGCTCCGCTTCCAGCAGCTCCGATGCGGGAAACTCGGCAACGCGCTCCAGATCCACGGCGGCCGCGG
The DNA here is from genome assembly GCA_003141795.1 of Spirochaetaceae bacterium. The sequence goes on along the minus strand of PLNO01000197.1, from coordinate 2,145 downwards.
GAGCATCAGCCACCCCCTCGAACAGCGACACCTGCCCGTAGCGTTTGGCCTCACGCGCCTTTGCCGACGCCTCCATGACCCGCTCGAGGCTCTTCATGAGAGTGGCACGCGTTTCACCGAGGCGGTCGAAGGCCCCGGTGATGATGAGCGCCTCGGCGACCTTGCGGTTCACCTCGTGGGAGTCGATCCTGTCGAAGAAATCGGTGATGCTCGCGAACGGACCGTTCCGCTCCCGCTCCGCGATGACCGCATCCACGGCTCCCGAGCCCACGTTCTTGATTCCCAGGAGGCCGAAAACGATCTTCCCCTTCTCCACGGTGAACTCTTTCGTGGAGAGGTTGACGTCCGGCGGCAGCACCTCCAGGCCCATCTCCCGCGCTTCCCGGATGAGCTGAGCGAGCCGGTCCGTATCGCTCATGTCGTTCGTGCAGTTGGCCGCAATGAACTCCGCCGGATGGTTCGCCTTCAGCCAGATCGTGTGATAGGCCGGGATGGCGTACGCCGCCGAATGGCTCTTGTTGAAGCCGTACCCGCTGAATGCGAAGAGAAGCTCGAAGATCCGCTCCCCCGTCTTGTGGTCATAGCCCTTGGCCTTGGCGCCGGCGAGAAAAAGCTCCTTCATCTTGAGCATTTCCTCGGGCTTCTTTTTCCCCATGGCGCGGCGCAGGATGTCGGCCTGTCCGAGGGAGAACCCCGCCACCACCTGGGCCATCTGCATGACCTGCTCCTGGTAGACGGGAACGCCGTAGGTCTCCTTCAGCACGGATTCGAGCTCCGGCAACGGATACTCGATTGCCTTCTTGCCCGACTTGTTCTCGATGTAGGTGTCGAGGTGCTCCATGGGGCCGGGCCTGTACAGGGCGTTGAGCGCGATGAGATCCTCGATGCAGTTGGGGTGCGCCTTCTTCAATGTCCCCTGCATGCCGGAGCTTTCGAACTGGAACGCCCCCGTGCTCTTCCCCTCGCAGAACATCCTGAAGGTGGCAGGGTCGTTCTCGGGAATGGACTTCAGCTCGATGGCGACGCCCTTCTTCCGAACGAGGGCCAGCGCGTCCTCGATCACCGTGAGCGTCTTCAGGCCCAGGAAGTCCATCTTGATGAGCCCGCGCTCCTCCAGGTAGTCCATGGTGTACTGCGTGGAGACCTGCCCGGTCTTGGGATCGCGGTACAAGGGCACGAAATGCGTCAGCTGCTCTCTGCCGATGACGATGCCTGCCGCGTGAGTGGAGGCGTGGCGGTGCAGACCCTCCAGCTTCAGGCTGATGTCCAGGAGCTCCTTGTACTGCGGCCCGCGGTTGGTGGCCTCCACGAGCTTGGGGTTTTCCTTCAGCGCCGTGTCCAGGTCGATCTTCGGCCCCTCGGGAACGAGCTTCGCGATGGCATCGGCCTCGTCGTAGGGGACGTCAAGCACTCGGGCGACGTCGCGGATGACCGCGCGCGCCTTCAGGGTGCCGAAGGTGATGATCTGGCCCACCTTGTCTTCCCCGTATTTGTGCGTGACGTAGGAGATCACCTCTTCGCGGCGGCGATGGCAGAAGTCGATGTCGAAGTCGGGCATCGAAACTCGCTCAGGGTTGAGGAAGCGCTCGAAGAGGAGCCCGTACTTCAGGGGGTCGATGTCCGTGATCTTGAGGCTGTAGGCGACGAGCGACCCCGCGCCCGAGCCGCGCCCGGGACCCACCGCGATGCCATTCTCCTTGGCGTAGTGGATGAAGTCCCACACGATGAGGAAGTAGCCGGGGTAATTCATCTGCTTGATGATTCCGATTTCAAAATCGAGGCGCGCCTGATACGCATGCAGAGGCGAGCGCAGAACTCCGCGCAACTCGAGTTGGCGCACTGCTGTTTCGAGGCGTTTTCTCAAGCCTTCGCGGCAGACTTCTTCGAAGTAGCTGTCGATGGTGTGGCCGGGGGGCACGGCGAATTCGGGGAATGGGTTCTCGACCTTGTTCAATTGGAGGTTGCAGCGTTCGGCAATCTCAGCCGTGCGGTAGATGGCGTCATGGAACTCCGGCAATGCGCGTTCCATCTCGGCCATCGTCTTCTGCAAGGCCCAGACCTGGTATTGGAAGTCCAGAAGCTCCGCGTCGGTGAAGGCGATCTCCCGGCGAGCGAAGTAGAATTCCGGCCGGGTCGTCATGTCCT
>PLNO01000247.1 GCA_003141795.1 Spirochaetaceae bacterium | reverse complement strand
GGCGTGGGCAAGACCGAACTGGCCCGCTCGCTGGCCTGGTTCCTGTTCGGCGACGAAACAGCCATGATAAGGCTGGATATGTCCGAATACCAGGAAAAGCACACTGTGTCGCGGCTCATCGGCTCGCCTCCCGGATACGTCGGTTTCGACGAAGGCGGCCAGCTGACCGAAGCCGTGCGGCGGCGGCCTTACAGCGTAATCCTGCTGGACGAGATGGAGAAAGCCCATCCCGAGGTCTATAACAGCCTGCTGCAGGTGCTGGACGACGGCCGCATGACCGACGGGCACGGCCACACGGTCGACTTCAAAAATACCATCATCATCATGACCTCCAACGCGGGGGTCGAGCTTATCCGCCGTGAATCCGCATTGGGCTTCGCCACGCAAAAAGACGCGGGGCAGAGAGCCAGGAGCGGCTACGAGCGCATGAAGGAAAAAGTGATGACCGAGGTACGCAAGACGTTCCGTCCCGAGTTCATCAACCGCATCGACGAGATCGTGGTCTTCCACAACCTGGCCAAGACCCACCTCTCGAGCATCTTCGATCTGATGGTGAAGGAGATTTCTGACCGCCTGGTGGAGCAGAAGATCACCATCTCCGTGAAGAAGAAGGCGCGGGAGTACTTCATCGACAAGGGATACGATGAGAAGTTCGGCGCCCGGCCGCTGCGCAGGCTGCTGCAGAAGGAAGTCGAGGACCCGCTGTCCATGGAGATGCTCAAGGGGCGGTTCACCGCCGGCGATGTCGTTGAAATCGAGCTCCGCGGGGAGAAGATCACGTTCCGCAAGCAGGAGAACCGCAAGGCGCTGAAGGCCCCGGCGCAGCCGGCGGGGCTCCTCACCGGAGAGAAAGAGGCGGAGAAAGTCACGACGTGAGCCGTGGCGGCCGTCGCACTCTCTTTGCAATCGCACTGGTCCTGCTCGCCGTGCCCGCCTTCGCGGACACGGCGGCCGGCCTGCTGTCGGTCGGCAAGAAGGCCTTTGCCGACGGCGAGTATTCCCTGGCCCTCAGGAGCTTCCAGCGCATCACGGCGGAGTTTCCCGAATCGGCGGGATCCGAGGAAGCCGAGTACATGCTGGGCGTCTCCCAGTTCTACGCGGGAAACCCCGCCGATGCCGTCGACGCGTTCACTGCCTTTCGGACCCACCATCCCCGATCGGGTCTCCTGACCCGGAGCCAGTACTGGAGCGCCGCGGCCAGCGTACGCCTGGGCCGCTCCGCGGAGGCGCTGTCCATCCTCGCCGATCGCCCCTCCTCAAGCTCGGATCCGTACCGGCTTCCCGCCCTGATGCTCAGCGGTGTCGCGCAGGAATCTCTGGGGCGCGTTCCCGAGGCCGCCTCGACGTACAGGAGGATCCTGGGCGATCCGAGCTCCGCACAGCTCGGGCCCGAGGCGGCGTTCCGCCTTGCCGGCATCGAGTACCGTGCGACCCGTTTCGCATCCGCCCGTGACCTGTACTCGAGGGTGCTGATTGATTCGCCGCAATCCCCGTTCGCGCGGGACAGCGTCTTTCTCCTCGGAGAATGCGCGCTTTCACTCGGGGACTACGCGGATGCGGGGAGACGCTATCAGACCGTGATCTCCCTGTACCCCGACTCACCGTACCGTGAGGCGGCATTTTTCCGCGCCGCCGAGGTGGCGTGGCGCCAGAAAGAGGACGGCGCGGCGCAGGACGCTCTGGATGCGCTGCAGAAGGAGTTCCCCGCCGGAGCGTATCGGGGGAGCGGTCTGCGGCTCAAGGCGGACATCCTCTTTGCCTCGAAGAAGTACGACAAGGCGCTGGCGGGTTACACGGCGGCGATAGATGCGCTTGCCGACGGCATCGAAAAGCAGGCCTCGTGGTACTCGATGGGAATGGTGCAGCTCCAGCTCGGCCGCAGGGCCGATGCTGCCGCCTCCTTCGCGAAAGCAGGCGCTGGGCCTAAGGCGATCACCGCGGAGAAGGCAGGCTTCCAGCGTGCGCTCCTCATCGCCGGCGGAGGACAAATCCCCGATGCCGTTTCCGCCCTCGGCGATTTCATCGCATCGTTCCCGCGCAGCGCGCGCATGGAGGAGGCAACCGCGCTCCTGGCCTCGTTCCTGGAAAAGCAGGGTGACGAGCAGGGGGCGTTTGACCGGTGGGACACGCTGGTCAGGCGTTTTCCCCGTTCATCGTCGATGTCCGAGTACCTCTTCCGTCGGGGCAGCGCGGGCGTCGCCCTCGGCAGGGCCGCTGCGGCGCTCGACGATTTCCAGAGGGTGCTGAAGGAGTTCCCGAAATCCGCGCGGCGCAATGAGAGCGCTTATTCCATCGGCTATGTCTATACCACGCGCGGCGAGTACCCCCGCGCCCTTCCGTACTTCCAGGCAGTGGATGCGTCGGCGGGCGAGGTGGGGGAGCGCAGCAGGCTCTCCCTGGGGATCTCGCTTTTCAACATGGGCAGCTTCGACAAGGCGCTTTCTGCGCTGCAGGCCCTCCAGGCCATGAATCCTGCCTCAGTCTCTCATGGGACGATCGTCCTGTACATCGGCCGAGCCTTCTACCGCATGGAGAAGCTCGGCGATGCGGCGGATGCACTCGCGCAGGCGGTGACTCTTCTGGGGAGCTCCACGGAACCCGATGCGGCGGTGCATGCCGCGGATGCCCACTGGTGGCTCGGCTGGGCGCTCCTGCGGCAGCAGAAGCTGGAGCCGGCGCGTGACGCTTTCCTCGTCGTCGCCGAGCTACCCGGGGAGCCACGCCGATCGGAGGCGTACTTCCGCGCCGGCGTATGCGAAACGCTGCGCCACGACGATGCCGCGGCGCTGACGCTCTTCGACAATGCGCTCACCCTGCCGGGGCAGGTGAGCGGGGCCGAGCCGGGGTCCCCGGCTGTGGCTGGTCCTGCGTCCGGGACACCCCCCGCCGGGGACATCCGTGAACAGACCCTCTACGAGAGGGCATGGGCACTGGCGCGGCTCGGCAGGCAGCAGGACGCAGGACAGGCGTTCGACGCTCTTGCCCGCGAGTATCCCGGCGGCCGCCTCGCGCCCCAGGCGTTTTTCTCCCTCGCGGAGAGTGATTTCGACGCGAAACGGTTTGGGGAGGCGCACGACGGCTTTCAGAGGGTCGCGCGCGACTTCCCGCGCAGCACGCTTGCCGTTCAGGCGCTGTTCTTTTCGGGGGAAGCGCTTCGGCTCCAGGGAGACGCGAGCGGCGCGCTGGACGCGTACTGGGGCTGCATCACCGCCGGTGCGCAGGGCGGGCTCCTCCTCTCCGCCGTGCAGGGGTTCGACGCTTCCGTACGGGCGCAGGGAAGCCTCGACGTCGCGCGCACGTATTCCGACAAGGCCGCGGGCACACGGGGCGTTGCCGCCGAGGCGGTGGCAGGGGTCAGGCTCGCCTACGCGGACATGCTCCTGGCTGCGGACCCAACGGGGGCACGGGACGTCATCACGGCAGTGCGGCGCGCAGCCCCGCCGGAGCCTTTTGCCGGGGAGGCGGATCTCCTGCTCGGCCGTTCCTACGCCGCGGTAAGGGATTGGAACCGCGCCCTGGATACGCTGGGTGTACTTGAGGGCACGCGCGCCGACGACGTCGGCGGCCGTGCTGCCCTTGAGCGCGCGAGGACGCTCGAGTCCATGGGGCGGACGGCGGATGCCGTGGATGAGTTCCTGAAGGTCTCCTACCTCTTCCCCGACTATCCCGATCTTGCCGCGGAAGGCGTGTACAACGCGGCGCGCGTGGCGCGCGCCCGGGGCGATACCGAAAGGGCGGGAAAGATCGAGCAGACCCTCCGGACGAGNNGGCGGGGGCGCTCGTGGAGTACGCGGTCGCGGGCCGGCTCGATGAACTCGCGCCGGGCCGGCTCGAAGCGATGGGGATCGCCCGGCTCGACGGGCTCCTACCAGTCGCCCCGCGCTGAATCGAGGTCGTCCTCGAGGAGACGGGAGACCTTGCGTGCCGCGTGACGGGCAAGATCGTTGAACCCACGCGTGAGCTCTTCCGCGGTGAGCTCGGAAAGCGTGTTGGCCGTCATGAGAGTGCCCACCACCTGGGGGAGCCCGAACATGTCGGGGCTTGCCTGCTCATCCACGGTAACGTCCCCGCGCCAGACCAATGTGTCGCTCCCGATCTCTCGGAGGCTCGCTGTGACGTGCATGCGCAGGGATACGGCCGTGCGGTATGAATGCGCGTCCAGACCCCAGTCATCGATCTCGAAGGAAAGGATGTAGTCGGCACCGTGACGGGAGGATTCCTCTTCAGCCCGCAGCGCCCGGATGCACGCGGCGGTTGCCTCGCGCTCGACGAGCGCGGGGACGTCCACTTCGGAAAGGGCCGCGCGCATGACGCCCTCGGCATGTCCTGCCTGGCTCGCCATTGCGACGTTGGCTATGATGCTGAATGCGCTGAAGAACGGGTCGTGCGACCTCATCCCGACGTCGTAGTCCACGTCTACACGGGGCTCGGGGGGATCGGCCATCTCCGAGGCTATGCGGGCTCCATGGAAATCGTAGCCGTCCAGATTGTTCACCGACGCGCACGAGGTGAGCAGAAGCGCGCCGGCTGCCAGCGCCGCGAAGACCATTTTTCTCATTCCCGTTTCCATAGTGGGCTCCTTGTCCTTGTCACCCATTCAACACCGTATTCCTTCGTCTCCGACACCCTGGCTGGGTTGAACCTGCCCGGCGGAACAGCTATCATGCGGCATGGCTCGACGGATCGAGATTTTCGACACGACTCTTCGGGACGGCAACAAGCTCCCCTTCGCGGTGCTTTCCACGGCGGACCGCGTGCGCCTCGCTCGGCAGCTCGAGCGGTTGGGCGTCGACGTCATCGAGGCGGGCTTCCCCGCAGCTTCGCGCGAAGAGGCGGAATGCGTCACGAGGGTCTGCGCGGAGGTGAAAACACCGCGGGTCGCCGCTCTGGCCAGGGCCATCGAGGGTGACGTGGAGAAGGCGCTCGCCTGCCTCAAGAGCGCGGCCCGACCCCACCTGCACGTCTTCATGTCGGTCTCCCCGCAGTTCATCACACGCGTGCTCAGGACGAACGAACAGCAGGCGCTGAAGAACCTCGAGGCGTGCATCCGTATGGCCCGAAAGGCCGGGGTCAGGGCCCAGTTCTCCCTCAGCGAGGCCCCGCATGCGCGGCCGGAGTTCCTGGAGGAAGCAGTCTTTGTGGCCCGGGATGCCGGGGCGGAGGTGATCAGCCTCGCCGACACGAACGGCATCCTGGTACCCGAAGGAATCGCCGGGCTCGTGGAAAAGGTGAAGGGGCTCATCGGCGGCGACGGCGCCAAGGCCCCGATCGTCGGGGTGCACTGCCACGACGACCTGGGGCTCGCAACGGCGAACACGCTCGCGGCCATCCGCGCGGGAGCCGGCCACGTCGAGGTGACGGTGGGTGGTTTCGGGGAACGGGCAGGCAATGCCGCCCTGGAAGAGGTGGCGTTCCTCATCTCGGCGTTCGGCGAGCGCTACGACATCTGCCATGGCGTGCACCTGGAGGAGATCTCCCGTACGTCGCGGCTGTTCGACAGCCTCACCGGCGTGCGGACCCATCCGAACAAGGCGATCATCGGCCAATCGGCGTTCGTGCCCGCGGAAGGGGGCTTCACCGGCGGTTCCGTGGAGCCGTCCCTGCACGCGCTGCTGCAGGCATCGACCATCGGAACCTCCTCGGAGGAGACTGCGGATGCGAACGCTCCCGTTGTCGGGCCCTACGAGCTTCAGGCCTTCAACGTCGTTACGGGCTCGAATACGCCGCCCGTCGCACTCGTCATGATCCTCCGCGACGGCAAGACCCTGACGCAGACCTCGCACGGCAACGGGCCCATCGACGCTCTGTTCCGCGCGGTGGACAAGGCGCTGGGTTTCTCCACGCGCATGGTGCTGTATTCCGTGTCCACGCTCGCCGCCGGCACGGAGGCGCTCACGGAGGTGATCGTGACCGTGGAGCTCAGGGGCCGCCGGTTCCACGGACGGCACACGAGCACGGACGTGATCGAGGCGAGCCTCAGGGCCTACATGTCGGCATGCAATGCCATCGGAGAATCGGGGATCCTGGACGGGCCTTCCGATTTCCACGTGGCGGGTGAGTACTTGTGGGAGTAGCCCCTCGGGAAGGATCCTCCGGTCGGGCTAGCTGTTGACGCGCTCCTGGTATTCCTTGGTTTCCGTGTTCACGAGGATCCTGTCGCCCTGCTTGATAAACAGGGGCACCTTCACCTTGAGACCCGTCTCACAGGTGACGACCTTTGTCGCGCCGCTCACCGTGTCACCGCGCTCGGCCTTCTCCGCTTCGGTCACGGTGAACACCATCTTCGTGGGCAGCTTGATGTCGATCGGGGTCTCCTCCCAGAACACGACCTGATAGTTCTCCCCGTCCTTGAGGAAATCCCGTTTCTCTTCCTCACCCTCGACGGCGATCGTGAACTGCTCATAGGTCTGGGTGTTCATGAAGGCGTAGCTCTCATTGTCGGCGTAGAGGAACTGCACCTCCTTGTACTCGACAGAGACGTCCTCCATGTTGTCCTGCACCTTGTTGGTCTGGCGCAGCACGCTGCCGCTCTTGATGTTCTTCAGCTTCAGACGTACGAATGCGGAGCCCTTGCCGGGATTCACATATTCACGCTCCACGCACACGTGGGGCTGATTATTGATGAGGATGAACGTGCCTTTCGCAACGTCGCTCGCCTTGATCATGTAATTCCTTTCAGCCTTTTCTGCCGGATTGCCGGGGGAGTATAGCGGAAAACGGAAAGAAGATCACCCCCTCGAGCGATTTTTCCCCGTTCATGACCATTTCAAGCCTGTCCACCCCGAGAGCGACCCCCGAGCAGGAGGGGAAGTCCGAAGGGAAGACGTCCGCGAGCGCGATATCGGGCTCGGGATGGCTCTGCCCCATGCGCTCCTCCTCGTGGCGGAAGAGCGTGGCGAGCGCGCCAGTATCCGTCTCCTCGGTGTAGCAGTTGGCGATCTCCACGCCCTGGACGTACAGCTCCCAGCGCTGCGCCCACGGTGTCCCCGTAACGGCTCGGGCCGTTGTCGGCACCAGGGCGGGATAATCGGTGAGCGCGACAGGCCGGTCCCGGGGGATGCCTGGTTCGACGCGGGTGAGAAAAACGACGTGGAACGCCTCCTCCCAGGTCGTCTCCGCCGGCAGGGGGATCTTCTCCCGTTGGGCCGCCTCCCGCAGAACGCCGGTGTCCTGGCATGCCGCCAGATCGATGCCGGCGTAACGGTCGAACGCTTCCTCCATGGTCATGCGGAGGAAGGGCGGGGCGAGCTGCCTGCGGATCTCCTCCGTGGGCGCCAGGGGAAGCAGCGCCTGGAACAGTTCCTCGGTCACCGATAGGGAATCGAGGTAGTCGGCGTTCATCGAGTACCACTCGAGCAGGCTGAACTCGGGGTTGTGGTGAGGGCCCCCGAAGTCGCCGTTGCGAAAGCTCCTGCTGACCTGGTAGATATCGCCAGAGCCTGCGGCGAGCAGTCGCTTCATCCAGAGCTCGGGAGAGGGAATGAGCCAGAGCGGGTGGGGCACGCCGATTCCCGGCACGTAGTCGGTCTTGAAGACCTGGATCGCCGGTTCGGGGATCAGGAAGGGGGACAGGGTCGGAGTATCGACAGGCAGGTAGCCGCGTTCCTCGAAAAACGTCGCGAGAGCGTTCATGAAACGCGCGTGGCGCGCGAGCTTCAGCCGCAGAGGGGTTTCCATGGCCGGGGAGTATAGCAGATACAGCCGCGACATAGACACAGGACGAATCGATCCGTATATTCACAGTGCCATGAAAACTCGTGAGTCTGTCCACGGATTCGATGTGGTGTCGCGGCGCGCTCTTCCCGAATACAGGGCGGACGGGACACATCTCGTTCATTCCGCAACGGGGGCCGAGGTGTTCCACCTGGGGACCACCGACACGGAAAACCTCTTCGCCTTCTGCTTCGCCACACCGCCGCGCGACGATACGGGGGTGTCGCACATCATCGAGCACTCCGTGCTGAGCGGCTCGCGCAAGTTCCCCGTGAAAGAGCCCTTTTCCGTGCTCATGAAGGGGAGCATGCACACGTTCCTCAATGCGCTCACGTATCCCGACCGCACGGTGTACCCTGCGGCAAGCTGCAACCATGCGGACTTCTACAACCTCCTCACCGTGTACGGGGATGCGGTCTTTCACCCGCTGCTCCGCAAGGAAACCTTCATGCAGGAAGCGTGGCGCCTGGAACCGGAGGAGGGCGCCGAAGGGGCCCTGCGCTACGCGGGGGTCGTTTACAACGAGATGAAGGGCGCGTACTCGAGCCCTGATTCGATCGTTTCGGAATGGACCACGCGCTCGCTTTTTCCCGATACGCCGTACAGGTTCGATTCGGGAGGGAACCCCGCCTCCATCCCGGGTCTCTCCCTGGCCCTCGCGCGCGACTTCCACAGCCGCTACTATCATCCCTCGAACTGCCGCATATTCCTCTACGGCGACCTCCCCATGGAGGAGGTCCTGGGATTCCTCCAGGAGAACTTCCTGAAGGATTTCTCGATGCAGTCGATCGACGCCACCATCCCGCTGCAGAAGCGCTGGAAGGAGCCGCGGAAGCTGGAGAAGAGCTTCCCGGTGAAGCCGGACACGCCCGTTGCGGGACGCTCCAGCGTGACGATGAGCTGGCTGCTCCCGCCGGTCACCGACCCCGTTGCCATGGTCACCCATGAAGTCCTCTCCGAGGTCCTCGTGGAAAGCGCGGGCTCGCCGCTGCGCAAGGCTCTGGTCGATTCGGGTCTCGGCGAGGACCTTTCGCCGGTGACGGGCCTGGAGACCGATCTGAAGGAGATGATCTTCGCGGTGGGCCTGCGCGGCACGGAGCCGGAGAAAGAGCCGCAGATAACGCGACTCATCATGGACACAATGGCGGGGCTCGGCTCGGCCGGGCTCGACGTGAACCTCGTGCAGTCGATGATGAATCGCATCGAGTTCCGCCACCGGGAGATCCGCGGCAACGGCTCGCCCTACGCGCTTCGACTCATGGGCCGGGCCTTGCGGGGGTGGGTGCACGGGCTGGACCCCTTCGAATCGCTGCAATTCGCCTCCGCAATGAAGACCTTGAAGGACAGGCTTGCGGCGGATCCCCGGTACCTCGAAAAATGCCTCGATGCCAGTTTTGTCTCCAATCCGCACAGGCTCACCCTCGTGGTCCGACCCGATCAGAGGCAGGAGGAACGCGAGGCGTCGGAGGAAAAGGCGCGCGTGGAGAAGGCCGTTGCCGGCATGAGCGCGGCGGAGCGCGAAGAGGCGCTCGCCGATGCGCGCATGTTCAGGGAGTACCAGAAGGCCGCCGACTCCCCCGAGTCCCTGGCGCAGGTCCCGTCCCTTGCCCGCGCCGACATCCCGCGCGACGTCGAGCGTATTCCCGTCCAGACAACGCGCTCGAAATCGGGAGTTCCCCTGACGCTGCACGACATCTTCACGAACGAGATCGCGTATCTGGATTTCGCCTTTCCCACGGACGCCCTTGCCGTCGAGCAGGCACTGCTGCTGCCGCTGTTCGGGAGGGCGGTGACCGGCATGGGTCTTCCCGGGCAGCCCTACGACGTCGTCGCGCTGGATCTCTTCCGTTTGACAGGGGGGTTCTCCGCGTCTCTGGATGCCGGGGGCATCGTGGGCAAGGGGGACGCGTTCGGACAGTACGCCTTCTTCAGGATGCGCTGCCTCAGGAAGAACCTCGGGGAGGCCGCGGGGCTCGTTTCACGGCTCCTCTCGGCCGCGGATTTTCGCGACCTGTCGCGCCTGCGGGACATCCTCGTCGAGCTGCGCAACGACATGAAGTCGGCGCTCATCCCCGGCGGCCACCAGTTCGCGATGCTCCGTGCCGCAAGCATGCTCGCACCGTCCGTCGCGCGGGAAGAGCAGTGGCGTGGCATCACGCAGCTCCTGTTCCTCGAAACCCTCGTGGAAAAAGGCGGGCAGGGAATGCCTGAAATCGCCGAATCCCTGGAGCGCATCCGCGCTTCGCTCCTCTGCCGTCCGCTGCTGCTGGCAAACGCCACGGCATC
>PLNO01000202.1 GCA_003141795.1 Spirochaetaceae bacterium | reverse complement strand
GGAAATGCTCGGCGCGGGGATTCATGAGAACCGGCTCGCGGCGGATGTTGAGCACCACGACCCCCTCGTGCATGGAGGTGATCATCTGGTGGGAGAGGTTGCGCTCCCCGGCGAGCTCGGAGAGGTACCTCTCCCGCTCGCGCATGAGCCGCCACTGGTGGGCTGCGCGCTCGGCGACCCGGCTGAGCTCTTCCGGGGTGAAAGGCTTGACGAGAAAATCGAAGGCGCCGTGGCGTACGACCTCCACGGCTGCCTCCACTGACTCCAGCGCCGACATGACCACGACGACCGTGCGGCCCTCGAAGCGCTGCGTGATTTCTTCGGTGAGCGTGAGCCCGTCGATGCCGGGCATGCGCAGGGAAACGAAGGCGACGTCGACGGGCCGTTCCTCCATGAGGCGCAGCCCCGCATCACCGTCAGGCGCCGTACACGCCACGAACCCCGACCTCTCGAGCACCCGCCGCATCCCCTCCCGCATACCCTCCTCGCCGTCGATCACGATCACGCGGACCGGTTCGTGGTCCCCCAGGATCACGCCGGCCGGCGGAACCGCGTCGGCACAGGAGCCAGAGGGCGGGGCGCCCGTTTGCGGGCGCGCGACGGACCCGGGATCAGGCATGGCTTGCCTTGGAGGAGAGGTACTGCTCGATCTTGCCCAGCAGGTGCTCCAATGGCACCGGCTTGGTGAGCACCTCGTCCACCTTCATCCATTCCTTGCCGGGGCTCGATCCCGGCTCGAAGGTGAAGCCCACCTTGCGGGGGGCGGCGGTCTGCATGATGATGGGGACCTTGCCCAGACCGGGGAGGTCGCGCACTTTCTTGCAGAACACGAACCCCGAGTCGTAGTGCTCCATCATCAGGTCGGCGATGATGAGGTCGGGCGTGACCTCCGCTGCCTTCGCAAGCCCCTCTTCGATCGTGAGGGCCGTCTGTACGGTGTATCCGTGCCCCTCCAGGAAGAGACGCTGTCCCTCCAGGAGATCGGAATCGTCATCCACAATCAACAACTTTGCCAACGTCATCCTCCTTGAATGCCGCGCCCGGGTGAAGCCTACACAGGAAACCCGGTTTGGTGAATGGGGTCGCGGCGCGGGCCGTTTTGCGGCCCCCTCTAGCGACCGTAGTGCGGCCCTGTTCGGGCCGCCCCACTACCTGTGCGCCACGCGGGGCGCGTAGTCCGTATGCAGGAGCTCATGCGCCTTGTGCGATCCCGGTTCCCCGAAATAGTCCTTGTAGATGGCCTGGACCGCGGGGTTCTTGTACGAGAGACGGATCGTGCGGCTCTTTTCCAGGGCATAGATGGCCTTGATCCTCTGCGTCACCCGATCGGGGTCGTAGCCGAAGAGCTGCCCTCCGCCACCCGCACACCCGCCCGGGCAGGCCATGATCTCGATGAAGTCCCAGGGGGAATCGCCCTGCATCACCCTGTCGGCGATCTGCCGCGCATTGGAGAGGCGGTTGGCAACGGCCACCCTGATGGTGAGGTCCCCCACCTTCACGGAGGCTTCCTTTACGCCGGCCATGCCGCGCACGTCGTTGAACTCCACGTTCGTGAGGTCCTTGGCGGTGAGCAGATAGTAGGCCGAGCGCAGCGCCGATTCCATGACGCCGCCCGATGCGGCAAAGATGTCCCCCGAGCCCGTCGGGGCGCCGAACGGCCTGTCGAACTCCTCCTCGGGGAGGCTCGCGAAATCGATCCCGTAGATCTGCATCAGCCGGTTGAGCTGGCGCGTCGTGAGGACGGCGTCCACGTCGGCGACGCCCGTTTCGGAGGAGAGCTCGGGCCGGGCGGCCTCGAACTTCTTCGCCGTGCAGGGCATCACGGAGACCACGAAGATGTCCTTCGGGTCGATGTTCTGCTTCTGCGCGAGGTAGCTCTTGATCGTGGCTCCCATCATCTCCTGCGGCGACTTGCAGGTGGAGATGTTGGAGAGGAGCTTCGGATAGTAGATCTCCGCGTACTTGATCCACGCCGGGCAGCAGGAGGTGAACAGCGGAAGCTTTTCCTTCGCCTTGATGCGGTTCACGAGCTCCGTGCCTTCCTCCATGATCGTGAGGTCGGCGGCGAAGTCCGTGTCGAAGACCTGGCGGAACCCGATGCGCCGCAGCGCCGCGGCCACCTTGCCGGTGACGTTCGCGCCGGGCTCCATCCCGAAGAAATCGCCCAGGGACACGCGGATGGCGGGGGCGGCCTGCGCCACCAGGTACTTCTTGCCCTCCTGGAGCGTCTGCATCACCTTCTCCACGACCCTCACCTCGTGCAGGGCGCCCGTGGGGCAGGCCAGCGTGCACTGACCGCAGTTCACGCAGGTGGTCTCCGAGAGGTCCGTCTCGAAGGGCGGGAGCACCATGGTGTCGAACCCGCGCCGGGTGAAGTCGATGGCGGCGACGCCCTGGATCTCTTCGCAGATCCGCACGCAGCGGCCGCAGAGGATGCACTTGTCGGGCTCCCTGATGATGGACGGGGAGGAGAAGTCCGTATAGTGGTGACGGGTCTTTCCCTTCAGTGGAACGCGGTCGATGCCGTATTCCGAGGCCAGGGACTGCAGCTCGCAGTAGCCGTTCTTGGGGCAGGTGAGGCAGTCGAAGGGGTGGCTTGCCAGCAGCAGCTCGATGATCGTGCGCCGCGCGTTGATCACCCGGGGGCTGCGCGTCTGCACCTCCATGCCTTCCTCGACGGGGAAAGCGCAGGAGGGGATGAGGGCCGGCTTGCCCTTCACCTCGACAACGCACATCCTGCAGGCGCCGCTGGGGAAGAGCTCCTTGATGTAGCAGAGCGTGGGGACCTTTTCCCCCGCCGCCTGGAGGGCGTCGAGGATCGACGTCCCGGGCTCCGCCTGTACCTTCCTGTTATTGACCGTCAGATTGATCATATCGTTTCCCTTCTTCCTGGCTCAGGACACGCTCACCGCGCTGAACCGGCAGACGTCGCGGCAGGTGCCGCAGCGGATGCACTTCTCGTCCACGATGTAGTGCGCCTTCTTCTTCTCACCGACGATGGCGGACGTGGGGCACTTCTTCGCGCAGAGCGTGCAGCCCGTGCAGGCGTTCGTGTCGATCGTGTAGGTGAGAAGCCCCTTGCACTGGTGCGCGGGGCATTTCCTGTCGTAGATGTGCGCCTCGTACTCTTTCCTGAAGAAACGAAGGGTCGAGAGCACGGGGTTGGGAGCCGTCTGGCCGAGCCCGCACAGCGAGGTGTCCTTGATGACCTGCGCGAGGCTCTCCATGTTGAGCACCCTGTTGAATCGCAGGAGGTTCGCCTCTTCGTCAGCCATCTTGGCGTACGGGGAGACGATGGAGTCCAGGATCTCGTACAGGCGCTGCGTGCCCTCCCTGCAGGGGATGCACTTGCCGCAGGACTCGGAGGTGATGAAGGAGAGGAAGAAGCGCGCCATGTCGACCATGCACGTGTCCTCGTCCATGACCACGAGACCTCCCGAGCCCATGATGGCACCCACGGTCTTCAGCGATTCATAGTCGATCTGGATGTCGAGGTGTTCGGCCGGGATGCACCCGCCCGAGGGTCCGCCGATCTGCACGGCCTTGAAGGCCTTGCCGCCGGGGATGCCGCCGCCGATGTCGAAGACGATCTCCCGCAGCGTGATGCCCATGGGCACCTCGACGAGTCCCGCGTTCACCACCTTGCCGGTGAGGGCGAAGACCTTCGTGCCCTTGGAGTTCGCCGTGCCCACGGAGGCGAAAGCGTCGGCGCCGTCAGCCATGATGTGCGCGGCGTTCGCCATCGTTTCCACGTTGTTGATGATCGTGGGTTTCTCGAAGACGCCCGACACCGCGGGGAACGGGGGCCGGGGCCGCGGCATGCCGCGCCTGCCCTCGATGGAGGCCATGAGAGCGGTCTCTTCACCGCAGACGAACGCGCCCGCGCCCATCTTGATGCGCAGCGTGAACTGGAAGCCCGAGCTGCCGATCGGCTTGTCCAGCAGGCCCTCGCCCTTCATCACGACGATGGCCTTCTTGATGCGTTCGATCGCCAGCGGGTATTCGGCGCGGCAGTACACGATGCCCTCGTCGGCGCCTATTGCGTAGCCGGCGATCATCATGCCTTCGAGGACCGAATAGGTGTCGCCTTCGAGGATGGAGCGGTCCATGAACGCGCCCGGGTCGCCCTCATCGGCGTTGCAGATCACGTATTTCTTGTCGCTCTTGGAGGCCAGGGCGAACTGCCACTTCTTTCCCGCGGGGAAGCCTGCGCCGCCCCTGCCGCGGAGCCCCGACTTCAGCATCTCGGCGACGACCTGCTCGCGCGTCATGGTGAGCGCCCGGTCCAGGCCCTTGAACCCGCCGTGTGCGCGGTAATCCGCGATGGATTCGGGGTCGATGACGCCACAGTTGCGCAGCACGTACTTCACCTGTTTCCTGAAATAGGGGTGCTCGTCGATCATCGGGATTCCCGGGAGCGGTGCCTTCCCGTTTTTGAACTGGCCCAGCATGCCGTCAAGCTTGTAGTTCTTGCGGACGAGGACCTCGTCGAGGATGAACCCCGCGACGTCGGGGGTGACGTTGCTGTAGGAGACGCGGTGACCGGATTCGGTGACCACGTCCATGATCGGCTCCGCCTTGCAGTAGCCGATGCATCCGGTGGGGGTGATGTCGATCTTCACCGAATGCGCGGTGGCCCACTTCTCCACGGCCGTCTTCACGGCGCCGGCGCCAGTGGCCAGACCGCAGGTGCCCATTCCTATGTATACCTTGCTCCGCGTTTCAAGCGCATTTCCTGTCATTCCTCGATCCTCCCGGCCGTCCGCCATTTCTCTATGAGCTCTTCCAGTCTCTTCTTGTCCAGACGACCGAAGAACGTGCCGTTCACCATCATGGCCGGCGCGATCGAGCAGCACCCGAGACACGCAACGGTCTCCAGGGAGAACAGCCCGTCCTTCGTGGTCTGCCCGACCTCGATGCCGAGGGCCTGTCTGCAGGCGTCCAGCAGATTGAGTGAGCCCTTCACGTGGCATGCGGTCCCGCGGCAGATCGCGATCTGGATCTGGCCAGGAGCGTTGAGCTTGAACTGGTTGTAGAAAGTCGCCACGCCGTAGATCTTCGAGGAAGGCAGGTTCAGGTAGGCGGAAATGGTGTGAATGCTTTCCCGCGACAGGTACCCGTACTCGGCCTGCACTTCCTGGAGGATCGATATGAGCTGTTCGCGCGACTTGGGATACTTGGCGATCACATCGTCGATCGACTTCGGCTTCTGTGCTGTTTCCATACTGATCTCCCTCGGCAGATTCGCTCTCGAAAAACCTATATTGTGAACTAATTCACAATACCCCCATATCATTTCGTGAAATAATTGTCAATACATAAAAATACCACTCGATTGAGCAATTATCAACTATTTCGAATAACTAATATCTAAGATATCAGAATGAGGAATGGGCCTCAAGAAGCAAAAAAATGACCACCTTCGCGGGACTTTTTGTCCCTTTTCGGTCCTCTTTAGGCCCTTTCACGGCCTTAACAGCTGCTCTACCGGGCGCCAAAGCCGAAAACCATCACCCCGACGGTGCGCAGCGTAATGCGCGCATCGATGAGCGGGCTGCGATGGCTGATGTACCAGAGGTCATAGGCGGTCTTGTCCCAGTAGTCGGTCTCACCCGTCGTGTGGGGGAACCGCACCTGCGCCCAGCCGGAGAGGCCGGGACGTACGATCAGGCGCTGCCTGTAGAAGGGAATGACGCCAACCCAGCGATCGTGGAAGAACTCCATCTCGGGCCGGGGTCCGATGAGGCTCATGTCGCCTCGGATCACATTGAAGAGCTGGGGGAGCTCGTCGAGCCTGGTTTTGCGCAGGAACGACCCGAAAGGGAACGCTCTTTGCTCGATACCGTCGTTCGGTGTGTCGGAATCCCCCTGTGCGGCGCGCAGCGTACGGAACTTGTACAGGAAGAATCGCGTGCCGAATCTGCCTACCCTGACCTGACGGAAGAGCACGGGCCTCCCGTCAGCCACTGCGATGCCGATCGCGGCCACCGCCATGAGCGGAAGCGCGAAAAAACCGAGCACCGACGCGGCAAGCACGTCCAGCCCGCGCTTCACGCCGTCGTACAGCTTCCATTGTAGGCGTTCCCAGGCCACATAATCCCTGCGCACCGAAAGCACCGCGGGGGGAAGCACCTTGAGGACCACGTCGCAGAACCGGGCGGGATCGAAGACGGCCGCGACGCTCAAAGTATCGGTTTCAGCGTCCGTTCGGATGTTGATGAGGTCGACGGGGAGCGCATCAGCAGCCATTGACGGCAGGGCATCGACGACGACCTCGGCCGGGTACCGGGATCTCATCACGTGACGGCGCATCGCCTCTCCGGCCTCCTCCATGCCCGGACCGAGGTGCAGAACGCAGCGCTGGCTGCGCGATCGGAGGAACCCCTCCAGGCCGTAGTGTGCGACCGCGAACACGAGGCACCCTGCCACCGCGACTCCCGCGCGCACCTTCCATTCCCAGGGCATCATCCAGAAGCCCCGCGGCAGCATGCTCCCGAGAACCACGGCAAGCAGGAAAACGAGGCAGGCGAACGGCACGCCGAGCCGGGCCCGTGTGCGGAACTCCGCGAGCAGCGAGTATTCACCGCTCGCATAGATCACGGCCAGCACCACGAGCGGGATGAAGACCTGGGCGATCCCGAGGGGAAGCACGGCGACAGCGGCGCACACCGCAAGGAGGTAGTCCGCGACGACGAGGAGATAGGGGGCCAGTTCCATCCGGTTGGAGATACTCATGCGCCTCGAGATCCGCCAGCCCAAATTCTATCACCAATCCAGCGGGGATGCACGGACGAAAAGCGTCAGATGCTGCGACAGCCCGGGGCCCGTCAGACCCCGAGGAGGGACCGTACAGGGATTCCGTACGGAGCCACGGCGCGCGCGGTCTCCTGGTTGGACAGGAACCGCACCCCCGTGAGCCCGAGGGCCTGCGCAGCCTCGACGTTGTCGTCGTTGTCGTCGACGAAAAGGCATTCCGAGGCGGCGACGCCGAGTCGGTCCAGACAGACACGGAACAGAGCGGCGTCCGGCTTGATCTGCGCGTAGTCGCAAGAAAAGATCGTGGCGTCGAACTCCCCGACCCAGCGCAGCCGCGCCTCCGCGCGGATGAAGGCGAGGGTGTCCGTTGGCATGTTGGAAAGGATCGCGGTGCGATACCCCGCCGCGCGCAGCTCTTCCGCCCACGCACGGGTCCCCCGGTTCACCCTCGTCCAGCTCATGCAATCCGTCGTGAGGATCTGCCGCACGAGCTCGGGCGTCGGAATGACGCCGCCGGCGCCCATGATCTCCCCCCAGTACTCCGCGGAGGAGAGCGTTCCCTTGTCGTACTCCGACCGTTTCAGCCAGCATAACCGGACGAACTCCTCCACCGGCAGCCGGCAGAGGGACGCCATTGCAGCCACGAGGGCCTGATCCTGCGGCTCGCCGAGCACGCCGCCGAAATCGAAAATGACTGTCGTGATGTGCGGTTTCAAAACGGCGTGAGTGTAGAGAATACCGGGCAGAACGGCAAGGCGCTGGCTGGCGGCAGCGATCTTAGCGCATTCTTAGCGGGGATCGGCCGAAGTTTAGCGCCTCCGAAATATACCCGCCCGTCCCCGCTGCCTATGATCAATGCATGAGTATCGAATTGATCATCGCGGGCGTTATCGCGGTTCTCCTCCTCGGATACCTCGTGTACTCCATCGTCCGACCGGACAGGTTCTAAGGGGGAAGCCATGAGCACGACAAACTGGATCCAGATCGTCGTCATTCTGGGGGTGCTCTTCGGATGCGCGCCAATCCTTTCAAAGTTCATGGCGCGCGTGTTCGACGGAGAGCGCCACATCCTCTCCTTCCTCGCGCCGGTGGAAAAATGGATCTACCGGGTGAGCGGTATCCGCTCCGACCAGGAGATGAACTGGAAGCAGTACCTGGCAGCCCTTCTTGCGCTGAACGCGCTGGGCTTCCTCTTCGTCTGGGCGGTTCTCATGACGCAGAAATGGCTGCCGCTCAACCCCGCGGGCATCGACAACATGTCGTGGCACCTGGCGTTGAACACGGCAATCAGCTTCATGACGAACACGAACTGGCAGGCGTATTCGGGGGAGGCGAGCGCGAGCTACTTCTCCCAGATGGTGGGCCTGGCAGTGCAGAACTTCCTCAGCGCAGCCACGGGCATCGCGGTTATGCTCGCCATCATCAGGGGCATCCGCAATCGGCCCAAGCCAGGGGAAGCGAAGCTCACTTCGGGCACCGCGCCGGTAGGGAACTTCTGGGTGGACATCACGCGGTCCACGCTCTACGTCCTCCTGCCGCTTTCCATCATCCTCGGCATCGTTCTCCTCTCCCAGGGCGTGGTGCAGAGCTTCTCCGGCTACGTGCACGCGGTGACCCTCGAGGGCAAGGAGCAGATCATCCCGCTGGGACCGGCGGCATCGCAGATCGCCATCAAGCAGCTGGGCACCAATGGCGGCGGCTTCTTCGGCGTGAACTCCGCCTACCCCTTCGAGAACCCCACACCGTTCAGCAACCTGCTGGAAGTGATCGCGATCCTCCTCATCCCCGTGGCGCTGCCCTTCACGTTCGGACGTATGGTGAAGGACCGAAGCCAGGGCAGGGCGATCTTCGCGGCCATGACGATCCTGTTCGCCGTAGGGCTCGTCGGGATCCTCGCCTCCGAGTACGCGCGTCCCTCCATGGAAGGCATCGAGACGCGCCTGGGGATCTCCGCCAGCGCGGTCTGGGCGGAGTTCACGACCATAGCCTCCAATGGATCGGTGAACGCGATGCACGACAGCTTCTCCCCGCTGGGCGGCATGATCCCCATGGTCAACATCATGCTGGGAGAGATCATCTACGGAGGCGTAGGGGCGGGCATGTACGGCATGCTCGTCTTCCTCTTCATCACGGTGTTCATCGCCGGGCTCATGGTCGGGCGGACCCCCGAGTACATGGGCAAGAAGATCGAGACGCGGGAGATGCAGCTCTCCGTTCTCGCGGTGGTCGGACAGACAGTCACGATTCTCGTGCTCGCGGCCGCAGCAATAGCGACGAAGGTCGGGCTTTCCTCCCTCGCCAACCAGGGTCCGCACGGCCTCTCGGAGATCCTCTACGCGTTCTCCTCGGGGGTCGGCAACAACGGGAGCGCCTTTGCGGGGCTCACTGTCAACACGGTCTTCTACAACTTGACGATAACGGTAGCGATGCTGGTCGGGCGTTTCGTCGTGATCGTTCCGGTGCTGGCCATGGCGGGGAGCCTGGGTGCAAAGACGCCGACCCCCGCGAGCGTGGGCACCTTTGCCACGAACAACACCACTTTCGTCGTGCTGCTGGTCCTCATGATCATCATCGTCGCCGGGTTGAACTTCTTCCCGGCGCTCACCCTCGGCCCCATCCTCGAGCACTTCCTGGCGCTCAGGGGAATGGCGTTCTGAGGGCTGGCACAAGGAGCCAATGTATGCGTGAAGAAATAAAGCTGTGGAGCCTTCCCGTCATGCGACGCGCGGCGGGAATGGCGTTCAAGAAGCTCGATCCCCGGGTGGAGATCAGGAATCCCGTCATGTTCATGGTGTGGATAGGGTCGGTCTTCATCTCCGTGGTGTTCCTCGCGGGACTGATCGTCCACGGCAGTTTCGACGGTTTCAACCTCCAGATCGCGCTGTGGCTGTGGTTCACCGTGCTCTTCGCCAACTTCTCCGAATCGCTGGCCGAAATCCAGGGTAAGGCGCGCGCCGACTCCCTGCGCGCCATGAGGACGAAGACCCTGGCGCGCCGGCTCCTCGCCAACGGCGGGGAGGAGAAGGTGGCTTCCGCGCTCCTGCGCCTCGGGGACCGCGTGGTCTGCGAGGCCGGCGAGGTGATCCCCGGTGACGGGGAGGTGGTCGAAGGCATCGCGAGCATCGACGAATCGGCCATTACGGGGGAATCGGCCCCCGTTATCCGCGAGTCCGGCGGGGACCGCAGCGCCGTGACGGGCGGCACCCGTGTGATCAGCGACAGGATCGTGATACGCATCACCGCGGAGCAGGGGAAGACGTTCGTGGATCGCATGATCAGTCTCGTGGAGAATGCGACGCGCCAGAAGACCCCTGGAGAGATAGCCCTCTTCATCCTCCTCTCCGCGTTCTCCGTCATCTTTCTGGCCGCGGTGGCCACGCTGTGGTTCTTCTCCGACTACAGCGCGAAGCAGGCCAACGCGAACGTCTTCATAACGAGCGCGGTGCTCTTTGCGCTCCTGGTCTGCCTCATTCCAACGACCATCGGCGGGCTCCTCTCCGCCATCGGGATCAGCAGCGTGAGCAGGCTCATCAAGAAGAACGTGCTCGCGCTGAGTGGCAAGGCCGTGGATGCGGCGGGGGATATCGACGTCCTGCTCCTGGATAAAACGGGGACGATCACCATGGGAAACCGCATGGCCTCCGCCTTCATCCCCGCGAAGGGCGTGCTCGAGACAGCGCTGGCCGAGGCTGCCCTGGTGGCCTCCCTCGCGGATGAGACGCCCGAGGGGAGGTCAATCGTCAACCTGGCACGCAAGAACTACCCGGTGAAGGCCGGGAGCATGCAGGAGATGGGCGGTCGATTCGTGCCGTTCTCCGCGAAAACGCGCATGAGCGGCGTGGACTTCAATGACGAGCGGAAGACGATCCGCAAGGGCGCCGCGGAGGCGGTGCGGGAGTGGGTCACCTCCGCCGGCGGGGCCTTCCCCGCGGAGGTGGCAACGAGCGTGCGGCAGATCTCCGCGGAGGGCGGAACACCGCTCGTCGTTGCCCGCAACTCCGAGGTCCTCGGTGTCGTGCACCTGAAGGACGTGGTGAAGGGCGGTATCAAGGACCGGCTCGCTCACCTGCGCGCCATGGGGATCCGCTCCGTCATGATCACCGGGGACAACCCGCTCACCGCCGCAACCATCGCCGCCGAGGCCGGCGTTGACGACTACATCGCCGAAGCCACGCCGCAGGACAAGCTGGAGCGCATCCGCTTCGAGCAGGCAGGCGGGCACCTCGTGGCGATGATCGGCGACGGAACGAACGACGCCCCCGCCCTGGCCCAGGCCGACGTGGGTGTGGCCATGAGCTCGGGAACGCAGGTCGCGCGGGAGGCGGGCAACATGGTGGACCTGGACTCCAACCCGACCAAGCTCATCGACATCGTGGAGACGGGCAAGGAGCAGCTCATGACCCGCGGTGCGCTCACCACGTTCAGCATCGCCAACGATGTCGCGAAGTTCTTCGCGATCCTCCCGGCGATGTTCGTCACGCTGTACGCGAGCACTGCCGGCAACGACGGCCCGCTGGGCGCGCTCAACATCATGCACCTGGCCTCCCCGCAGAGCGCGATCCTCTCCGCGATCATCTTCAATGCGCTCATCATCGTGGCCCTCATCCCGCTTGCCCTGCGCGGCGTGCGCTATCGGGCGGTCGGTGCGGCACGGATCCTTCGGCGCAACCTCCTCGTCTACGGCCTGGGAGGGATCGTAGCGCCCTTCATCGGGATCAAGGCCATCGACCTCGTGGTCCACGCCATCGGGCTCGCCTGAAAGGAGAACGGCAATGAAACCGATACGGACTGGCATCATCGTATTCGTCTTCTGGACCCTCGTGGCGGGCGGGATCTACCCGCTCCTCATCACAGGAATCGGCGCGCTGTTCTTCCCCCGCGCGGCACAGGGAAGTCTGGCAATGAGCAATGGCAAGGTGGTCGGCTCCCAGCTCATGGCCCAGGAGTTCCTGGGGGACCAGTACTTCCACCCCCGGGCCTCGGCGGCCGGCTATAACCCGGCAAGCTCGGGCGCCAGCAACCAGGGCTATACGAGCGCACAGCTCAAGAAGGACGTGGCGCAGCGCACCGCTGACTGGAAGAAGGCGAACGCCACGGATGAGATCCCGATGGAGATGATGTACGCCTCCGGCAGCGGCCTGGACCCCGACATCAGCCCGCGCGCCGCGGAGCTGCAGGTTCCGCGCGTGGCCACGGCGCGCCACCTCTCCCCTGAGAAGGCAGCCGCCCTGCTCGATCTCGTGAAGCATCACGAGAAGGGGCCGCAGCTCGGCTTCCTCGGCGAGCCGCGGGTGAACGTCCTGGAGCTCAACCTCGCGCTGGACAACGCAGGGCGGTAGACTTCCGCAGGGCCGCCGGATACGCTCCAGGGAGGATTTGCAATGTCGACTGACGAGGGTCTGCGTCCCGATCCCGACGCGCTGTTGCGCGCCGTGGAGAGGGACCTCCAGGACAAGGGAAAGCTCAAGATCTTCTTCGGCATGGCCGCCGGCGTGGGAAAGACGTATGCCATGCTCACCGAAGCCCGGCAGAAGAAGCTCGAGGGCGCCGACATCGTCATCGGATATCTGGAGAGCCATCAGCGCAAGGAGACCGATGCGATGGCTGCGGGGATCGAGCTCGTACCGCGCATGAGCCTGGACTACCGGGGGAAAACGCTTCAGGAGATGGACATCGATGCCATCCTCGCCCGGGCGCCGGCCTTCGTGCTCGTGGACGAGCTCGCGCATTCCAATGCGCCGGGCGCGCGCAACAGGAAGCGCTACCAGGATGTGCTCGAGCTGCTGGAACACGGGATCAACGTGCTCACCACGGTGAACGTCCAGCACCTGGAGGGCTTCGCGGACACCGTGGAGGAGATCAGCGGCGTCACCATCGCCGAGCGCATCCCCGATTCCGTCTTCGACATCGCCGATCAGATCGTTCTCATCGACATCTCGCCGCAGGAGCTCCTCAAGCGGCTCTCCGAGGGCAAGGTCTACCTGGGAGACCGTGCGCAGACGGCAATGGAAAACTTCTTCAAGCCGAGCACCCTGGCCGCGCTGCGGGAGATGGCCCTCCGCCATACGGCCCTGCTCGTCAATCACCAGCTCACCGATCTCCTCCATGAGAGCCCGCGGGAAACGGGCATCCCCGGCGGGGAGAAGCTCCTCGTCGCAATAAGCCCCAGCCCCAACTCCACCCACCTCATCCGCTGGACGCGTCAGAGGGCGTACAATCTCAAAGCGGAATGGACCGCGCTGTACGTGGACACGGGGAAGCCTCTCAGCCCCACGGCGCAGGAATCGCTGCGCAAAAACATGAACCTTGCACGTCAGCTCGGCGCCGTCATGATGACGCTTCCCGCGGACAACGTCCCCCTGGCGATCATCCGCTTCGCGCGCGCCAACGCGGTCACGGAGATCGTCGTCGGCAAGGCGGGGCTCGCCGCGCGCGCGCCGTTCCTCCGCCGACGCACCATCACCGAGCTCATGGTGAAGATGAGCGGGGACATCGACGTGGTCGTGGTCCAGGAAACAGGGACGACCCTCACGCGCCCGCGGATGCGGCTGTCCACCTATCTGCGGCCCGAGCGCGGATCGATCGTCAAGATGGTGCTCATGATCGCAGCCCTCACCGGCGTGAACCTGCTGGCGCTGCCCGTTATCGGCTACCGCTCGGCGTCCATCCTGTACCTCTTCGGCCTCATCGCGATGTCCTTCTTCGTGAGCAGGACCGCGGTCTTGATCGGCGCCGGTCTCAGCGCCGTGCTGTGGGACTTCTTCTTCCTCCCTCCCCGGTTCACGTTCCTCATCACGAAGCTGGAAGACGTCCTCATGTTCGTCCTCTACTTCCTCACCGCGGCCGCGCTCGCCTACCTGATGTCCCGGCTGCGGAACAACCAGCGCATGCTCGACCTGCGCGCGCGGCGCATGGGCCTTCTGCTGGACCTGTCGCAGGCGCTCTCCGTGCAGCGGTCACTGGAGGGGATCGTACGCACCGGCCTTGCGTACGTCACGCGCTACCTGGAGGCGGAAGTCGTCGTGCTCCTGTCCGACGGGACCGGGGGGCTCGCCCCGAAGGTGCACTGCATCGACGACATCGCCCTCGATGAGAAAGAGACTGCCGCCGCGCACTGGTGCTTCGACAACCGCATGCCCTGCGGCCTTTACACCGATACCCTCCACATGTCACGTTTCCACTACGTGCCGCTCCTCACCCACGATGCCGCCGTCGGCGTCATCGGTGTGAGGCTCTCCGAGGGCGCGGCATGGCTGCAGGACCAGGAGGATTCCCTCCAGATGCTCGTCCGCACCCTGTCCCTCTCCGTCGAGCGTGAGCTGCTGGCGGAGGAGAACAGGCGCAACCTCATGGCGCACGAATCGGAAAGGCTCGGCAGGGTGCTCCTGAATACAGTGTCCCACGAGCTTCGCACACCCCTTACGACGATCAAGGGCTCGGTCACCGCGCTCATGGATGCCGCCACCGTCAATGATCCCGAGGCACGCTCCGCCCTGCTCGGAGAGACGCTCACGGCCGCGGACCGGCTGAACGCCATCGTGGAAAATCTTCTCAGCATGAGCAGGCTCGAGTCGGGAATGCTGCGGCTGAAGAAATCCGCCACCGATCTCTTCGACCTCGTGTCCGTGGTGGCCGATGCCCTGCGCCGCCAGTCCAAGGATCATCCCCTGTCGATGCGCATCGACGAGGCCGTGCCCCTGGTCTCCGTGGACTTCATCCTCATGGTGCAGGTGCTGTCGAACATCCTTCTGAACGCCGCGCGTCACACGCCGGCGGGGACCCCGATCCAGCTCAGCGTCGAACGGGCCGGCAACGGCATAACGCTCACCGTGGCCGACGAGGGACCCGGCGTGGCCCCCGACGAGCTCCCGCATCTCTTCGAGACCTTCTTCCGCGGCAAGAAAGCGAGCACCGGCGGGGTCGGCCTGGGGCTGTCCATCTGCAAGGGGATCGTGGAAGCGCACGGAGGACGGATCTCCGCATACATCAACCGCAAGGGCGGGCTCTCGATCAGCATCGACCTTCCCGACAGTGTCGTCGACGAGCCGGGAGGGGCGGAGAGGTGACAGGCGTCCTCGTCATCGACGACGAGATCCAGATCAGGAGGCTCCTGCGCGTCAGCCTGGACAAGCAGGGCTTCACCGTGCACGAGGCGGGAACCGGGGAAGAGGGCCTGCAGATGGCGCTGGGCAAGAAGCCCGACATCGTCCTGCTCGACCTCGGGCTCCCCGACATGGAAGGCGCGGAAGTGCTCGTGAAGCTCCGCTCGTGGAGCTCGGTCCCCGTGATAGTGCTTTCCGTGCGCAATGCGGAGGAGGACATCGTGCGCCTGCTCGATGCGGGCGCCGACGACTACCTCATCAAACCGTTCAACACGGGGGAGCTTGTCGCCCGGATGAAGGTGGCCATTCGACATCACGCGCCGCAGGAGGCGCAGGAGGTTTTCGTTTCCGGCAGGCTTTCCGTGGACCTCCTGAACCGGGTCGTGATGGTCGCAGGGGAGACGGTCAAGCTCACCCCGACCGAATACAGCCTTTTGCGGCTGTTCGTGCAGCACGCCGGCCGGATCCTCACCCATGGTCAGATCCTCCGCGAAGTCTGGGGTCCCAATACGGATGAGGACACCAACTACCTCCGCGTGTACATCACGGGCTTGAGAAAAAAGATCGAAGAAAACCCCCAGATGCCGGAGCTCATCACCACGGAACCGGGGGTGGGATACAGGCTGCGCATGCTTTCCGCTTGATGATCCACCCCCGCGACATTACCCTTCCAGAATGAGTCGCTCGCTGCCGGCACGGGTCATTCGCACGCTGGAAAACGCCTTTGCCCCAGCGCTTCTCCTCATCATCACGCTCATGCTCGTCCTGGACATCGTGGCGCGCCTGGTCGGGGTGGCGTCCCTGCGCGCTTCCACCGATTACGTCCGTCACCTCGTGCTGTGGATCGCCTTTGCCGGTGCAATGATCACAACCCGGGAGAAGAGCCACCTCTCCCTCAGCATCGGCGTGGAAAGGCTGCCGGAGCGCGTCAGGCGTTGGGTGGTCACCGGCACCTCGCTCGTGGCAACGGCGGTCTGCACGGCGCAGACCATCGCCGCCCTGTCCTTCGTGCTGTCGGGATTCGATCCCGGCCAGAAAGTCGGGGTGCTCCCTATCCGGGTGGCCACGCTCATCATGCCCGTCGGGTTCGCCTTCATCACGGCACGCATGGTGCGGACCCCCGCGCGGGGCGCGGGCCGCCGGTGGAACGCCGCCATCGGCATCCTCATCGGTGTCGCCTTTGCCTGGGCGCCGCTTTCGAACGCGGCCGCTACGCTACTCCCCAATGGAACCATCGCACACTGGCTCGCGCAGGCGGGGCCCGGAGTTGCCGCAGCCGTCGCCCCCTGGTTCTCCGCCCTGCACCTCCCCCTCATCATCATCCTGATCGCGAGCGTGTTCCTCGGCGGGCCCATCTTCGTGCTCGTGGGCGGAATGGCGCTGCTCTTCTTCCTCCACACCGGCGGGGCGCTTGAAACCGCGGCCAACCAGGCCTACACGATGCTCACCGGCGACGTCATCCCGTCCATCCCCCTTTTCACCCTTGCCGGATACATCATCTCCGAAGGCAAATCGGGTGACCGCCTCGTGAGGCTCTTCCGCGCTCTGTTCGGCTGGCTGCCCGGCGGGCTTCCCTTCATGAGCATCCTCATCTGCGCCTTCCTTACAACGTTCACCGGCGCATCGGGTGTGACGATCATTGCGGTAGGGTCGCTTCTCCTGTTCATTCTCAAAAGCGGGGGCTACGGGGAGCGCTTCAGCCGCGGGCTTCTCACCGCGTCGGGGAGCATCGGGTTGCTCTTCCCGCCCAGCCTTCCCGTCATCCTCTATGGCGTGGTGTCCCTCACGAACATCAAGGCGATGTTTGTCGGAGGGATCCTCCCCGGCGCTTTCCTCGTTTTGAGCATCGGAGCCCTCGGCGTGATCCGGGCGCGCAGGGACAAAGTCCCGCGCACTCCGTTCCAGACCAGGGAAGTTCTCCCCAGCCTCGTGGGCTCCCTGGGGGAGATCCTTCTGCCCGTGCTCATCCTCGTGCTCTTCCTCAAGGGCGTCACCACGCTCGTCGAAACAGGCGCTGTCGCAGTGGTCTACTCATTGCTCCTGGAAGTAGTGGTGCATCGGGACATCCGGATCAGGCAGCTCCCCGGAGTGTTCCTCAAGAGCGTCGTGATCCTCGGCGGTATCCTCGTCATCCTCGCCATGGCGAGCGGCTTCTCCTACTACATCGTCGATGCGCAGATCCCCGTGGCCCTTGCCCAGTGGCTGCGCGTCCACGTACAGTCACCGCTCGTGTTCCTGCTACTCCTGACGCTCGTTCTCATCATCAAGGGATTCTTCATCGACATCTTTTCAGCGATCACCATCGTCGTGCCCCTGATCGCGCCTCTGGGAGCCGTGTACGGCATCCACCCCGTGCACCTGGGGATCATCTTCCTGGCCACCCTCGAGCTCGGCTACCTCACCCCGCCCCTCGGGCTCAACCTGTTCCTTGCATCCTACAAGTTCGAAAAACCTCTCGTGCAGATCTACAGGGACGTGATCCCCTTCCAGCTCGTCATGCTCGTCGCGGTGCTCATCATCACCTACGTTCCGTGGATGACCACGGCGCTCCTGGGAGTGTTCGGGCTGAAATGAAATCCGGGTGCATTCGCCATGGCCAGTTCGATCCGGCTCCGCCAGGCGCGCGAAACCGGATCGACCTCACCGTCCCTTCCTACAGATATGCGTGCTCTCCAAGCTCCGCGGTATCGAGGCCGACATCCTCTTCCCCTTCCGCCACCCTGACGCGGGTGATCTTGTTGATCAGCCACAGCGCGCCGAAAGCTATGAGGAACGAATAGGCTGCCGCTCCGAATCCCGATGCTGCCTGCTTGCCGAGGAATGCCCAGCCGCCCCTGAGCGCGCCGTCGAACCCTGAAGGATTCACCGCCAGGTTCCCGAAGACACCGAGGCTGAGAATGCCGAGCACGCCGCCCACTCCATGGACGCCCCACACGTCGAGCGCATCGTCCCAGTGCAGCCTGTTCTTCAGCCCGACGGCGAGGTAGCACACCACCCCGGCGAGCACGCCGATGATGATCGCCGCGACGGGCGTGACGTAGCCTGCGGCAGGGGTGATCGTAGCCAGTCCCGCGATGGACCCGGTGAGCAGGCCGAGGAATTTCGGCTTTTTCTCGAATATCCAGGCGAGGACCAACCACGTGACCGCGGCGAAGGATGCCGCGAGGTCCGTGTTCAGGAATGCGAGGACGGTGACCTGATCCACCCGAAGCTCGCTTCCGGCATTGAACCCGTACCAGCCGAACCAGAGCAATCCGGTGCCCAGTGCGACGAGGGGGATGCTGTGCGGACCCCGGTCCTTCACATGCCGTGGTCCCACGAAAAACACGGATGCGAGGGCGGCAAAACCCGCCGATGCGTGAACGACGATACCACCGGCAAAGTCGCGGACGCCCCACTGGGCCAGCAGACCGTTTCCCCAGACCATGTGGACGAGCGGGAAATACACGAGGAGGAGCCAGACGACCAGAAAGATGAAATAGGCCTGGAATCGCACGCGGTTGGCGAATGCACCGGTGATCAGCGCCGGCGTGATGATGGCAAACATCATCTGGTATACGACGAACGCGAACATCGGGATCTGACCGTCGCCAAACGCCGTCGTGAGGTCGACCCCGTTGAGGAAGGCCATCCGCAGATCCCCGATGACCGCCCCCGGCCCTCCGGAGAAGCACAGTGAATATCCAACGGCGAACCAGATGACATCCACAACAGCCAGAGAAAGAAAACTCTGGATCATTATCGTCAGAACGTTCTTTCGGCCTACGAGGCCGCCGTAAAAGAAGGCGAGCCCCGGGGTCATCAGCATGACGAGGCTTGCAGCAATGAGCATGAAACCTGTGTTCCCCGTATCGAAGTGCGGCATCCTGTTGAGCTCCTTTCCGATGATGAAAAGCTTTTGGGAGACGCGTACCCGGGGAATTCTATGTCACGGCGCAGGCCGCTGCAAGCGCATTTTTCGACGGGTCAGGGCGGACATGCTGCACCAGGAAGCGCGCCTGGGAGCCATGCGCCCTGCATTTGTGGCGGACAAAGAATCTGCCGCTGTAACTGCGCACCTGGTGGCGGCTTGACGCCGCCGCCGGAATTAAGAAGGCCCTGGAATCGATTCCAGGGCCTTTCGTTTCATGCGGCAGGGAGGCAGCTCTGCAATTATTTCCTGTTAAGACTTACCGATATAACACGCTTTGCAGAAAACGCAATGAGAAAATAACAATTTCTAAAAGATCGGCCCCGGCCCTGGTTCTGGATGGCGGATCGACAAAAAGCTACACGACCTCGACCCCGCTCTCCCTGAGCAGAGCCACACCGATCTCCTTGAGCTTGTACTTCTGAATCTTGCCGCTCGCCGTCATGGGAAACGATGCGACGAAAAAAACGTACCGGGGGATCTTGAAACGGGAGATCTTTCCCTTGCAGAAATCTCTGACATCCTGCTCCGTCATGCAGGCGCTGTTACCGCGGATGACGAACGCCCCCACCTCCTCTCCGAACCGTGGGCTTGCGATGCCCGCCACCTGCGCGTCCTTGACCCCCGGCATGGTGAGGAGGAACTCCTCGATCTCCCGCGGGTACACGTTCTCACCGCCGCGGATGATCATGTCCTTGATCCGTCCCGTTATCCGCACGTAGCCCTTGCCGTCGATTGTGCCGAGGTCCCCGGAGTGCAGCCATCCCTCCGCGTCGATGGCGGCGGCCGTGGCGTCCGGCATCTTGTAGTACCCTTTCATGACATTGTAGCCGCGGCAGACCACTTCCCCCTGCGTTCCGGGCTCGACCCCGATGTTCGTTTCCGGGTCGATGATGCGTACCTCGATGTCCGGCAAGGCTTTCCCCACGGTAGCGACCCGCAATTCCACAGGATCATCGGTTGCAGTCTGGGTCATCACAGGCGATCCCTCGGTGAGCCCGTAGGCGATGGTGATCTCCGAGGCATGCATCTCCCGCATGACCCTGGTCATGATCTCCGCGGGACACGGGGAGCCTGCCATGATGCCGGTGCGCAGGCTCCCGAGGTCGAAAATCGGGAACATAGGGTGGGCGAGCTCCGCGATGAACATGGTGGGCACACCGTACAAGGCCGTGCACCGCTCCTTCTGGACCGAGGCGAGCACGAGTAGCGGATCGAAACCCTCGACGAGAACGGCAGTCGCGGCATGCGTGACGACCGCCATCATTCCCAGGACCAGACCGAAGCAATGGAAGAGCGGCACCGGGAGGCAGACGCGGTCCGCGTCCCCGAAACGCTGGCGCTCCCCGATGTGAAAGCCGTTGTTGAGGATGTTGTGGTGCGTCAGCATCACGCCCTTGGGGAACCCTGTCGTGCCGGACGTGTACTGCATGTTCACCACGTCGTGGCAGCCGAGGGTCTGCCCGATCCGCGACAGCTCGTCGTCGTCCGAATGGCTGCCGAGGAGGAGCAGCTCGGGAGTCGTGTACATGCCGCGATGCTTCTCCGGGCCCATGAAAACGACGGAGCGCAGCCGGGGGAATCGCGGGCAGGCCAGCGAGCCCCGCTGGCAGGAGCCCAGCTCGGGCATGAGCTCGTTCACGATGGCGACGTAGTCGCTGTCCTTGAAACCGTCGATCAGACAGAGGGCCTTGACGTCGGATTGGCACATGACGTACTCGAGCTCATGGCTGCGATACGCCGTATTCACCGTGACGGTGACCGCGCCGATGCGCGAGACCGCGAACAGGTACGTGAGCCAGTCGGGGACGTTCGTGGCCCAGATGCCGACGTGGTCTCCCGTTCCGATGCCGATGGCGAGCAATCCACGGGCCAGGGTGTCCACGCGTGCGTCGAACTCTGCGTAGGTGAAGCGCAGGTTGCGGTCCGCGAAGACAATGAAATCCTTGTCGGGAAAGCTCGCGGCCTGGCGGGCGAGGAGGTCTCCGAGCGTCTCCTGAATGGAGCCGTCGTCGATCATGGCGCGTACACCACGCCCAGAATGCGCGCCTCGGAGCCGTCCGCGCTGTGCACGTGGTGAGGAACGATGCTGTCGTAGTAGATGCAGTCCCCGACGGACAGCCGATAGGTGTCCCTGCCGTAGAGGATCTCGATCTCCCCCGAGATCACGTAGATGAACTCCTCCCCCTCGTGCGTGGAGGCGTGAACGCCCTGCGCCGAGCCGGGGTGGACCTCCACGAGGAAGGGCTCCATGTGCCGGCCAGCCTTGTTGGCGGCCAGCGAGAAGAAGTCCAGGTCGCTGCGGGCCGGCTGGTCCCTGCCGGAGAAGCGGACGACGTTCTGGTGAACTCCGGCCCGGGAGATCACCGGACCCACGTGCTCCTGGTCGTCGAGGAACGTGCCCAGGCGCACGCCGAGTGAGCGGGCGATCCTGATGAGCGGGCTCAGAGACGGGATGAGGGAGCCTGACTCGATCTGCGCAACGAGCTCCGGGGCGATGTCCGCCCGCTCGGCCAGCTGCTCCGTGCTCATGCTCCGCGATTCGCGGACGGATCGCACTTTTTCACCGAGTGAATGCTTTTCCGCCATGATTCCTCCTTATCCGAGCAAGGGGCCGACCAGGCGGCCGATGCCGTAGGTGATGGCAGCCTCGCCGAGGCCGATCAGCATCATCTCCAGCCCGCTCTTCCACCACGACCTGCCCGTGACCACCACTTTTGCCGCGCCCACGCCGAAGTGCGCCAGGGTGCTGATCACGAAGGAGGTGATGAGCGCCGCGTAGCCCCCGATGAAGAGGTAGGGGAGAACCGGCACCGCGGCTCCGATGGCCGTGCTCACCGTCGCGCTGCCCGCGGACTTCCACGGGTTGGCGAACGCCTGCTCGGAGAGCCCGAGCTCTTCGTGCGCCAGCGTGCGCAGCATCTCTTCGGGATTCTCCGCCATCCGCACCGCCATTGCGTCGGCTTCCTGCTCCGTGAACCCTTTGAGCTGATAGAAAAGGGACAGCTCCTGGCGCTCCTCCTCGGGGTTTTCGGCGATCTCTCCCCGCTCCCTGTTCAGCTCGGCCTCATGTACCTCTTTTTCAGACTTCGTGG
Organism: Spirochaetaceae bacterium; assembly: GCA_003141795.1. Next base: position 10,019 of record PLNO01000202.1, on the reverse strand, counting down.
CGAGGTACGCTCCGCTTCCCATGGAGAGGGCCGAGGCGATCATGGAGGCGAACCCGCTCAGGAGGACGAAGGAGCCGTTCACGTTCGTGGCGCCGGCGACACCGCTCACGATGCCGAACGCCGCGCCCAGCCCGTCGTTGAGGCCGTAGACGGCCTGACCGATCCAGCCGCCCCCGCGCACGTGGCGCTCCCGACCGAGGATGTTGTCCAGGACCCCGCGCGCCCGTTCGACATGGGAAGGGGTCATGTCACGGAGGACACGGTCATGGGCGCGCTCCGCCCTGCCGGCATCGAGAAACGCTTTCTTGTCCTGCTCCGTGGGCGCGAGGGACGCGAGCACCTCGTAGGCGTCGTCCGCGCTGCCTTCCGCCGCGGCCATGGCGCTCACCATGTCGTCGGGATTGCCTCCGAACAGATCGTTGCGGCGCCGGATCTCCGCCTCCGTTTCCGTGTACTCACCGGGGTCGGCGCCCAGGTCCCGCAGCCGCGCCTCCCAGCGCGCCGCGTGCTTCCGCTCCTCCTCCACCATGCGGAGGAAGATGCCGCGCCGGCGCGCGTCCTTTTCCTTCTCTGCCGCCGCGGTGTAGTTGAGAACGGCGGACATCTCGTCCCGCCACGCGCGTCTGAGCTCTTCAATGAAACGTTTCTCGTTGGCCATGTCGGACATTCCCTCCATAGTATCAGAGACTCAACAGCACAATACCGGAAAGTATCAATCCCGTCCCTACCCATGCCAGCGGGGGGACACGCTCCCGCAGGACGATCATCCCGCCGACGATCTGCACGCCCACGGCGGTGAGTCCTTCGGTGAGCGGATATGCCACGTGCAGGGAGAGTCCCCTCAGGAGCCCGGTGAAGGCGAGCACGCCCGCCAGACCGGCGAGGTTCCCCACGACCTGCCAGAGGACGAACCGTCGGACGCGGCGGCGACGATCGTCCTCGACCGCGCTTGAGAGCTTGAAGCAGATGTGCGCGCCGGTATTCGCCGTCATGTCGGCAAGGAGCAGGAGCACCGTTCTCACGCGCCGGCCTCCTTCGGCCTGGCCGCGCTCACCCCCACGAGGACCACCCCGATCGCGACGAGAACCATGCCTACCGCTTCCCTGAGGCGGAACACCTCGTGGAACACGACAAGCGACGCTATGACCTGGACGCCGAGCACCGCCATGCCTCTGCTCAGCGGGAAGGCGACGTGCAGCGGGAGCTTCCGCAACAGCCCCGTGTAGGCGAGGATCCCGACGAACCCGGAGAGGTTGCCGGCCACCTGCATCTCGATGAAAAGCCACGCGCTTCCCGCGTCCGCGGACATCTTGAGGAAGATGTTCGCCGCAGTCACGAACACGAGGTAGCAGAGCAGGAAGGCAGCGTTCCTCATCGCGTTTCCCGAGCCGAGTATAGCGGAAACGCACGGAAACCGTCATTGAAAGGCCGTACACGGACGGGACGAAATTGCAGACCCCTTGCCGCATCGCCCTAAAATCTTTATTATTGAATGAACATTCAATCATTAATAGGACTGAGCGATGGCACGGACGAGGGACAGGGACAAGCCGGGGCAGATCATCGACGCCGCCTTCAAGGTGTTCGGCGACGTCGGATACGACGCGACGGTGATCAAGGATATCGCCGACAGGGCGGGAATTGCGCCGGGGACGATCTATACGTATTTCGAGGACAAACGGGACCTCTTCAGGGCCACCGTCCAGGTGGGATGGGGACGGTTCCTCGACGAGATACGCGCGCTGGTGGGATCCGACGCCCCGCTCGAGTCACGGCTGCGCGACTTCGTGGACATTGGGTTTCGCAACCTCAAGCACTACCTCCCTCTTCTCCGGGGGATGCTCTTCGAATCGAGCCAGATGAACATCCTGCAGGAGAGCCTTGGCACGTTCTGCGGCCTGGTCGAGGAGCTCGTTGCCGGCCGAAAGGAACGCCCGGTGAAGATTGCCGGGGATCCGGCCCGGCGCAGCCAGCTCATCAGGGTCACCGTGCTGGGCGTACTTTTCTCCGCGGCAATGGCCGATCCGTCACGGGTCGACGCGGAGATCGACGAGCTCAAGCGAACGATCATCGAGATGCTCGGAGGAGGATGAGATGCGTCTGAACAACGGGCGCCGTGCCGCGCTCATCTTCACCGCGCTTCTCTGCGGTGCGCTTCCCCTTGCAGGGCAGTCATCCGGCCTCACCCTCGATCAGGCGCAGGAGCTGGCTGCCAGAGGCTCGGAAGCCATTCGGCTGAAGGAGCTCGCCCTCCAGAAATCACGGTCGGCGATCACCGAGGCTGCAAGCCGCGCATGGCCGCACGTGGACTTCCAGGCCTCGGCCTCCTACCTCACCAATCCACCCCAGGGCTACACTGTCACCAAGGGGGAGTTCGGCGCTATCAATATTGGGGCGCCATTCAATGTGCACACCCCGCTCCCCACGTCCGACCTCACCATCGGAGCGCAGCTGCACAACTACTTCGCAGCCACGGCCACCGTGTCCCAGCCGCTGTTCACGTGGGGGAAGATCAGCAACGCGATCGACCTTTCATCCCTGCAGTCCGACGCGGCAGGCACCGATCTCGTCGCGCAAAGGCGCGACATCGCCCGCGAGGTGAGCCGGGCGTACTACGGAGCGCGCCTGGCGCACCAGTCGCAGGCAGTGCTCGAGGGTATGCGCGACACCGCGATGCTGATCGTGGAGGAGAGGCAGAAGTCCTTCGACCAGGGCTCGACCAACCGAGAGCCGGTTCTCGACGCACAGGCCACCCTTGCAGCGATCCAGGCCCAGCTCTCGGGCGCCGAGCAGGGTGAGGCAACAGCGCGGGAAACCCTCGGCATCCTCACCGGCGTGGATGCCTCCACCGTAGGCCTGGACGGCGGCTTTCGCGCCTCCCTCCCCGGCCTGGATGAAGCCCGGCTGCAGGGCCAGGCGCTCCAGGGATCGACTGACGTGACGACGTCCCGCACGCGCATCACCCAGGCGCAGAAAAAGCTCGCCATCGAGCGGGGAGGGTCGATCCTCCTTCCCGACGTCTCCTTCGGGGCGAGCTTCAGCGTTACAGGTCAGGAGGACCTCCCCTACAGCTCCACGTGGGACTGGAACAACACCACGTGGGACTGGGACCTCATCCTCTCACTCGGCGTGAAGACGAGCCTCTTCGACGGGCTGTCCTCCGCGGCGCGAATCGCGCAGGCGGAGAAGGACGCCGAGATGGCGGGGACCGCGCTCTCTCAGGCGGAGAAGCTCACACGCCTCGGCGTGCGCTCCGCGGTGGAGAACGCGGTGAAGGCTGACGCCGAGGTCTCGGAGAAGAAGGCGAAGGCCGACTATGCGGCGGAACGCAGAAGGAACGCCGAGGCCTCCTATGACACGGGATCGAGCACCCGCGAAGATATGTACGGCGCCGAGCTCCTGGACGGATCGGCAGAGCTCGACTGGCTCATGGCGCAATACGCGCGGGAAGAGGCCCTTGCCGACATCACGCGGATCACGGGCGAGCGGCTGTAGGGGGCGGGAATGAACATCACCGAGCTCTCCGTCAAACGTCCGACGGCAATCATCATGGGAATGCTCCTCATCTTCGGCGTGGGGATCGTGGGCTACATCAACCTCGGGGCGGACCTCTTCCCCGCCGTGAACACCCCCATCATCTCCATCCACTCCGCCTACGTCGGCGCGGGGGCTGAGGAGATCGACAAGGACGTCATCAAGCCCATCGAGGACGCCGTCTCGGGGATCAACGGGATCGACACCATCCGCTCCACCTCCGGCACGGGCTTCGGCTACACGATCCTCCAGTTCACGATGAGCACCGACGTGAACTCCGCAATGCTCGACGTGCAGAAGGCGCTGGACGGCATCGCCGACAAGCTCCCCAAGGAGGCCACGCGACCCGTCATGGCCAAGTACGACGTGAACAGCCAGCCCATCCTCATCCTCTCCCTCTCTGGAGACGCCACCCCCGAGCAGCTCTACAACGAGGCGGACTCCCTCATGCGGAGCCTCCAGAGCGTGCCCGGTGTGGGCAACGTCACGATCGTGGGAGGGCAAAAGAAGGAGCTGCGCATCACGGTGGACAAGGCCGCCATGGACTACTACGGGGTGAGCGCAACGAGCCTGCTCTCCGTGGTCCAGGCGCAGAACCTCGACGTCCCCGCCGGCACGCTCAAGCAGCAGGGCCGGGACCTCACCGTGCGACTGGTCGGGGAGTTCAACGGCATCGACGACGTGAAGAACATGCGCGTTCCTGCCTCCGGCGGGGGGAGCGTGCGGCTTGCGGAGATCGCGGCGGTCACGCTCGACTACCCCGACCCCACGAAGTCGGTGCGGCTGGACGGCAAGCCGTCCATCGGGCTTTTCGTGCGCAAGCAGAGCGACGCCAATGTGGTGACGACGGCGGACGGGGTGAAGAAGGAGCTTGTTCAGCTTTCGCCCACCCTCCTGCCGGGGACGAAAGCCACGGTGGCAAGCGATGCCACGATCTTCATCAACTCCTCCCTTGCAGAAACCCGGCTCAACCTGCTGGAGAGCATCATCACCACGTCCCTCGTCCTGTTCCTCTTCCTGCGGCGATGGCGCTCCTCCCTCATCGTGCTGATCGCCATCCCGATCTCCCTCGTGGGCACGTTCTTCTTCATGTGGATGACGCACTTTACGCTGAACATCGTTTCCCTCATGGCGTTGGGTCTCTGCATCGGCATCCTCGTCGACGATTCCATCGTCATCCTGGAAAACATCGACCGCCACATTCACCTCGGAGAGGATCCGAGGACCGCGGCGGTCAACGGCCGCAAGGAGATCGGCCTTGCCGCGATAGCCATCACCCTGTGCGACGTCGTGGTGTTCGCGCCCATCGCCTTCATGTCGGACCTGGTCGGGCAGTTCTTCAAGGAGTTCGGGCTCACCGTCGTGTTCGCCACGCTTCTCTCCCTCCTCGTCTCCTTCACCGTGACCCCGATGATGGCGTCCCGCATGCTGATCGGACGCCGGGAGCTGGCCACGCTGAAGCGCCGGCAGGACAACGCCGAGGAGGCACCGCAGGGACGCTTCGGGCGATTCTTCCAGGACACGGTTGTCGGCGGCTACCGCCGTTTCCTCGAGTGGTCCCTCGATCACAAGGCGGCCGTCATCGTTCCCGTGGTGGTCCTCCTCGTGGCGAGCATCGCCCTCGTTCCGCTGAAGGTCATCCAGACGGAGTTCATGCCCACGGCGGACCAGAACAAGCTCGTCGTCGACATCGACCTCGGCGCGGGGGCGGGCTTCGCCCAGACCGACGCCAAGGCGCGCATCGCCGAGCAGCACCTGCTCACCATCCCCGAGGTGGAGGACGCCTTCGTCAGCATCGGCAGCGATACCGCAGTGTCCACCTCGGAGATCATCGTGAAGCTGAAGGACAAGAGCCAGCGCCGCAAGGGCCAGACCCAGCTCGCGCGGGAGCTCCGCGCCTGGGGCAAGGGGATGCCCGGTGTGGATTTCTCCGTGACCGAGCAGGGCGTCGTATCGCGCACGTCCATCGACGGCACGAAGCCCTTCATCCTCAACATGACAGGACCCAGCCGGGACGTTCTCAGCGACATCGCCGCGCAGGTGGAGACACGCGTGCGCGCCGTGCCGGGGGCGGTGGACGTCGACAACACGATGCGCGCGGCGGAAGCGGAGGTCAGCGTCCAGGTGAACAGGCTCGCCGCGGCAACCTACGGCCTGACCACCTATGACCTGGCACGGGTGTTGCGCACGGCCCTCGCGGGAACGAACGTCGGGGTCTATCGGCACGCCGGGGACGAGTACGACATGGTGGTCCGCTATGACACGGACCAGATGAAGACGCAGGCCGACCTGGGAACGATCCGGATCACGAACCCCGCCGGCCAGCAGATCGCCCTCTCACAGGTCGCGGAGCTCAGCCGCTCCACGAGCTCCCAGCAGATCCTGCGACGCGACCGCCAGAACGTGGCAACAGTGACGGCCAATATCGCCGGACGGCCGCTGGGCGCCATCACGGCGGACGTGAAAAAGTCGCTGGCCTCCCTCCAGGTCCCGGCCGGCTATGCGATCAGCTACTCGGGGGACCAGCAGAACATGTCGAGCTCCTTCCGCTCCCTGATCTGGGCCCTGGCGGCGTCCCTTGCCCTCGTGTTCATGATCCTCGTCGTTCTCTACGAATCGTTCCTCACGCCGCTCATCCGCATGCTCTCCATCCCGTGCGGGATCATCGGGGCGTTCGCCGCCCTGGCTCTGACGGGCAAGGCGATCAACATCATCTCGTTCATCGGGCTCATCATGCTCGACGGCCTCATCTCCAAGAACGGGACGCTTCTCATCGACTACACGAACACGCTGATGAAGAGGGGAACGCCGCTGCGGCAGGCGCTCCTGGAGGCGGGCGTCACGCGCCTCAGGCCCATCCTCATGACCTCCGTCACGATGATCGTCGGCATGCTGCCGCTGGCGCTCTCACTCGGCGCCTCCAGCGAGATCCGGTCCGGCATGGCCGTCGTTCTCATCGGGGGCCTCGTCACCTCCACCATCCTCACGCCGATCCTCCTGCCCGTCGTCTACACGATGATCGACGACGCGCGCCGTTCGGTCAGGCGGAGGAAGCTCATACAGAACCCCGAAGAGGGAGGGTACGCCCAATGAAGTCACTCCAGATCAGGCGGTCCGCAGCGCTTCTCGCAGCGGCGGCCCTTGCTGCCTTCAGTCTTGCCGGATGCGCGAAAGGCAAGCAGGCCATCGTCGATGAGCCGAAAACGGTGACGGTCGCCCGGGCGACGCGGTCGACCATCGCGCTCTCACTCGTGTACCCCGCGCGGATCAGGCCGAAGCAGGAGATCGTCGTCTCCGCAAAGGTCGCAGGCCGGGTAGCCGCCGTGCGCGCGGACGTCGGACAGCGGGTGCGCGCCGGCGAGGTGCTCTTCACGCTGGAGTCCCAGGACTACGACGCGCAGTCCCGACAGGCGAAGGCGGCGCTTGACAGCGCACGGGCCAACCTCACGCGAACGAGCGATTCCTCCCTCGGCTCCCAGGAGATCCAGGCGCAGTCCGCGGTGAAGCAGGCGCAGGTCCAGTACGACGACGCGAAAGACACGTACGACAGGGTGCAGAAGCTCTTCGACGGGGGCACCGCATCCCGGCAGCAGAGGGACAGCGCAAAGGCGCGCTTCGACAGCGCGGCCATAGCGCTGGATACCGCGAAGCAGAACCTGAGCATGCTGCAGGACAAGTCCGGGCCGCAGTCCACGGGTGTGGCCTCCTCCCAGGTGGATCAGGCGCAGGCAACGGCGGACCTCGCCGAATCCCAGCTCTCCAACACCATCATTCGCTCCCCCCTCACCGGAGTGGTGGCCTCACGCAACGTGGATCCCGGGGAGCTCGTGGCGGGTGGAACGCCCGCCTTCGTCGTGATCGATCAGAGCACGGTGACAGCGGAGACGAGCGTCGAAGAGGGCGAGGTGGAGAAGATCCACGTCGGCCAGATCGTGCCGGTGAGCGTGGAGGCCGCGGGGGCGGTCAGGCTGTCCGGCGTCGTGCAAACGGTGAGCCCCTCCGCCGACCCCCGCACGCAGGGCTATGCCGTGAAGGTGAGGATCGACGCCCCGCAGGCCGCGCTCCGCCCCGGCATGTTCGCCCGCGTCTCCTTCCCCGTGGAGAAGAAGGAAAACATCCTCGTCGTTCCCAACACCGCAGTGGTCACGGAAACGGGCGTCGACTACGTGTACACGGTACAGGACGGGGTGCTGAAAAAGCTCGCCGTGCAGATCGGCACGTCGGATGAGGCCGTCACGGAAATCACCTCCGGGTTGCAGGACGGCGCGCTCGTGGTCACCGAGGGGCAGAGCTTCCTGAACGACGGGCAGAAGGTTATCGTCGCGAAGTAGTATATTCGTTCCATGAAGCTCCTCTTCTCGTACCTCAGGCCCTACAAGGGAATGGTCGCGCTCGCCATCTTCCTGGCGGTGATCAACCAGGTCTTCTCCCTGCTGGACCCGCAGATCTTTCGCATCATCGTGGACAAGTATGCGTCGCACATCTCCACGATGCCCAAGGCGGAGTTCATCCAGGGCGTCGCCCTCATGATCCTCGCCTTCATCGGCGTGGCCATGGTGAGCAGGATCGCGAAGAACTTCCAGGACTACTACATCAACGTCGTCTCACAGTCCGTCGGCGCCAGCATGTACTCCGACGGGATCGCGCATTCGCTGCGCCTGCCCTTCCGGGCCTTCGAGGATCAGCAGAGCGGCGCGGTTCTGACGCAGCTGCAGAAGGCGCGCTCGGACAGCCGGGACATGATCAGCCAATCCATCAACACCGTCTTCATTTCGGCGATAACGATCCTGCTCGTGATGGGGTATTCGTTCTTCGTCCACTGGTCCATCGCCGTCGCGCTGCTCGTGCTCGCCCCCCTCCTGGGCTTCCTCGTCTCGAATCTGGGACGCAGGATCAAGGCGGTGCAGACGAAAATTTTCGGGGAGACGAACGCACTTGCCGGCTCCACGACGGAGAGCCTGCGCAACATCGAGCTCATCAAGAGCCTGGGCCTGGAGACGCAGGAGATCGACCGCCTGAACGGAACGAACCAGAAGATCCTCGATCTGGAGCTCGCGAAGGTGAAGACGGTGCGCATGCTCATGTTCTACCAGGGCACGGCGATCAACTTCTTCCGCGCCCTGTTCCTGCTCCAGCTCCTCATCCTGCTCTACTTCAAGCTGGTCACCCTCGGGGAGTTCTTCACGATGATGTTCTATTCGTTCGCCATCTTCTCCCCGCTCGGGGAGATCGGCAACGTCATCACGAAGTACGCGGAGACGCGGGCGAGCCTGCAGAACGTGGAAAAAATCCTCGCGCAGGAGCCTGCACCCACCAACCCCGGTGGCGCAGTGCCTGACGGAATCGAGTCGCTGGAGTTTTCCGGCGTCAGCTACCGTCACCCGGGGGCCCGCGAGCAGGCGCTCGTCGACGTCTCCTTTGCGGCGCGCTCGGGGGAAAGCGTCGCGTTCGTCGGTCCCTCAGGCGCAGGGAAGAGCACGCTTATCAAGCTCCTCCTCGGGCTGTATGCGCCGGATTCCGGGCGCATCCTCTTCAACGGCGTCAGCTCAGCGGACGTGAACTACGACCTCCTGCGTACGCGCGTGGGGTTCGTGCCCCAATCCATCGAGCTGTTCGCGGGCACCATTCGCGACAACCTGAAGTTCGTACGGCAGGAGGCCACCGACGAGGAATGCATCGAGAGCCTCGAGGCGGCGCAGCTGCACAACCTCCTCGAGCGCACCCGCGACGGTCTGGACACGCGCATCGGTGAAGGCGGGCTGAAGCTCTCAGGCGGCGAGCGCCAGAGGCTCGCCATCGCCCGCGCGCTGCTGNNGATCGAAGGGATCATCAATACACGGCCCAGCTTCGTTACGCTCATGATCGCCCACCGCTTGTCGACGGTCGCAGGCGCCGACAGGATCGTCGTGCTCCGAAAGGGCGGCGTGGTGGAGCAGGGCTCCCACCTGGAGCTCCTGCGCAAGAAGGGGCTGTACTACACCCTCTGGAAGCAGCAGGGCCTGGAGAAGGACGAGATCCAGGGCGGTGCGGTCGTGGGCGCCACGCCGTAGGGGACGTCGATGCTGAACGCGATGTACGATCTGTTCCGAGGCGCCGCGGGGTTCTCACTCGCGGTAGCGGGGGTTTCGTTCCTCATCGCCCGCGGAGCCGACAGGGTGCACCGCTCCCTGGGGATGCTCTTCGCGTCGCTGGGAACTCTCTTCTGCCTGAGCGCGTTCGACCCGATACTCCCGATCCCCGTGGACCTCGACAACCTCGTCATCATCGGACTCATCTACGTCCTCAGCTCGTCACTTCTCGCCCTCGCGCTGTTCCTCTTCGGAAACGAGCGGCGCAAGGGGAGTGAGCGCAGGGTGAACGTGATCGGGGGGATCTTTTCGGCGGTCCTCGTCCTTGCCCCGCTTCTAGACTACGCCTTCGGGTGGGGCCCGGTGCTCACCAGCGTGGAGGACGGCCGCGCCCTCGGTCCCGTCCACGCCGTCGCT
>PLNO01000340.1 GCA_003141795.1 Spirochaetaceae bacterium | reverse complement strand
GATACCCTGGTGTGCTTCAAGGTGGAGACGCACAATTCCCCCTCCGCCCTGGACCCCTACGGCGGTGCGATCACCGGCATCGTCGGTGTGAACCGCGACATCATGGGCACGGGTCTGGGCGCCAAACCGATCTTCAACACCGACGTGCTCTGCTTCGGTTTCACCGACACCCCCGAATCCGAGGTCCCGGTCGGCCTCCTCGATCCGCGCCGGGTCATGGAGGGCGTGCATCGGGGCATCATCGACGGCGGCAACCAGTCCGGCATCCCCGTTGCAGCCGGGGCTTTCCTCTTCGACGAGAGCTACCTCGGCAAACCGCTCGTCTTCTGCGGAACGGGCGGCATCCTTCCCGCGCGCGTGGCGGGCCGGGACTCCTGCGAAAAGCGCGTGTGTGCGGGGGACCACGCCGTCATGGTGGGAGGGAGGATCGGCAAGGACGGGATCCACGGTGCCACGTTCTCGTCAGAAAGCTTGAGCGAATCATCGCCCACCTCGGCGGTGCAGATCGGGGACCCCATCACGCAGAAGAAGATGCTCGACCTGCTCCTGGAGGCGCGGGACCTCGGGCTGTACCGGGGGATCACCGACAACGGCGCGGGCGGTCTCTCCTCGTCCCTCGGCGAGATGGCGGGACTTTCAGGGGGGATCAGGATCGATCTCGATGCATGCCCCTTGAAGTACCAGGGACTCGCCGCCTGGGAGATCCTCGTGTCCGAGTCCCAGGAGCGCATGAGCCTCGCCGTCCCCCCTGCGCGCCTCGAGGCGTTCCTCGCGCTCGCACGGAGGAGGGACGTGGAGGCGACCGTCGTCGGAGAGTTCACGGCTTCCGGTACCGTTGAGATCCTCTCCGGGGGAAAGCTCGTCGGCCTCCTGGAAATGGGCTTCCTCCATGAAGGGCTGCCGACCATGGACCTGCGCGCCGAATGGAACCCCCGCGTGGTGACCCCTGTAGCGCTGCCGGACGTCGATCTGCGCGGGCTCCTTCTGGCAATGACCGCCGACCCGAACGTCTGCTCCCGCGAAGAGTGGGTGCGGCGGTACGACCACGAGGTGCAGGCCCGCTCCGTCGTGAAGCCCTTCGTCGGGCGCAGGCGCGATGCTCCTTCGGACGGCGCCGTCCTCCTCGTCAAGCACGATTCGTACCGCGGCATCACCGTGACGCACGGCATCTGCCCCCGCTACGGGGACCACGACACCTACGCCATGGCGCAGTGCGCGGTGGACGAGGCCGTGCGGGCGCATGTCGCGCTGGGCGGTGACCCCGATCAGATGGCCGCGCTGGACAATTTCTGCTGGCCCGATCCTGTCGAGGGGCCCGACACCCCCGACGGGGCCTTCAAGCTCGGCCAGCTCGTGCGCGCCTGCCGGGGGCTCGCCGACGCCTGCCGTGCGTTCCAGCTCCCCCTCATTTCGGGCAAGGATTCCATGAAGAACGACGCACGCGTCGGGGGCAGGAAGATCTCGATCAGGCCGACCCTGCTCGTGTCCCTCATGGGGATCATCGAGGACGTTCGCCGCGCGCAGACCACCGACGTGAAGTCCGCCGACGACCTTCTCTACGTCGTCGGAGAAACCCGCGACGAGCTGGGAGGAACGATCTACGAGCGCAGCGTCGGGGGCTCACTCGGTGCCTGCCCGCAGGTCAGGCCCGCTGAAGCGTACGCCTCCTACCGGAAGCTGCACCGCGCGATGCGCAAGGGGCTCGTGCGCTCGTGTCACGACCTGTCCGATGCCGGGCTGTGGGGCGCGCTTTCGGAGAGCTGTCTCGGCGGGGACCTCGGCGCGCGCGTGTCGCTTGATGGAGTTCCCGTCGGTGTCGGTATGAGCCGCGACCCCCGGCGGCTCCTGCTCTCCGAGACGCCGTCGCGATTCCTCGTGAGCGTCGCTCCCGGCAAACGTTCCGCGTGGGAGCGCGCCATGGCCGGCGTGACGTGCGGAATCCTGGGAACGGTGACCGCGGATCCCGTGATCCGCATCGGAGCGGGTGACAGAGAGATCGCGGCGGTGCGCATCGACGAGATCCGTTCCGCCTGGTCGGGACGACGGGGAGGGGCGGCATGAGCAAGCCCCGCGTATGCGTCGTCACGGGCTTCGGGATCAATGCCGACGAGGAGCTCGGGCAGGCGTTCGTCATGGCCGGCGCCGAGCCCGTCCGCGTTCACGTGCGGGACCTCATCGACAGGCCCGACCAGCTGTTCCGCTATCGCCTCATCGCGTTTCCCGGCGGGTTCTCCTTCGGCGACCACCTCGGATCCGGCAAGGTGCTGGCGACCCTGCTCCGCAGGAATCTCGGCGAATCCCTGCAACGGTTCACCTCCGACGGGGGGCTCGTGATCGGGATCTGCAACGGGTTCCAGGTCCTCGTGAAGATGGGGATCCTCCCGAACCAGACAGGAAGCGGAAGCCAGGAGGTTTCCCTGATCCACAATCAGTCGGGAAAGTTCGAGGATCGGTGGGTTCGCGTCAGGTTCGAGCAGGGAAGCCGCTGTGTCTGGACCCGCGGGCTTCCCGACATGGACCTCCCCGTGCGGCACGGCGAGGGACGTTTTATCGCTCCTTCCCCCGATGTTCTGCGGGGCCTGGAAACCGGCGGTCTGGTCAGCGTGCGCTACATCGCTCCCGACGGCGGGGAGGTGCGCTACCCGGATGACCCCAACGGCTCCGAGTCCCACGTGGCGGGCATCTGCGACCCGAGCGGCCGCGTGTTCGGGCTCATGCCGCATCCCGAGGCCTTCATGCATCCGGAAAATCATCCCGACTGGACCCGCGGCGCGGTCACCGAGGGCCTCGGAGTCGGCGTATTCGTGAACGGCGTGCGCGCAGCAAAGGCTTCGACTTGACAGAGGGAAGCGGAATCCCTATTATACGGAGTGTCTTCCGGGGGCGTAGCTCAGTTGGCTAGAGCGCTTGAATGGCATTCAAGAGGTCGTGGGTTCAATTCCCGTCGCCTCCACGTAAGCAGTAATGGATAATCGGAACGATGCACCTGCGCAGAACGGACTCGACGCTGACCTCGCCGAACTGCTCGAAGTAGAAGAAGCGGAGCCTGTCTCCGAGCCTGCGCAGGCCGACGACGGGGCGTTGACGGGCGGGCCGGACTTCCACACCCTGTTCAACGAAGAAAAACCCAAGGCGAAAGCGGTATCTTCAGAGTCGGTGGACACGACCAAGGTCAAGTTCGCCACCATCATCAAGATCCAGGACGACCCCAAACCCTTCTTCCAGGACAAGGACTACTACAAAAAGGTGCTCGCCGGCGAAGGGGAAGAGTCGACCCGCGTCCATGATCTCCTCGGCAAGTACATGAAGGCCGAGGATCCCGAGGAAAAATCCCACTTCAGAGCCCAGCTCATATCCGCGTTCTGGGACCTCGGCTCGAAGATCTCCTACCGCGCGGGCCATGACCTCATCATGCCCAAGCGCCTCTTCCTCCGTTTCGGCATCCTGTCTCCCGGCTTCCTCACACCCGAGCTCAGGGACATGGTCTCACGGATCATCTATGAGAACACGACGGGGGAGCCGCTGTACTACGTCGACGAGTGGCTGGAGAGGATCGCCAAGGGCCTCGTGAGGCCTTCGGCGGTGGACGAGGTCAAGCAGAAGGGCAAGGACTCCAACCAGCGCATCATCGACGCCGTGGAGAAGAAGAAGGGCCAGCGCGACAGCGAGATCACGATCCTCAAGGCCAAGATCTCGCAGCTCGAGGAGCGGGAGGGCCAGCTCCGCGGCCAGGTGGACATGCTCACCCGGCACGAGCGCAACACGGAATACGGCGGGCTCAAGGCCCCGTTCAACGCGACCCAGAAGGCGGCACTCGCGCAGATCCAGGAGCTGCTGCGGCAGCTGTCCACGCTGGACGCACAGATCGCCTCCTCCTACGCGGACCTCGCCAGCATCGACAAGGAGCTGGAATCCCTGGGCCGCAAGTCGGAAGGGATGTCCGCGGACGGCGGTGTGGATCAGAAATCAGTCGTCGCCGAATGGGGCTGCATCCGTCAGATGGCCAAGATGTGCGTCGGCCGGCAGGGCAACCATTTCCCCATCTTCGTCTCCCAGTTCGTGCGGCCGAACATCCGTGAGATCGCCACGCGGGAGAACGTCATCCGGGAGATGGCCCAGGTGGAAGCGCTCGACCCCGGGCTGTTCCTCCGCACCTACAAGAGCCAGACGACGAGGATCGTGCCGAACATCATCCTCATGGCGAGCTTCGGCGACACGGGCGTCTGCTGGGAGCCGTTCGAGAAGTTCAACCGTTCGACGAGCCGCGGCAGGGTGGCAATCCCCATGTTCCCCAAGAGCCTGCCCGTCGCCGTGATGACCGCAATGGCGGACCTGCGCTGGCAGGTGGCCAAGGAAAAGGCGCAGTACTACTGGATGGAAGAGGGGATCACGGGGAAGTACTACCAGTGGTTCACCGAGCACAAGCTGCGCGGGGACGTGCGGGAGTACTTCATGCGCGACTATGCGCTGTGGGTCAACAAGGAAAGTCAGGGGATGCAGAAGCTCGACAAGGACGTGCGCGGCATTTTCTGGCGCATGCTCCCGNNAACCTGCGCAACCGCGGGTTCGTCTACAACGAGCTGTACAAGAAGGACCAGAACATCGCGAAGAGCGACGGCTATTGAGCCCTATCGCGGAGTACCGTAAAAGCGGTACCACCGTTCGGCTCCCCCCAGAGCTCACGCAGTCCTGCGCGCCGCCTACGGCGTCGCTGGACCAGCTGCCGCTTATAGATACTTCACCACTTCCTGCAGCGTCTTCCTCTGCTTCTGACCCTTCTTCGCGACTCCCGCGCGGGAGTAGCCAAGCGGGGTGATCGCATACACGCGCTCGTCGGTGGTGAGCGTGAGCGCCGTGCGCAGCGCAATGGGGTCGAACGTCGCGATCCAGCACGTGCCGACTCCCTCGTTTTCAGCGGCGAGGATCATATGGTCCATGGCGATGGCCATGTCGGTCTCGATCGAGTTCCAGCCGTCCTGCCTGCTCCACGCCTCGCTGGTCCTTCCGACGACGACGAGCACGTGCGGCGCATCCTGGAACCACGGCTTCTGGTAGCTCCTGCGCACCTGCATCAGCATGTCGCGCGAGGAGATGAGCACGAAGCGCCACGGCTGGCGGTTGGCCGCCGACGGCGCGATGCGTCCCGCCTCGAGGATACGCTCGAGCACGGCCCGGTCCACGGGCTTGGAGGGATCGTAGCTGCGGATGCTTTCTCTTCCGGTAATGACCTTTGTGAAATCCATCTGTCGAAGTCCTATTTCCTGCGGTTCTTGAACAACTGGGGGATATGCTTTTCGAGGTTGAACTTCACCGTTGCCTTCTTCATCACCCACCCGTAGATGAGGAAGGTGAGCACGATTGCCGCGATGAAGCCGACGAAGCCCAGGATCATCGCGGTGACCTGGTTGGGGCTGGGGCCGAGGATGAGCACGACGAGGGCGATGAAACCGACGATGAAGATCCCCATGAGGAGGAGGTTGAACACCGTGGCGCACAGGAAGAAGAGGAACATTTTCGTGCCGGAGCTCATTGGGCGTCTCCTCGGGGTTTCACGGGGATGAGGAACGATATGAACAGAAGGATCCCCGCAATGACCACCGTCATGTCGGCCACGTTGAACGTGGGCCAGCGGTCCAGCCCGAAGATCCCGTAGAACTTGAAGTCCAGGAAATCGACGACCCCCTGGGGTCGGAAGATCCTGTCCACGTAATTGCCGAGGCCACCGCCGACCAGAGCGCCGAAGCACCACATCTGGAACCGCGTCATGGGGTCCCGGGTGAAGATGTAATACAGGAAGAGCAGCGCG
>PLNO01000282.1 GCA_003141795.1 Spirochaetaceae bacterium | reverse complement strand
CACATGGTTGAGGTCCTTCTTTCCGTTCAGATCGCACGTGGCGATCTTGAACCCGCGCGTGAGGAATACGAGCTGCGGGTTTCCCTCGCCGTAGGGCTCGAACATGTCGACGATCTTCTGGAGATCCGGCGAGAGGAAGCTGAGAGGGACCTCGGCGTCGATGGTCAGGGTCTCCTCCCCTGCCTCCGGCATCGCGATCTCCCCTACCTGATCGAAGAACGAGCGCAGAAAGCCTTCCAACCGCTCATGGGAAAGGGTGAAGCCGCCAGCAAAATCATGGCCGCCGAAGCTCAGGAAGTCCTCAGAGTGCCGGGCGAAGAAATCGGAGATCACGTGGTCACGGTTGCAGCGGATGGAGCCGATGGCTGTCTCCCCTGCTTCCGCTATGACGATGGCCGGAGCCTTGAAGAAGGTCTGCAGCCGCGAAGCCATTATTCCCGTAATCCCCCGCTGGATGCGCTCGTCGTGGACCATGACGCAACGGCCGCCGGACTTCTCCAGCGAATCCTTTGCCTGATCCAGGAGGAGCTTCCAGGCCGCTTCTCCCATGCTCTTGCGTCGGGAATCGAGCCCCATGAGCTGCTCGGCGATCCCGTCAGCCTCTTCAGCGGTTTTTGCCAGCAGGAGCCGGGTGGCGATCCCCGGCTCCCCCATGCGGCCCGCGGAGTTGAGAACAGGGGATACCTGCCACGCGATGTCGGTCGTTCCGATCTTCTTGCCCAGGAGGTCCTTCCGCTTGAACAGCTGACGAAGCCCGTTCCGCTCCGTGGTGCGCAGCAGCGCGAGGCCGCGGCGAACGAGGATGCGGTTCTCATCCGTAAGCGGCATGAGGTCGGCGAGCGTCCCCAGGGTCACGAGATCCATGCGGGAATGCGCGGGGGCAAGCCGCGCCTGTTCTCTGACAAGGACGAGCGCGCTGAAGACTTCCGCCAGCGTATCGATCTCCGAGGGCTGCCGGCTGGAGTACCGCGTGGTGCGCGACCCCTGCTGGATGCGGAGGAGACTCTTGCCGGCCAGGCCCGGGAGGAACTGCGCAATCAAAGGGGTCAGGTCCGACAGCGACACCGCCACTGACGGGCCGAACGCACGTGACAGAAGCCTGGCCTGNNCCCGGGCACGAAGCTCTCATTGATCCGATCCACCTCCACGAGGTTCAGCAGCCGCACCGCATCGACGACGAGGGTTTCGTTGGCCGGGCGCACGCTGAGCAGGCAGACGGGCACGCCGTAGAACGGGGAGCGGGAAAAGCGCAGCGCCCACTCCACCTTGGATGCGACGGCGCAGCCGCAGAGGTCGCGAAAAGGGTAGCCGCCCCCATTGGGGTGCTCCCCCCGATTGAGGTACACCCCCAGCTTGGGATCGACTACTGCCACCGCGGCAGGCAGCTGCGACGGAGGGTTGTGATGGTCGATCACGACGGACTCGATACCGAGCCCTGCTGCCAGCGCGATCTCCTCAGCGTTGGAAACGCCGCAATCCACCGTCACCAGGAGCCCCGTCTCCAGCGCGACGGCGCGCTCGATCACCTTCGGGGACAGGCCGTAGGATTCCTCCCCCTCGGGAAGCATCCAGGTGACCTCGGCCCCCATGTCGAGAAGCGCCTCGTAGAGGAGCACCGTGGCCGTGATACCGTCCACATCCCGGTCACCGAAGATGAGGATCTTCTCCCCTGTATCCACCGCCGCGTTGATACGGTCAACGGCCTCGGCCATCGAGGTCATGAGGAAGGGGTTGTGCAAGGACCGCACGTCGTCCTCGAAGTAGTAGCGCAGCGCCTCCGGCGTGGTCACGCCCCGACGGGAGAGGATGGAGGCCGCGAGCAGCTCGATATCGAAGCGGCGCGCGAGCTCCTTGACCGCCTGGGAGTTGATGCCGGTCTTGTTCCATTTCATCAGGTGCCGATCTCCTCGAGGACGAGCGGGCCGGGCGAAACGCCGGCCTCCCCCACCGAATATGCCTTCTCCACCAGGGCGCACGCCTCGTCGAGCTTCGCCTGCGCTTCAGCGTGCACGAGGCAGAGCTCCTCTCCGGGGGCGACCGGGTCGCCCTGCGTCTTCAGGAGTGTAATGCCGACGCCGGGCAGCACGACGTCTTCCTTCCGCGATCGGCCCGCACCGAGGATGACGGACGCCACACCGAGTGAGTAAGCGTCGATACCGCTTACAATCCCGCGTGTGGACGCGCGAACGGGCTTCACCAGAGGCGCATGCGGTCCNNAACTCCACGTTTGAAAGAAACCGATCCCATGCGCTGCCATCCGCAAGGCGAGCACGGGCGAGCTTCTCTCCGGCAACGGGATCCTTGCAGATCCCGCCCAGCACGAGCATCCACGCCGCCTGTCGGCAGATGAGATCCACTTCCGCGGTGGGGCCTTTGCCCCTCAGGCAGTCGATGCTCTCCTCCACCTCGAGGAAATTGCCGATCTTCAGCCCCAGAGGCTGCCCCATGTCGGTGATGAGCGCGGCGACGCGTCTGCCGAGGCCGACGCCCGTTGCAACGAGCGAACGCGCCAATCCCTGGGCCTGCTCACGGGTTTTCATGAATGCGCCAGACCCCGTTTTCACGTCGAAGAGGAGCGCGGTAGCCCCTTCGGCGAACTTCTTCGACATGATGCTTGCGGTGATCAGAGGGATGGATTCGACGGTGCCCGTTACGTCGCGCAGCGCGTACATGCGTCGGTCGGCGGGCACGACCTTTTCACTCTGCCCGATCATGCCGTATCCGACCTGCTCCAGCGCCGCGCGGAAACGGGCAAGCGGCAGGTCCGTGCGGTAGCCGGGAATCGACTCGAGCTTGTCGAGCGTTCCCCCCGTGTGCCCGAGCGATCGACCGCTCATCATGGGCACGCGCAGGCCGCAAGCGGCGGCAAGCGGCGCCAGCACGAGGGAGACCTTGTCCCCCACCCCACCGGTGGAGTGTTTGTCGACGAGCGGTCCCGGGATCCCCGAAAGATCGAGCACTTCACCCGAGGCGATCATTGCGCGCGTGAGCCGCGCAGTCTCTTCAGGGCTCATCCCCTTCAGCACGATGGCCATGAGGAGGGAGGCGAACTGGTAGTCGGGGATCTCTCCGTTCGTGAATCCCTTCACGAGGAAGTCGATCTCTTCCGGGGCGAAGCTCCCCCCGTCCCGCTTCTTCATGATCAGGTCGACGGCCCTCACGAATCACCTCCCGTGAACCGCATCGCGGCAAGCGCGTGATACTCGGATCCGCCCACGCCGATCAGAGATTCGAAAAGGACGCATTCATCCACGATGAAATCGATGTGCGGGAGCTCCAACCCTTCAGCCCACATGTCGTGAATGGTGTCACGCCCCGCGCGGGCAACGGTGATATGGGGCGTGAAGCCCCTTGCGTCAGGAAGCCATGCCTGCGGGGGCCCCCCGAGGCGTGCGAGCCCCGCGATCCGCTGTTCGAACCGGCGGGAGAACTCCGCCAGTTCCTCCCCTCCCGCTTCCAGTCCCACCCACAGGACCCGGGCATGCCCCGATTGGGGGAACTGCCCCGACGCACCCAGACGCGCACGGATGGGGGGACGGCGCAGGGAGGCATCGTCGAACACCGATTTGAGCCCTTCCACCGCCTCGGGGGGGAGCTCGCCGAAGAAATGCACGGTAAGATGCATGATCGTGTCGTTCACCCAGCGGGCGTGCGGCTCCCGGGCGCGAGAGCTCTTGAACGCCTCCGCGATCGTGGTGCGGACTTCCGTGGGAAGAGGAAACGCCGCAAAGACCCTCATGCGCGCGCACCTACGAGGCGCAGCGAGGTGAGCTCACCCTCCAGGACCGACTGCACCATGAGCGGGAGGACCTTCCACACCGCCTGCAGGGAGTCGTCCTCCAGACCGATGTCCATGGCGCGCGCAATGTCGACGCCGCTCGTCGCTTCCAGGTAGCGAAGCGCCCCGGAGGGCAGAGACGGCGAATGGTCCATCGAGCAGTTGTGACAGAGGAGGGAGCTCGATGAGGCCGAATACACCGCGCCGTGCGGGCCTTCCAGCCCTGCCCCGCAGCGGTCGCACGCGCTGGTGTCGGGCTGATACCCCGCCAGGCCCAGGAAGCGCCAGAGAAACTGGATCGTGATGTAGGGCGCGTGAGCGTCATCCGCCGCGTCCAGGAGCTGAAGGGAGGCGAGCAGCAGCGGGAAGAGCTGCCCGGAGAGCTCGCCCGCGCCGTAGGATTTCTGCACGACTTCCGCCCACAGCGATGCCGCGGCGAGACGAGGGACGCTCGACTGCAGGCCGCCGAACGATGCGTTGATCTCCATTTCAGTGACCTTGTAGCTCCTCTTGACCGGGTTGTGATAGAGCTGGGTCTGCGACCACGTGAATGGTTCGCTGCCCAGGCGCAGGCGGCTCTGCATCTTGAACGCGCCGTAAGCGGTGGCGTTGATCAGCCCCAGATCCGAGGTCAGCAGGGAGAGATTCTTGTGGAACTCCCCCATCCGCTCCCTCCTGATGACGATGGCGTTCGTCGAAATGCTTCGATACATGCGTGCCGTTTCCAATCTCATAATAGAGGAGATACGGCGTGCGTGGCAAGGCGAATGTGAGAAATGGCCTGGAAAGACTTGACGAGGCCCGGGGGAATACATAATTTCAATCGAGCACCGGAGACATAAGCAATGAGCGACCACACGATAGTCCCTGCGGACCAAATACTGCCCGCACGCCTGTTCGTCATCCCCCTGCGGGGCAAGCCGATCTATCCCGGGATCTTCACCCCGATCATGCTCCCCTCGGCATCGGATGCGGACACCGTGGAAAAGGCGATGGCGGCGGACAGTTTCATCGGGTTCGTCCTCTTGAAACAGGACGACATCGAGGTGCCTACGGCGGAGGACCTGCTCGGCGTCGGCACCGTGGCGAAGATCGTCCGCAGGATCAACCTCCCCGACGGCGGGGTCAACATCTTCGTCTCCACGATCAAGCGGTTCCAGATCAAGCGCGTGCTCCAGCAGAACCCGCCCATCAGCGTCGTTGTCCAGTATCTGGAGGACGAGAACTTCGATTCCCCCGAGGTCAAGGCGCTGACGCGCGCGCTCATCGGGGAGATGAAGCAGGTGTCGGAGAACAACCCCTTGTTCTCCGAAGAGATGCGCCTCTCCATGGTGAACATCGACCATCCGGGGAAGATCGCGGACTTCATCAGCTCGATCCTCAACCTCGAAAGGATGGAGCAGCAGAAGATCCTCGAAATGACCGACGTCCAGGCCCGCATGGAGTACGTGCTCATCTTCATCAAGAAGGAGCAGGAGCTCCTGAAGATACAGAAGAAGATCCAGGAGCAGCTCAACGACAAGATCTCCAAGAGCCAGAGGGAGTACTTCCTCAAGGAGGAGCTGAAGGCCATCAAGGCAGAACTGGGAATGGCGGTGGATGCCAAAACCAGCGAATACCAGCGCTTCAAGGATGCCGTGGAGAAGCTCGCATTCACGGGGGAGGTGAAGGAGCAGGTCGAGCTGGAGCTGGAGAAGCTCTCCCTCATGGACGCCAATTCACCCGAGTTCACCGTCACGCGCAACTATCTGGAAACCATCATCGCCCTCCCGTGGAACGACGATTCGAAGGAAACGATCGACATCGACAAGTCACTCGCCATCCTCGACGAGGACCACTACGGCCTGGAGGACGTCAAGGAACGGATCATCGAATACCTCGCCGTGCGCAAGCTCAAGAAGGACAGCAAGGGTTCCATCATCTGTCTGGTCGGCCCCCCCGGAGTCGGAAAGACGTCGGTGGGAAAATCCATCGCACGCGCGCTGGGACGGCAGTTCTTCAGGTTCTCCGTCGGCGGCATGCGCGACGAGGCTGAGATCAAGGGGCATCGTCGAACGTACATCGGTGCGATGCCGGGCAAGATCATCCAGGGCTTGAAGATCGTCAAGGCGCGAAACCCCGTGTTCATGATCGATGAGATCGACAAGCTCGGCGTCTCCTATCAGGGCGACCCCTCTTCAGCGCTGCTGGAGGTGCTGGATCCCGAGCNNAAAGGTGGCCATCGCCCGCGCATACCTCATCCCCCGCTCCCTCGAGAGGGCAGGCCTGCCGAAGGGCAGCGTGAAGTACGACACACCAGCGCTTCTTGCCATCGCGGACGGGTATGCACGGGAAGCGGGGCTGCGCAACTTCGAAAAAGCGCTGGACAGGATCCACCGCAAGATCGCCCGCAAGTCGCTTGCCAAGGAGCTGAAGCTCCCGCAGAGTCTCAAGAAGGATTCCCTCGTCGATTACCTCGGCAAACCCTTCTTCCTCGNNACCACGCAGGCGGGGATGGCCACGGGCCTCGCATGGACGCAGCTCGGCGGCGCCGTGCTGGAGATCGAAGCCGTGGCCAATCCCGGCAAGGAAGGGTTCAAGCTGACGGGAAAGCTCGGCGAGGTCATGCAGGAATCTGCGAACATCGCCTACTCCTACGTGCGGCATTGCGCCGGCAGTCAGGGTGTCAGCCCTGACTTCTGGGAGAAGAACCTCATCCATCTGCACGTGCCCGCGGGGGCGACACCCAAGGACGGGCCGTCCGCGGGAATCACGCTCGCTTCAGCGCTCCTCTCCCTGGCCACGGGAAGAAAGCTCAAGAAGTCGCTGGCGATGACCGGAGAGCTCTCCCTCGTCGGCAGGGTGCTCCCCATCGGCGGCTTGAAGGAGAAGGTCATTGCCGCGCGACGCAACAAGATCAAGCACGTGATCTTCCCCCACGGCAACGCCAGGGATCTCGAGGAGATCCCCGAGCATGTCAAGGAAGGCATGACGTTTCATCCGGTGTCTACAATGGACGAAGTGATCGCGCTTATTTTCTGACGGTCAGAGAAGGTCGGCGGGATCGATACGCAACGCCCCCTGTCGAAGGACTTTATAGGGTACTGATGTAATGTCGAGAAGGGTCGACGGCGGGCCCGGCTCATGATCTCCGTCGTCGAAGATTGCATCGACGTCGTCGGAAAACTCCCGTACCATCTCGACGACACTTCGCAGCGGCGGCGAGCCTGCCCTGTTGACGCTCGTGGAATACAGCGGCACGCCGACCGCACTCACGAGCTTCTGCAGGAACTTCGAATCAGGGACACGGACTGCGACGGTTCCGCCACGACGATCGCGGACGACGAGCGTCAAAGGTCCCGGCCAGTACTTCTGGAGCTTCCGGGGCACGGACTGGTCGGAAATCCGGCCTATCCACGACGCCTCGGGCACGATCTGCAGGAACGGCTTGTCCTCCCCCCTCCCCTTGACCGCGCGCAGCCTTGCTTCTGCGCCAGGAACGATGCCGATGAGGCCGTACATCGTATCGCCGGGGGCGATGGCTATCCCTCCTGAGGCGAGAGCTCCGGACAGGGAGGCGAAACTTTCAGGGCTACCGGCCTTGAGCACCATGCGCCCTGCTCCGCGCTGCACGGGAGGAGAAGAACCCGAAGGCGAGCAGCAGGCCGCAGACCCCGAGAGCCACGGCCTTGAAGATCGGGTTTTTCGATGCTGTATCCTTGCGCATCCGAAGCAGGTCCCCGACGGTGTACGTCTCGGTACGCGCGGGCCGCCCTTCCAGCCGGACCACCACGTCATCGGGACGGTACAGGCCGATTCCATGGGCAAGCACGATGTTACTCTCCGGGTCCTTGCGCAGGCGCTCCAGACGGGCGGTGAGCCCGGCATTGTGCTCCTTCAAAGAGTCGATGTTCGCGGAGAGGCTCTCCTTGTAGGAAGTGAGGCTGTCGTAGGCGAGCACACCGGAGTCCCCGAACACGAAGATGGCGAGGGCGGCGACGACGAAAACGACGATGGCGATAGGGAGGATGTGTCGCATGAGCTTCCATTCCTGATAACGGCTGGCGGAGGGATAAAATTGAGGGGAAACCGTGCGGGAACCCATGTTGACAACGGGAAAAAGGGCGGATTACATTACACTGTTGGGAAATGCATGAAAGTAAGGCCCAAAATGCCGATAATGGGGAAAGCGCAACACGCATCCTCAGGAGATGGGAATGGCTAGGGAAACACAGGGCAGCCCTGCAGGTGAACGGAAGCTCGAGCAGTACGGCGTATGGGTCAAGGTCAAACCCAAAGAGGTGATCGAGGCTGCGCCGTTCGAGGAATCTTTCGAGCTCTCGGATCTCGAGTCGTCCAGGGCGGATATCGCCACAGCCGTCGCCCCGGACGCCGAAGGGTCCCTGACCGCGGAGGAGGAACAGCTCCTGGATGAGCTGGAAACCGAGCTCAACCCGGGGGAGGGAGCAGACAATGTTTTCGTTCCCGATGAGGAACCTCTTCTTGCGGAAGGCGAGCTCCCCGACATCGAAACGGTGACGGAAAAAGCCGAAGCGCCGACCATCGCACTCGGCCAGGAATCGGAAGAAGAGCTTCCCGAGCTGGAGGAAGAGCAGGAGTTGGCGCCGCACGGACACGCGGAGCCGGGCGAAGTGGAAGTCACCCTCTCGGACGACATCGAGGAGAAGGACCACTTCGGGGACCTGGATGCCCTGGAAAGCGAGCTTGCCTCGGTGACGACCAGGTCCGATTCATCGGTGTCCTCCGCGGAAATCCTGGCCCGCATCGAGTCCGAGCTGAAATCCATCAGGACCGACCTCACGCAGCTTCGCGGCGAGCTCTCGGGCCTTCGGAGCTCGGGTGCCGAGCCGCAGATGGAAACGCCGGCGTCCGCGGAGTCGCCCAGCGGCTTCTTCGACGACGACGAGGACGAGACGATCGCCCTGACCGGAGACGAACTGGACAACATCCTCAACACCGCGGACATCACGGAGGAATCGGCAGAAACCCCGAGCGCGGGACTGGACATCGAGGTGGAAGAGACCGTCCCCGTCGAAACCTTGGAACCCGTTTCCCCCGAAGAGGACATCCTGAGCTACGAGACGCCCATCCTCGAAGAGGACAAGCTCGAGTCCCTCGAGATCGAGGAAGCCTTACCCGAGGCGGATGACACCCTGGTGCTGAGCGAGGAACCCCTCCTCTCCGTCCAGGATTCCGACATCTCACTCGACATCTCCCCCGAGGTGGAAGAGCTCCCCGCCGAGCTCTTGCTCGACGAGCTCAGCGTCGGGAAAGACGACACGGAGGCGGAAGCCCTGACCGAGCTTCCGGAGATCGACCTCGAGGGCATCCCCGAGCTGGAATCCGAGCCCGCCCCCGCACAGCCCGCTGAGGAGGAAAGTGAAACGATCGACCTGGAGACGCTGGATCTCGGGGAGGAACCGACGGTCATCGACGCCGTCCCCGAACAGGTTGACGACCCTGAAGCCCTCCTCGACATCGAATCCATTCCCGATATCGAGCTGCAGGAGGAGAAGCCCTCATCCGAGTCCGCTCAGGACGACTTCCCGGAAGAGGTGGACCTCGAGGCGCTCGCCGCCGAGGCTGAGGAGCTGGAAGACAATGTCCCCATTGCGCCTGCCGTCGACGACCTGGACATAGGCGAGTTGGAGGCTGTCGCTGATGAAGAGGCGCCGGCCGCTGATGAAGAGATCGAGATCGCCTTCGAGAGCGAGCCTTCCATTGAGCCCGAGACCGCGGTCGACCCTCTCGACCAGGTGCTGGAGATGGAAGAGATCGCCGACGAAGCCTCCGCGGAGGCGGCCCCGGCTGCGGACTCCGACATCCCTGACAACTTGAAGGACGAGATCCGCACCGTGCTGAAGTACATGGATCATCTCCTGGAGGCCCTGCCCGATGAGAAGATCCAGGAGTTCGCGAGCTCCGACTACTTCGTCATGTACAAGAAGCTCTTCGAGGACCTTGGACTAGGTGAGTAGATGGGCCTTCTTCGGAAGGCGGCGAGCGCAGTCGCCCAGGACAGTACAGGAGATCTCGCACCCTACCCCGTAGAGGAGCAAGCCCCCGCTCCCAGCCCCGGACTGTTGAAGAGAAGCGCCGGAGCGCGCCAGGAGCCCGTGGAAGTACTGGAAGAGCTTTCCTCACCGTTGAGCGTCGAGCTCGCGCCGGAGCGGGAAGAGGAGCACATCCCCTCTGCCCTTCCCCCGCAGCAGTCTTCTTCCGAACAGATCGTCAACGACATCATCCTCCAGATCAGCTCCCTCAGCGACGGCGTGGAGCTTCCCTCGCGCCTTTTCAGCGTGCTCGCCGCAGGGCTTCGGATCCGAAAGGGCGCCCTCCTCCTGTACGACGCTCTGCGCCTCGTCTACGCTCCGTGGGCGAGCGTCGGCTACGACCAGACCACGCTGCACCGCATGCGCATCCCTCTGGGAGCGAACGATTCCTTCAATGCCCTGGCCAACGGCGCCCCTCTGGTCATCGCCGAGCAGAAGGACAGAGCGGAGTATCAACAGTACGTCTCATCGCGCGAGTTCTCCTCCATTGGCAGGCTCGTTCTCGCCCCGTTCATTGCGGAGGAAAAGCTCGTTGCAGTGCTCCTCGTCACGGAGATCGACTCCCCGTTCGAAAACGACGGGCAGCTTGTTTCATGCCTTTCCCGCGTCGTTGCGGCGGGTTCCCCGCGCGTGCACGCCGCGCGCACGGAGAAGCTCGCCGCGACGCCCCCTGCCCCCGCAGCCGGCGGGGACGAGACTTCCCGCTTCATCACCTCCATCGGCTCATACACCGGCTCCCTTCTCCTGTTGACCCTTTCGGTGGAATCCTACGCCGCCTCCGTCATAGCGGCGCACGAGCATCTCGACCCGTTCCGCCTCCACGAGGACATCTCGTATTTCCTCGGTTCGTTCCTCGCCGATGCCGGCAAGGTCATGGCCGTGAGGAAGGGGGTCTACATCGTCGCCCTCTCCGATTTCGGCGCCGACGATACGGAGCTCTTCCTCCACCAGCTCTCGTCGTTCCTCCGCGGGCTGTTCGGCGGAACCGACCAGCGCGGAGGCGCCGCGCCGCGGATAGTGAAGACGCAGTCATGGCCGGCGGTGGGTGGCGACATCCGGAGCCTCATCGAATCTCTCTCATCGTAAACCGCCCATGATCGAGGTCTTTACCTCCCGATCCGGCGCGCTCACCCTCACCGTCGACGGAGTCGCCCTGCATTCCCCGTATGATCCCGTCCGCGAAGCGGAGCGCTTCGTAGCCGATTCCATTGGCGGAGAAACGCCTTCAACCGTCATCATCCTGGGCGAAGGCCTCGGGCACATCACGGACGCCGTGAAAAAACGCCTTCCAGCGGCACGGACGCTGCGCGTCGTGTACGCACCGGAGATCTTTCGGGCGCGCCCGACAGGGCGGGAGCTCTCGTGGCATCCCGGAGAGGCGCAGGGTCTTGCGGGATTTCTCCGCGCGCATCTGGATGAGATCGACGTGGAGGGCCTCCGTGTCGTCGAATGGCCTCCGTCCGCACGCCTCTTTCCTTCGATGTCCCGCGCCGCGAACGAGGCTGTCCGCCAGGTTGTACAGGAGATGAACGGAAGCCTGGTGACGACGATCGCCAGCGGCAGGCTCTGGATCCGCAACACGTTCGCGAACTTCCTCGACCTGCCGCTACCGGTGGTGGGAACGCCGGGCGGCCGAGACAGGCCCGTGCTTATCGCCGCGCC
Organism: Spirochaetaceae bacterium; assembly: GCA_003141795.1. Next base: position 600 of record PLNO01000282.1, on the reverse strand, counting down.
AGGGCCCTCGCTGGAAGAGGCTGCGTCCGTCATCAGCGCCGCGCGCGAATCATTCGAGCTCTGGGCGCTTCCCTCGAGCTGCAACTTCCTGAAAAACGCGGGTCTTTCCCCCGATCTCATCGTCATGACGGATTCGGGCTTTTACTCGATGCACCACCTCCAGTTCAGCACGCTCACCTGTCCCATCGCCATGCCGCTCTCCGCAGCGCGCGGCTCCTGGAGCCTCGATCGCAGCCCGGGTGCCACGGGCCCCTTCCTTCTCGAGCAGCCGGTGTTCTTCGAGAGAGCGCTCCTCCAGGCCTCCGGCATCCGGGCGCCGCTTGTCCCCCCCCACGGCACGGTTGCTGCAACGGCCATCGACCTCGCCCTTTCCGTGACGAACGCACCGGTGATCGTTGCGGGACTGGACATGTGCTCACGGGACATCCTTTCCCACGCGCGCCCCAATGCGTTCGATGCGCTCCTCCACCTCCAGGCCAGCCGTACGAGCCCGCACACGAGCCTCGCCTTCGATCGCGCAGCCCTGCAGCACATGCAGCGCATGGAAGACGGGAAGGGAGCGCGGGTTTCTCCGTCCCTGAAGACGTACGCGGGCTGGTT
>PLNO01000248.1 GCA_003141795.1 Spirochaetaceae bacterium | reverse complement strand
ACAAGTGCTGCGCGGTCGTCGGCAACGGGGCACGGTGGGGTGCGGAGCTCATCGTCGACGAGATGGAGAAGCACGGCCTCACGATCGCGGATTTCGCCGCCGTCGTCCACGCCCGGTAAGCGAGGTGAAGAATGCCTGAAGCAGACAAAGAGGGCAAGAAGTTCTATGAGAACGTGCCCCAGAAGGGCGAGATGTTCTTTCTCAAGGGCTCGAACGAGCTCGACTGGGGCATGAAGAACAGGCTCGCGCGCATCTTCAACCCGAAGGACGGCCACACAGTGATGCTGGCCATTGACCACGGGTATTTCCAGGGACCGACGACGGGGCTTGAGCGGGTGGACGTCACCATCCTGCCCCTCGTCCCGTACTGCGACACCCTGATGTGCACGAGGGGAATACTCCGATCCGTCGTTCCGCCCTCCATGACGAAGTCCGTCGTGATACGCGCGTCGGGCGGGCCGAGCATCCTGAAGGAGCTCTCCGATGAGGAGCTCTCCATGGACATGGAGGACTGCATCCGTCTCGGGGTATGCGCGACGGCGATCCAGGTCTTCATCGGCGGCCAGTTCGAATCACGGTCGGTCATCAACATGACCAGGCTCGTGAACGCCGGGCTGCGCCACGGGATCCCCACGATGGCCGTGACGGCCGTCGGCAAGGACATGGTCAGGGACGCCCAGTATTTCCGCCTTGCCACGCGCATCTGCGCCGAGCTGGGGGCGAGCTACGTCAAGACGTACTACATCGACAAGGGATTCGAGACGATCACCTCGTCGTGCCCCGTCCCGATCGTCATCGCCGGCGGAAAGAAGCTGCCCGAGCTGGACGCGCTCACGATGGCCCACAGGGCGATCAGCGAAGGCGCGGCGGGCGTGGACATGGGACGCAACATATTCCAGTCCGACTCCCCCGTGGGAATGATGAAGGCGGTCAACGCGATCGTCCACGGCAACGAGAAACCCGAAAAGGCATACCAGATCTACGAGTCCGAGCGGAACGAAACTCGCGGGCAAAGGGGCAAATGAATGGGTCTGATCCAGAAATACGAATCCGAAGTGGCGGAGTTCCTGAAGGTGTGCCACACCCTGAGCCAGAGGATGTACGTCACGAGCCACGGGGGGAACCTCTCCCTGCGGCTCGAGGACGACCTCGTTCTCATCACACCGACGCGCGTGTACAAGGGGAGCCTGACGGACAAGGATCTCGTGTTCATCGATCTGAAGGGAAAGACGGTCGAAGGAACGCGGGAGCCGACGGGAGAGACCCCGATGTACCTCAACTTCTACCGCGACAGGCCGGACATCAAAGCGGTCATTCACTGTCATCCGACCTACACCAACGCATTCGCGATCCGCAAGGGAAAGAACTGGCTCATGCGGCCCGTCTTCCCTGAGACGGCCATCGAGGTCGGGCCGGTGCCGGTCGTTCCCTACGGTGAGCCGCTGACGCAGCAGCTCGCCGATAATTTTCTTCCTTATTTGAAGAAGTACAACGCGTTTCTCATGGCGAACCACGGTCTCGTCATCCTGAGCCCGGGCGGCATCGCGCGCACCCTGGACCTCGTCGACATCCTCGAGGTGACGGCGATCTCCATTCTGCAGGCTCTGGCGATCGGAAAGATCACCGAGCTCACCCACGAGCAGGTGCGGCAGCTTGAAAACACGCGGCGCACGAGAAAGCTTCCGGTCATCGGCGCGCCTGGTTCGGTGAGCTCGGTCGAGGAATTGTTCTTCGGATAACAGGGTCTTCAAGGAGCGGACATGAAACGAATACTCATCGTCGGCGGGGTCGCAGCGGGTGCGACAGCGGCTGCTCGTGCCCGGCGCATCAGCGAAGAGGCGGAGATAACGATCATCGAGCGGGGCAAGGATGTCTCCTTCGCGAACTGCGGATTGCCCTACTACATTTCGCGGGACATCGAGAAGCGTTCGAAGCTCCTGCTGCAGACACCCGCGGGCTTCCTCAAGCGGTATCGTGTCCACGTCTTGACCGAAACCGAGGCGACCGGCATCGATCGCGACAAGAAGCTGCTGAGCGTCACGGGTCCCGCCGGGCAATCGCAGCTCGGGTACGACGCGCTGATCCTGGCCCAGGGGAGCATGCCGATCGTCCCGGATATTCCCGGCGTTGCCTCATCCAATGTCTTCACGCTCTGGACGCTTTCAGACATGGACCGCCTGGAATCCTTCCTTGAAGGCCATTCGCCGAAAACCGCAGTCGTTGTCGGCGGCGGATTCATCGGCATGGAGGCAACCGAAGCCCTCTCGCGCCGTGGCGTTTCGACGACGGTCGTGGAAATGCAGCCGACGGTGATGCCGCAGCTCGACCCGGAGCTCGGCGCGTCGATTGCGAAGCGGCTCACCTCCCACGGTGTCCGTGTCATGACGGGAAGCGGGCTGAGCCGCATCCTCGAAGCGGAACGGCAGGTGGAGCTGTCCGACGGCACGCGGGTGCCCGCTGACTGTGTCCTCCTCTCGATCGGGGCGAAGGCGAACCTCGCGCTGGCAAGCTCGGCGGGCCTCGAGGTCGGCCGCTCGGGCGGGCTCGTCGTCGATGAGTGCATGAGGACCTCCGATCCTTCGATCTATGCCGCAGGCGACATGGTCGAGGTCGTTCAGAGGGTCACGGGACGAAAGGTGCGGATTCCCCTCGCCGGGCCGGCCAATCGTCAGGGCCGCATCGCAGCCTCGAACGCTCTCGGCATCCAGATGAAGTATTCAGGCGGCTTCGGGACGGGGGTCGTGAGGGTCTTCGACACGGTGGTGGCCTTCACCGGCCTCACGGAGACCGCGGCCATCAGCGCCGGTTTCGACACCGGTGTGGCCGTCGTCGTGAAAGACCACCATGCCGGGTACTATCCGGGCGCGAAGGAGATGGTCATAAAGGTCGTCTACGATCGGGCGACCTCCCGTCTTCTCGGGGCGCAGGCCATCGGTGAGGAGGGGGTGGAGAAGCGCATCGACGTTCTTTCAGTCGCGCTCAGCCGGTCGATGACCGTGGGAGAGATGGCGGAGCTCGACCTTTCGTATGCACCGCCTTTCTCCTCTGCCAACGACCCTGTCAATCAGGCGGGTTTCGTGGCCTTCAATGACGTTACAGGGTTCAGCCCGCTGATCGGTGTCCGTGAGCTGCAGGAAATCCTCGCTGATGAGCGCAGCAGCCAGAAGTACTACGTGCTGGACGTACGGACGCCGGCGGAGTTCGAATCGTCGCATCTCGAGGGGGCGCTGAACTTCCCGCTGGATGAGCTTCGCGAGGTCGTCGACGAGGTCCCTCGAAGCCGTCCCATCATCGTTCACTGCAAATCCGGGTTCCGCGCACATCTTGCCCTGCGCATCCTGCGGGAGAAAGGCTTCAAGGAAGTGCGGAACCTCACCGGTGGGTACATGATGGTGGAAGCCCTCGGGGGCTTCAAAACGGTGGATTCGGGAACCCCGTCGGCTCCCGGTGCCTGCTGCGGAGTGTAGCCCCGCTTTACGAGGCTCCCTCCATGATGCTTTTCCACTCCGCATAGCGGAGCCGCGCCGTATCGCTTCCAGGTTCCGCGACATACCTGCGGGACGAAACGGGGAGATCGGTGAAGTCGTCGAGCCCTCGGTACAGACCCGCCGAAAGGCCGGCGAGCAGAGCCGCCCCGAGGGCGGACACCTCCGCAATGCCGTCATTGACGACGGGAATGTCCAGCAGATCCGCAAGGAATTGCATCACGAAGGCGTTCGACGTGATTCCCCCGTCGATCTTCAATTCCTCGGGGTCCACCCCACTGGCGCGCCTCATCGACTCGAGGACCATCGCGATCTGGAAGGGAATGGATTCCAGCGCCGCCCGGGCGATATGGTCCCGTGTGCTCGCGAAGCTGAGGCCCTTGATGCTTGCCCTGAGATCGGTCCTCCAGTAGGGAGCGCCCATGCCGCTGAACGCGGGGACGATGTAGACCCCCCCATTGTCGCCCGCCTTCCGGGACATGGCTTCCGTGTCATCGCTCCCGGCAAAAAGCCCCACCTGATCGCGGAGCCAGGCGATCGTCGAGCCGGCGCTTATGATGATCCCCTCCAGCGCGTACTCGACGTGCTGCGTCGTGCTCCAGCAGATCGTCGAGATCATCCCGCAGTCGGCGGGGGCACGCCGCGGGCCCACGCTCATGAGGATGGAGGATCCTGTTCCCACCGTCGCCTTGACGCTGCCGGCGGTGAGGCAGCGTTCGCCGAATGCCGCCGCGTGCGAATCGCCGATGACGGAACCGATGGCGACAGGCATGGGAAGCGTTCCGTCGAAGTCCGTCTCGCCGTAGGAATACTGGGAGGGGTGCAGGGCGGGCAGTCGAAGTCGGTCCAGCCCCCAGTGATGGAGGAGATCGACGTCCCAGCAGAGCCGATCGATGTTGAAGAGGAGAGTCCTAGAAGCATTCGTATAGTCCGTCGCGTAGACCCTGCCTCCCGTGAGCCTGTACAGAAGCCATGTGTCGACGGTTCCGAAGAGCGCCGCACCCGATCGGACGGCGGCAGCGATCTTCGGATCATTCTCCATCAGCCAGAGGAGCTTCGTGCCCGAGAAGTACGGGTTGATCCGCAGGCCCGTGATCCTCCCGATCTCCTGCTCCATTCCCTCGTCGACGAGCTTCCGGCAGATGGCAGCGGATCGAGCGCACTGCCAGCTCACCGCGCTCGACAGCGGCTCACCGTCTTCATCCCATAAGAGAAACGTCTCACGCTGGTTGGTGAGCCCTCCCACGGCGATGTCCGCAGGATTTCCGCCTTTGTCTTTGAACCGGGCCAGGCATGACCTCAGAGATTGAATGACGTTCTGGTAGATGGCGCGTGGGTCCTGCTCGACGAATCCCGGCTTCGGGAAGAAGATATCAAGACCAACGGCAGCCGACGCAACGATCCTGCCCTGGGGATCGAAGATAGACGTCTTCGTTCCGCTCGTACCCTGGTCTATCGCGAGGATCAGGTTTCTCGGCATGGCGTCCCCTTTTTCTCGCTCATGCGAAGAGCGGACCTCCGTATCCCGTCGGAATCAATTCCGTAGTGCTTTCGTATTTCGGATCGGGGCCCACACTTCGCGAACTCGCCTTCCGGAAAACCGAGGCGGACGATTTTCACGCCAGCGCCGCATTCGGCGAGCGTCTCCGACACGAGAGAGCCGAGACCGCCGCAGAGCGAATGTTCCTCCACGGTGATGACGGCGCCCGAGGACCGAGCGAGCCGCACGATCTCGTTGCGATCCACGGGACGCAGGGACGAGACGTTCGCCACACCTGCACTCACACCCTCCTGGGACAGCATCTCGCGGGCATTCATCGCTTCCTGCACGACCGATCCCATCGCGAAGATCATGACGTCAGCACCAGGCGCGAGCAGATCGACGGCCCCTGGGCTGAACCTGTAGTCCGGGGCGTGGAAGACGGGGAGCTTCGCGTTGTCAAGCCTGACATAGACGGGACCGACGTGGGAGAGTGCAGCGGTGACGGCCCCGAAGGCTTCGACTGCATCACAGGGGGCGAAGATGAGGATGTTTCCCATGCTGCGCATGACCGCGATGTCGTTGATGGCATGGTGCGTGCTGGCCAGGGGGCCGTAGGCGACCCCTGCGTTCAATCCGAGCAGCTTCACATTGGTGTCGGAGTAGCAGACGTCGGTTTTCAGCTGTTCGCACGATCGGGAGACGAGGAAGCACGCGGCGTTCGCCGTGACGGCGATGAAGCCGCCGCGGGAGAGACCGGCGGCGATGCCGAGGAGGTTCTGCTCCGCGATCCCCACGTTGACGAGGCGTCGGGGGAAGCGCTCCTTGAAAGGGCCGATCGATGCGGTGCTGGTGGAATCGCTTACGAGGACGACGATATCGAGGTCCTTTTCGACGCCCTTCACCAGGGCGTCGACCGCCGCCTCGCGGAGATCACGGGTTTCGGATGATGTCGTCATTCCAATTCCTCGATTGCCTGACGGACCTGGTCGCCCACCGGAATCTTGTGATGCCACGCGGGCTGGTCTTCGATGAAAGAAACACCCTTGCCCTTGATCGTCCGCGCTATCACCGCGTGAGGGCGGGTTGCATGAGGATCAATCGCATTGAACATGCTTATCAGTTTCCGCGGGTCGTTTCCGTCGACCTCGACGGTGTCGAAGCCGAATGCCGTGAGCTTTTCGGCGAGCGGCTCCAGCGCCATGATCGTCTCCGTGCGGTCGGCGAGCTGGAGCGTGTTCCTGTCCACGATCGCCACGAGGTTGCCCAGCTTGAAGTGCGCGGCGCTCATCAGGGCTTCCCAGTTCGAGCCCTCCTGCATCTCCCCGTCGCCCAGCAGGACGAAGACGCGAAAGTCCCTGTTCCGCATCACGGCGCTCAAGGCGAGCCCGACACCCACCGATAGACCGTGCCCGAGGGCTCCCGTGTTGATCTCCACGAAAGGGGTCTTCTGGCGCACGGGGTGACCCGGCAGCGGAGAGTCGAATTGGAGGTAGGTGTCGAGAAGGGCGGGGCTGATGATGCCCGCCTCCGCGAACGTGCAATACATCCCGCCCACGCCGTGTCCCTTGCTGAGGATGAACCTGTCGCGGTACGGATCGTCAGGCTGATCGGGCGTGTAGTGCATGACGTTGAAGAAGAGCGTGGCCAGGATGTCCGTCTCCGACAGGTCCGCCCCCGTATGCCCCTGTCCTGCGTGCGAGTTCATGAGGATGATCTTTTTCCTGATCTCCCGCGCTTTCGCTTCCACCTCAGCCGGGGCGAGGCCGAAGGGGTTCTCCAGGCAGCCCTCACTCCCCCCGTTCATCGTTGTACGCCTTCCGCTCCGTGCGCGTAGACGTCCCACCCGAGATACCGCGTGGTCGCCTCGAGGACCGACTCAGCGCAGTGCGAGCGCACCATGGCGACATGGTGCGCGAAGCCGTTGGAAGAGATGTGCCGCAGGAGGCCGCGCAAATCTCTCACGGCGCATACGGCAACCCCTCCATCCATGGGGAACGGGTCATCGGTGAACTGCCCCTCAGCGACATATCCCCGCATCCTGCCCGTCACGTCATCGGTCTCGATGCGGAAGGCGGTCATCGACCCTTTGGCGACCTTTCCTTTGATCGCTCCGAAACAACGTTCCCGCCCGAGCGTCGCGCCCAGGATATCGAGCTCGGAGATTTCGATGTCACCGCCCATGAAGCTTCGGGGGAAGTTGCTGCAATGCGTGTTGACACATTTTTCCCTGTCCGCGCCGTAGTTGTTGTTCCAATCCAGGAGCGCGGAGGCTCCGCCCGTGGCGAGGGTGAGGACGTACATCGACACGGCGCCGCTCACGTCGACCTCGCAGGCGCCGGGCATGCGTCTCTGCTCCCCCATCATGCTCATGGTGAGACAGGTGGCGCACCCGTAGTTCTTCTGGACGCTGTCCCAGCACTGGATGGCCGATGCGACGCACCCGTTCTCGTCCATCCACCGTTCGATCACCACGGAGAGTTTCGCCTGCTTCACGACGCTTGCCTGAGGTATGCGCGAAGGAATGCTGCCATAGGCGCGGATCGCCGTGAGCTTCTCCCGCACTTCTTCGGAGCTGTCCGTGATCCCTTCAGCCGCGGCGAGCACGACCGAGAGATCGACAGGCACGACCGTGATGCCGGATGTCTGGAAGATCTTTTCGGAGAATCGCACGGTTTGAAACGCAGCAGGTCGCGCTCCGATCGCACCGATGCGGGCGCCCCTTACGCCCCTGACGATCCGGCAGATCCGGGCGAAGCGTTCGATGTCAGCGGCGAGCTCGGGGCTTTCGACCCTGCACGTGTGCTCCGTCGTGTCAGTCCATTGGATCCCGTACTGCCGCAGATTGCTGCAAACGGAGAGCTTTCCGCAGAATGCATCGCGCCGGTGCGTCACGTCGACCTTGTCCACGTCGTCATCGGCAGCGTGGACGAGAACGGGGACCGGAAGCCCGCCGCCCTGGAGCGCCTCGATGATGCCCGTTTCGTCTCCGAAGTTCGGCAGGCTCACGATGATCCCGTCGATCGCGTCCCTTTTGGACCGGAAGAGCTCTGCGCACTTCAGGGCGTCCGCCCGGCTCTCCACTGCTCCGCGTGCGGGAGTGCTCTCC
>PLNO01000092.1 GCA_003141795.1 Spirochaetaceae bacterium | reverse complement strand
GAGCAGGGCGAGATCGTCGTGGCCCGCGCAGGCGAGGAAGAGTTGGTCGTCTGAGGACCGAAGGTCCTCAGACAGAGGCGGCAGCAGCGCACGTACCCGTGCGCTGCGAGAGCCTGGTAATCTAAGGGAGTCTGCCAGTGGCAAAGAACGTTTTCAAGCCGCAGGACATCATGTACATCTCACGCAAGGTCTTCATCGAGCCACCGAAGATCGTGACCGAAGAGCCCGTGGAAGAGGTGGAGGCGGTCGAGGAGACCGGGGAGTATACCGGACCGAGCGTCGACGACCTGCGACGTGAAGCGGACCTCTTCCGCAAGCAGTGGGAAGCGGAGAAGCAGCGCCTCATGGAGCACGCACAGGCGGAAGCGGAAAAGATCCGCAAAGATGCCGAAAAGGTCGCCTTCGACGAGGTGAAGCGGAAAAACAACCAGGCGCAGNNCAGGCGCAGAAGATCCGCCAGGACGCGGAAGACCAGGCGCAGACCATCATCGCCGAGTCGAAGCAGAAGGCGGCGGAGCTGGAAGCCGACATCAAGCAGCGCGTCACGCAAACCGAGCGCGAAGCGTACGAACGGGGATATTCGGAGGGGCACGAGAAGGGCTACAGCGACGGCCGCGCGGAGGTGCAGCGCCTCGTGGAGAGCCTGCATTCGATCATCTCCAAGGCCATCGAGAAGAGGAACGAGATCATCCAGGAAGCGGAAACGCAGATCATCAACCTCGTGCTCCTCATCGTGAAGAAGGTCATCAAGGTCATCTCCGAGAACCAGAAGAACGTCGTCATCAACAACGTCGTGCAGGCGCTGCGCAAGCTCAAGAGCCGCGGCGACGTGGTCATCCGCGTGAACCTTTCGGATCTCGAGCTCACCTCGGAGCACGTGAAGGACTTCATGAAGATGGTGGAGAACGTGAAGTCGGTCACCGTCCTGGAGGATTCCTCCGTGGACCGCGGCGGGTGCATCATCGAAACCGACTTCGGGCAGATCGACGCCCGTATCTCGTCGCAGCTTCACGAGATCGAGGAGCGGATCCTCGATCTCATGCCCATCAGGTCCAAGGGCGAATAGGGGGGGCAATGGGCGTTTTCGACAAATACACGGCAGTGCTCGAAGACCTGGATCCGATCAAGTTCACGGGGGTCATCGAGCGCGTTCAGGGCCTCCTCATAGAGAGCATCGGTCCCTCCGCGCAGGTGGGGGAGCTCTGCCAGATCCTCGTCCCCAAGGGACGCGGCATCGTGTGGGCGGAGGTGGTGGGGCTGCGGGGCAAGACGGTCCAGCTCATGCCCTACGACGAGATGGAGGGCATCGAGATCGGCAACATCGTCATCGGCATGGGGGAGACCCTCCGCGTGGCGGTGTCCGACAAACTTCTGGGCCGAACCTTGGATTCCATGGGCAAGCCGATCGACGGCAAGGGGGACATCGGCTCGGACGAGTGGTACCCCGCGTTTGCCACGCCGCCGGACGTCCTGAAGCGGAAACGGATCAGGGAGATCCTTGCAACGGGGGTGCGCTCCATCGATTCTCTCCTCACCGTCGGCAAGGGGCAGCGCATGGGGATCTTCGCGGGAAGCGGGATCGGCAAGTCGACACTCCTCGGGATGGTCGCGCGCAACACCTCGGCCGACGTGAACGTCATCGCGCTCATCGGGGAACGCGGCCGCGAGGTGCGGGAGTTCATCGAGAACGACCTGGGACCGGAGGGGCTCGCCCGCTCGGTGCTCGTCGTCTCCTCCTCCAACAAGCCGCCCTTGTCGCGCATCCGCGGCGCATACGTGGCCACCGCGGTGGCAGAATACTTCAGGGACCAGGGCAAGGACGTCATGCTCCTCTTCGATTCGGTGACGCGATTCGCGCGGGCGCAGCGGGAGATCGGGCTTTCCATCGGCGAACCTCCCGCGAACAGGGGCTTCACGCCGTCTGTGTTTTCCCTGTTGCCCAAGCTTTTGGAACGCAGCGGCACCTCCGACAAGGGCAGCATCACGGGATTCTACACGATCCTCGTGGAAGGCGACGACATCGATGACCCCGTCTCCGACAACGTCAGGGGGATCCTGGACGGGCACATCGTGCTCACGCGGAAGCTCGCCAGCCGCAATCATTACCCGGCGGTGGACGTGCTGCAGAGTATCTCACGTCTGGCCAGCACGGTGAACGGGCCCGGCACCAAGGAGGCGTGCGGCCGTATTCGTCGGCTCATGGCCACCTACGCGGGGGCGGAAGACCTCATCAGCGTGGGGGCCTACGTCAAGGGGAGCAATCCCGAGATCGACGAGTCGATCGACAAGTTCCCGGCCATCGAGAGTTTCCTCATCCAGACCGTGACGGACAAAGCCCCTCTGGAGGAGACGCTGCGGAGGATCGGGGAGATCGCCGGTGTCGAGATCCCCGCGGAGGAGATCGCGGCGGCCGTGGGAGCGACCGGCCAAATGTCGCCAGGAGCGACCGGCCAAATGTCGCCAGGAGCGACCGGCCAAATGTCGCCAGGAGCGACCGCGGGAGCGCACGTCGATGCGACGGTTCCAGTTCAGGCTTGAGCGCTTCCTCGAGCTCCGACGCTGGAAGGAGCGCGAATGGGAGATCAAGCTCGCGAAGATCCTCGGTGAATGCCTTCTCCTGGAGAACCGCATCACGGAGATCGCCGGAGAGATCGCGACGAGCCGGCTCGCAGGCTTTACGGAGGGCACCCGCATCGACATCGAGTCGATGAAACGCAGGGAGCTGTACGTGCAGCGGCTTGCCGTCGAACGGGAGCGGACGACGATCACCCTCACGGAGAAGCGCAAGGAAATGGAAAAGGTGCGGGAAAAGTACCTGGAGGTCGCGAAAGACCGCAAGGTGCTCGACAAGCTCAAGGAACGCCGCGCCGGGGAATACTACGAGCGGCAGCTCGACGAAGAGTTCAAGACGATCGACGACATGAGCACGTCGGCCGCGGGAGCGCGGGCGAGCGCTGATCGGAGCCTCGAGTAGGCGACGATGCCGCGCGGGTAAAACTGGGGGAGGGTGCCGTGGCAGAGTTTTCGGAAGTTCGACCTGGTGTCAGGATATTCATTCTCTTTCTCCTTCTCATCGTTCTCACGCTCGGCGGGGTGATCTGGTTCGATTATCTGGGGTTGGTGGACGCCAAGGCGGTGATCTCCCCCGTGTACCAGCTCCTGGGGCTCGGAAAACGGAGCACTATCGCCAGTGCGGACGACCCGAACCTGCTCGACAAGGAGCGCCTGGCGAAGCAGGTCGACTCCCTGTCCCTCCGCCAGCAGGACCTGGACACCCGGGAAGCCGCCCTCGACAAGAAGGAAAAGGACCTCACCCAGCTCGGCCAGGATCTCAACGACCGGCAGGCCGCTTTGGAAGCCCAACAAAAAGCGCTTAATGATGCGCGCAAAGCGATCGAAGATAGAAGGGTGAACCTGGAGCAGAACGCTTCTTACCTGACGAGCATGGATCCTGCCAAGGCCATCGCAATCCTGGCCAACGAGGACGATCAGTTCGTCATTGACACGTTCCGCATCGTGGAGACACAGGCCAAGAAGGCCGGTACCGATTCAGTGGTGCCGTATTGGATGTCAATCATGCCGGCCGACAGGGCTGCGACATTGCAGCGAAAGATGGCGGGAAGAACGGGAGGCTGAAGAGTGAAGGCTGCGGCGCCACAGGCGCTTCTCCCACAGAACGTCGCGAAGGGGAAAAAACCCGGCAGAACCGGACGAGCCGCTGGCTTGCAGGCGGCGACGGGAAAAGGCGCGGGCAATTTCCTCAAGCTCGTCAATGCCATGGCAGCCATGAAGGACGGCAAAGCTGCCGCACCCGCCGGGGACCATCCCTTGAAGAAGGGGCTCTCACTCGGCGTTGCGGTGAAGGCGGCTCAGCCTCTCCTGACGCAGCAGGCCCTTGCCAAGGGGCCGCAGCTTCCTGCGCTACAGGTCCAGGCGGAGAAGGACGAACAGACCGAAGCGCGCAAGAAAAGCGCTCGTACCCATGCCGCCTCGACGGCGTTGAGCGCACAACCCGCGGTCCACGTGGAGCAACCCCNNTCCCGCCGCTGCGGCCAAGGGGGTTTCCCCGGAGACGCCGAACATAGCCTCCGCGGCCCATTCCCCGGCCCGCAGGCCAGAGCCCATCGTCCACGTGATCGATCTTCGCAAGAAGCATCAAGCGACGGCCGCGACGGAGGAGTCTGCGAGCAATCAGAAGCCCGTCACTCAGGCCGCATCGGAAAAGGATCTCGCGAACGCATTTGCGCAGAAGCTGGGCGCCGCTCGCGACGTTCAACCGGAAGCCCTCCCCAAGGCTTCGGGCTCCCCGACCGCCCATCAGCAGACGCCGATGGAGAGGCTGAAGGAGATGTCAGGCTCCGAGCTCGTGAAAGCGACGAACCTCATCGTCCGTGACGGCGGCGGGGAGATCAAGCTCGTGCTGAAGCCCGAATCCCTGGGAAGCGTGCGGATCCGCATGAATGTTGTCGATAAGGTCATTGAGGGGCGGATTATCGTCGACAATCCGGCGGTGAAGCAGGTCTTCGAGGGCAACCTCGACGCCCTTCGCACGGCCCTCGCCGCTGAGGGGTTCCAGACCGGGGCGTTGTCGGTTTCCGTCGGCCAGCAGAACGCTGACAACCAGCGCCAGCGGTCGGAGCAGCCCTCCGAGGTGAGGCGCATCGCGGCCACGAGCTTCGAGAGGAGCGTGCCCGGCGTGGAGAACATGAGCATGGGCGATCTTCTCGTGAATCTTTTCGTCTAGAAAGCAAATGCGCGGCCCCTGCGGGCCTCGCCGGGAAAGCAAATGCGCGGACAGCGGTCCGCGCCGTAAGGAGAGCAGCCATGGACCTTTCGATTTCGTTGACACCGCAGGATCAGGCACGGGTCGGCCAGCAGGTGGAAGCCTTCAACAAGACGGTGAACGAGGGCCGCGGTGTGAAGGCGGGAGCGCTCGACAAGAACGACTTCCTCAAGATCCTCATCTCGCAGCTCACCCATCAGGACCCGACGCAGCCCATGGATGACAAGGCATTCGTCGCGCAGATGGCGCAGTTCTCCAGCCTCGAGCAGATGACGAACATGACGGAAGGCCTCACCAAGGTGAACGACCTGCTGGCCCGCAGCCAGGCGGTCAGCCTCCTCGGTACCAATGTAGACGTGGACAACGGCAACGGGTTGGTGTCCGGCAGGGTTGACGCGGTCACCAGCGGGGACTTCCCGCAGATCCTCGTCAACGGGCAGTACTACGATTATTCCCAGGNNGACTATTCCCAGGTCCAGAAGATCAAGCTGAATTCGAAGGAGTAACGAGACATGATGCGATCGCTCTGGGCCGGTGTTGCCGGCCTGCAAAATCACCAGACCCGCATGGACGTTCTGGGAAACAATATCGCCAACGTGAACACCTACGGCTTCAAGAAGGGCAGGGTCACGTTCCAGGACATGCTGTCGCAGACCCTCGCCGGCGCCGCGCGGCCCACCAATGAGGTGGGAGGCGTGAACCCGCAGCAGGTCGGTCTCGGCATGCAGGTGGCTTCCATCGACACCATCCACACCCAGGGCGCGCTGCAGTCCACCGGCGTCATGACCGACGTTTCCCTCCAGGGCAACGGCTTCTTCATCCTCAACGACGGCGACAAGCGTTTCTACACGCGGGACGGCGCCTTCGGTCTGGATCAGGACGGCAGGCTCGTGAACCCCGCCAACGGGATGCGCGTGCAGGGCTGGCTGGCACAGACCGTGGGTGGACAGACCTTCGTCAACAACGCCTCCGACGTGCAGGACGTGGTCATCCCCGTGGGGAGCAAAGACCCCGCCCAGGCGACGACCGACGTGTGGTACGCGAGCAACCTCGACAAGCGCACCCCTGAGGTCCCGCCGGGAGCGACCCCCGCAACGGTGGAGGCCGGCACGCATCCGACGAGCTTCGACATCTTTGACTCCTTCGGCCGCGTGCACAAGCTGCAGGTGAACTTCACGAAGGTGGTGGGCGTCGCCAACCGGTGGCAGGCGGAAGTCACCGTCGACCCCGCCGCCCAGACGGCCACGAACACCCGCGTTCAGGTCGGAAACGGTCAGGCGGCCACGAACAGCTTCCAGATCGATTTCGACAATTTCGGCGCGCTCGCGGGCGTTCGGGACGCCCAGGGCAACACCGTCACGGCAGGCTCCCTGCAGACCGCGGTCTCCTACGACGTGCCTGACACGACGCTGCCCGCCGGAGCGGCGGCCGTTCGGCAGACCTTCAACCTCAACATCGGGAACGTCGGTTCCTTCCGGGACGCCATCACGCAGACGGCGTCGGACACCACGACCAAGGCCACGAAGCAGAGCGGCTACGGCATGGGATACCTGGAGACCTTCAAGATCGACCAGTCGGGAACGATCACCGGCGTGTACACCAACGGCTCCAACAGGACGATCGGCCAGATCGCGCTGGGCTCCTTCACGAACCCCGGAGGTCTCGAGAAGGCGGGGGACAACACCTACCAGTCCTCCAACAACTCGGGGACGGTGAACGTGGGCGCCTCGGGAACCGCGGGGAAAGGAAAAGTCCTGGCGGGCACCCTCGAGATGTCGAACGTGGACCTCGCCGAGCAGTTCACCGACATGATCGTCACGGAGAGGGGCTTCCAGGCCAACTCCCGCACGATCACCACCTCCGACCAGATGCTCCAGGAGCTCCTGCAGCTCAAGAGGTAGGAGGAGTGAAGCTGTCGGTGGGGATGCCGCCATGAGGGGGGCGCAATGATCGAGGTGACGCGCCTGGACGGGAAGACGTACTACGTCAACCCCCACCAGATCGAATACATCGAACGGAATCCCGACACGACAATGATCATGCTGTCGGGCAAGAGGCTGGTAGTCCGCGAGGACTACCAGACTGTTTTTACGCGCATCGTGGAGTATCGCAAGCTCATCGGGGCCCTCAAGAATGAGGAATAAGCGTTGCCGGAACCATTGCGTAAAAATGTATTCCTGTGATATGATCGGAAGAGGGGGAGGGGATGTCTGACGAGCAACAGGACTTGAACCTGGAAGACGTCGGCGCGGGAGCGGACGACGTTGCAGGTCCGCGCAAAGGCGGCCTGCTTTCAGGGATGCTACTCACTATCCTCAAATGGGCTGCCATCGGGATAGGGGCTGTCATCATCGTCGTCACAACCACCGTGATCACCGTCAAGATCGTCAACAAGGGGAGCTCTCAAGCGGGGCTCGCCATGCTGTCCCCTGCGTATTCACCGGCGGAAGAGCCGCTGGCAACCTACGACGGCATCGACCAGATCCGCGGACAGACCGCGGACGATCCCCCGGCCATCTTCCTCCTGCAGGTGAGCCTCGGCTATGACACGAAGGACAAGGAAGTGAGCGTGGAGATCGGCAACCGCAAGCGGGAGCTGCAGGACCTCATCCTCAAGGACATCTCGCAGAAGTCGGCCTCGGAGCTCGCCTCCGCGCATTGGGGGGAGCTGCAGACGGAGCTTCAGCAGATGATCAACAGGATCATGAAGACGGGCAAGGTGAAGAGCGTCATGTTTCAGAGCTTCATCGTGCAGAAGTAGAGGGAAGTGGATGACGGAAGTCCTCTCACAGGATGAGATAGACCAGCTCCTTACCGCAATCTCATCCGGCGAGGTCGCCACGGAAGAGGTCAGTGCGCCTGCGGACCAGCGCAAGATCAAGATCTATGACTTCAAGCGGCCCGACAAATTCTCCAAGGACCAGATCCGCACCGTCTCCATCATGCACGAAACCTTCGCGCGCCAGACCACGACGGCGCTGTCCTCGCAGCTTCGCAGCCTGGCGCACGTGCACGTGGCCTCCGTGGACCAGCTCACCTACGAAGAGTTCATCCGCTCCATTCCCAACCCCACGACCATTGCGGTCATAAACATGGACCCCCTCAAGGGATCCGCGGTGCTGGAGATCGACCCCGCCGTCACCTTCGCCATCATCGACCGCCTGTTCGGCGGCCCCGGGGAAGGGGCGAAGTTCTCCCGCGAGCTCACCGACATCGAGCAGTCGGTCATCGAGGGGATCATCGTGCGCATCCTGGGGAACCTGCGGGAAGCGTGGGCCACCGTCATCGACCTTCGCCCGCGCCTGGGGCAGATCGAGACGAACCCCAACTTCGCGCAGATCGTACCGCCAACGGAAATGGTGGTCCTCGTGACCCTTGAGACGAAGATCGGCGAGGTCGAGGGCATGATGAACTTCTGCATTCCCTACCTCACCATCGAGCCGATCATCCCCAAGCTCTCCGCGCAGTACGTGTACTCCTCCATGCGAAGGGGAACCACCACGGAGAACCTGAGCCTGCTGCGCGAAAGGCTCGCCGGCATCGAGATCACCCTCGTCGCGGAGGTCGGGTCCATCGACATCACGATGCGCGACGTGCTCATGCTCCGCACCGGGGACATCATCCGCCTGCAGAACGTGCGCGTGAGCGATCCCATGGTGCTGAAGATCGGTGACCGCAAAAAGTTCGTGTGCCGCCCGGGCGTCGTGGGCAACAAGATTTCCGTGCAGGTGCTGAAGAAGCTGGAAGACATCGAGCAGGCCGAGTTCGAAGAGCTTGTCGCTGATGAGGGAGAGGAAGCATGAGTGACGGATCACTCTCGCAGGACGAGATCGACGCCCTTTTGCAGGGGACCGACGCGATAGAAATGGACACGGGCTCCGGCACTGCCTCTTCCCCCCTCTCGGACGCGGAGCGCAACGCTTTCCAGGAGATGTTGCGCGGGGTCACGGAGAGCCAGGGCTCGAACCTCTCCATCCTCACGGGAAAGACCGTGGCCATCGGTGACCCTTCGGTGAAGGTGCGCGCGCCCGCGGAGATCGCCAGCGGCCAGCCTGAGGACATCGTCGACGTTCGGGTCGACCTCACCGACGGCGTGCAGGGCGAGCACTCCTACATCGTTCCCTCGAGCATCGCGGGCACCGTGGCCGGCCTCATGATGGGCCAGCCCGGAGGGGAGCTGGACGAGGCGTCCCTTTCGGCCGTCGCGGAAGCGATGAGCCAGATCACCGGCACCGCCGCGACGGCGATCGGCAACCAGGTGGGGCGGATGGTGAAGACCGCGCCTCCCGATCTGCGCCAGACCAAGAGGCAGCAGGTGCGCCTGCCGCAGGGAGACTTCGCAGTGACGGTGGATTACCCGCTGTCCATCGAGGGGTTCCCTACGGCCACGCTCACCGAGGTGTACTCCCTGTCGCTGGCAAAGGAGATCCTGTCCCTGTCGTCGGGGGGCGGCGCCCAGGACGCTGCATTCGCATCCCCGGCGCCCGCCGCGCCCCGCGCCGCGGCGCCCCGTGCCGCACAGCAGCAGCAGTCAGCTTCGCCTTTCGGCGGGGCAGCGGGGTACCAGCAGACGTTCGGCCAGGCGTTCGGCGGCCCCGCGCAGGGACCCGCCATGGCGCCGCCCAACGTCCAGCCCGTGCAGTTCGCGAACCTCCAGCCCGTCCAGATGACGGGGGAGCAGGGCAACATCGGTCTTCTCATGGACGTGTACATGGAGATGACCGTGGAGCTGGGCCGGACCCGCAAACGCATCAAGGACATCCTGGGAATCGGTGAAGGCACGATCATAGAGCTGGACAAGCTCGCAGGCGAGCCTGTCGACATACTCGTGAATCACAAGCTGATTGCAAAAGGGGAGGTGGTGGTCATAGACGAAAACTTCGGAGTTCGAGTCACGGAGATCGTGTCGCAGATCGACCGTATGAACGAGCTGACCTAGCGTCGGCACCGCGCCCTGGGCGCGGAGACAGAGAAGCCGCGCGTCGCCGCGCGGTGTGAGCTTCGTTTTCAGATTTAACTGGGAGGGGGAATCTGAAAAAGCTTCTACAATGCATGGCGTTCGCCGTCGTGGCGTTCGTCTTAGCAGCGCAGCCGCTGGTTGCGCAGTCCAATCAATCCAATTCAGCATCCTCGGGAACGCAGCCCGCAGCCGGCACGGGGGGGGGCACGTCCGCCGCCCGGCCTCAGCTTTCCGAGTCCCAGATACCGCTGGGGAGCTCGGTCCCCGCAGCCGGCGGAACGCCCGTGCGTGCCACGGGGGGCGGGGTCACCACGTGGGACTTCGTCCGCATGCTGATCATCCTGGCCGCAATCATCGGCCTCATCTACCTCCTGTTCTGGCTCCTTCGCAGGGGCGCGGGCAGGAAGGTGCAGGAAAACGACCTCATCCGCGTCCTCGGCTCACGCAGCCTCGCGAGCAATCGCGCGCTGCACCTGGTGGAGGTCGGTTCCAGCATCTATCTCGTGGGCTCCTCGGAAGGCGGCGTGGAGCTCGTTGCGGAGATCACGGAAAAGGAAAGCCTCGACTCCGTGCGCCTTGCGGCGGCGGAGCAGGCACCGGCCACCCGTCGTAATTTCCAACAGGTTCTCTCCGAGATCTTCCGCCCGGCAAAGAAGTCCTACTCCGTGGGAGAGGGAGTAGGCTTCCTCCGCGGGCAGCGCGACAGGTTGAAGAAGCTATGAAGCGCGCCTTCGCTGCCCTGATCATCGCCGTCATCTTGGCGGCATTCTTTCCCGTGGGCGCCTTCGCGCAGACGCCCCGGACGACAACCGGGGGGGCCGGCGCCGCCGGCCTTCCCGTGCCGTTCGTCGATCTGAACGTCCGCACCGCGCGCAACAACCAGGAGGTCACGCTTTCCGTCCAGCTCCTGCTGCTGCTCACCGTGCTTTCCATCGCGCCCTCCATACTCATCCTCACGACGGCATTCCTGCGCATCGCGATCGTCTTCGACTTCATCCGAAGGGCGCTCTCCCTGAACACGTCGCCTCCCAACCAGGTGATGATGGGGCTCGCCCTGTTCCTCACGATGTTCATCATGTGGCCCACGTTCACGGATATCTACAACAACTCCCTGAAACCCTTCAGCGACGGCAAGATAGGGCTGCAGGAGATGTACTCAGGTGCGGAGAAGCCGTTGCGCACCTTCATGTTCAATCAGATGGGCAATGACATCGACTCGTTGCGCCTCTTCATGAACATGCGCAACCTCCCGAAGCCGAACACGAGGGCGGACGTGCCGACCTACGTGCTCATCCCCGCGTTCGCCATCCACGAGCTCACCACGGCATTCAAGATAGGGATACTTCTGTTCATACCGTTCATCATCATCGACATGGTGGTGGCCTCCACGCTGATGTCGATGGGAATGATCATGTTGCCACCGGTCATGATCTCAACGCCGTTCAAGATCATCCTCTTCGTCCTGGTCAACGGCTGGGGTCTGCTCACCGAGCAGCTCGTAAGGAGCTTCCATTGACGATGGGAATGGCCCTTCAGATCGTCCGCGAGGGCGTCATGGAGACGCTCATCATTGCGGGGCCGATTCTCCTGATCGGCATGGCAGTCGGGCTCATCGTCGCGATCTTCCAGGCGACGACCTCGATCCAGGAGCAGACCCTCACCTTCGTCCCGAAGATGGCGGCGATCCTCCTGGGGCTCGTGCTCTTCGGCGGGTTTCTCCTGAACTCGCTGGTGAGCTACACGGAGAGACTGTTCTCCATGATATCGACGATATGATCGAGTCCCTGGTCGGCAACACCCGCCTTTTCCTCCTCTGCTTCTTCCGCATCATCGCGATGGTGGAGCTGGCCCCGCTCGTTTCCTCCTCCTCGATTCCCCAGATCGCGAAGATCGGGATCTCCCTGTTCCTCGCGGTCGCCGTGTTCCCGGGCGTCCTCGCCTCGAATTACCCGATCCCCGCGGACGCAGTGGACTACCTGCTCCTCGTGCTGGGAGAAGTGGCCATCGGGTTGCTTCTCGGTTTCCTTCTGAACCTGATCTTCTCCGCGTTCCAGCTCGCAGGCCAGCTGTTCTCCCTGCAGATGGGGTTCAGCGCCTCGGAAGTCTTCGACCCTCTGTCCCAGGTGGAAATCCCGCTCATGGGCGAGTTCCTCAACCTCATCGCGATGCTCGTTTTCATCACGACCTCGGGGATGCAGAAGTTCCTCCTGGTGGGCGTGCAGCAGTCCTTCCAGTACCTGCGCGCCGTGGATCTCGTGACGCACAGGGCGGGGATCATCACGCTTCTCATCAACGGGCTTTCCGGCCTCTTCCAGAGCGCCCTGACCATCGCGTTCCCGATCCTGGGCACGCTTCTCATCGTGTCCATCGTCATGGGTCTCATGGCGAAAGCGGCGCCTCAGATGGATGTGCTTTCCATGGGGTTCCCCGTCTCCATCGCCGTGTCGTTCCTCATCCTCTTCGCCACGCTGCCGGTCCTCATGACGGCCATGGAACGGATCATCGACGGGAGCTTCCAGAGCTTGAGCGGCTTCATCACAACCGCGGGGGCGCTCAAACGATGAGGGAGCTCGCATCCTATCCGATCGATCCCATTGATGCCTTCACCCCGCTTCTGAGCACCTCCTTCGACGTCCCCCTCCAGTGGTTCGCCGCCGAGGACGAGGGCAGGACCGAGGAACCTTCCGAGCACAAGATCCGCAAGGCCCGGGAAGAGGGCAAGGTCGCCAAATCCCCCGAGGTGAGCTCGGCGCTCGTGCTGCTGGCCGGGACCTCGGCCCTGGGTCTGCTGGGGGGGGGCATCCTGCGCTCGTGCGCGGACATGTACGTGTATTTCCTTTCCATAGCAACCGATCCGAACGCGCTCAGCCCCGCGCTGATGTCGGCATTCATCAGCTGGTTCATCAAGATCACGCTGCCAGTGCTGGCGATCGTTTTCATCACGGCGATCCTCGGCAACGTCATCCAGGTGGGCTTCCTCTTCACGGTGAAGCCCATCACCCCGGACTTCGGCAGGATCGTCCCCCGTTTTGGCCGGTGGCTCTCCCGTTCCTTCGCCTCCATGGAGGCGCTGTTCAATTTCGCCAAATCGATCGTGAAGATCGCCGTGATCGCCGTGATCGGCTACCTCAACATCATGGCGGAGCTGCAGAACCTGACGCATCTGGCCGTTGAGCCGANNTCGTTCCTCGTCTTCTCCGCCGTGGACTACTGGTTCCAGCGCCGACAGCACATGGAATCCCTCAAGATGTCCAAGCAGGAGGTGAAGGAGGAGCGCAAGATGTACGAAGGGGATCCGCTCACCCGCAGCAGGCTGCGCGAGCGGATGCGGGAGATCATGCGTCGCACGATGCTCAAGAGCGTGCCGAAAGCCGACGTGGTCATCACGAACCCGACCCACTTCGCCATCGCGCTGGAGTACAACAGGGCGCTCATGGCGGCGCCCACCGTCGTCGCGAAGGGCGCCGATCTCGTCGCGCAGAAGATCAAGGACGTGGCGAACGAGAACGGCATCCCCATCATGGAGAACAAGCCGCTGGCGCAGGCGCTGTACAAGGAAGTGGAGATCGGCGACACCATCCCCGAGAAGTTCTTCGAGGCGATCTCGATCATTCTTGCCGAGGTGTACAAGCTGAACGGAAAGACCGTGGAGGCCGCGGGATGATGAAGACGCCCGTGCAGATCCCTGCGGGGGAGGCGACCCATGGCTGATGCCCGCGCTGTGCCCGGAAACCTGTGGTCCCAGAGGAGCGACGTGCTGGTCGCGATCGGCGTGGTCGTCGTGATCATGATGATCCTGATCCCGCTCCCCGCGGTGCTTCTCGACGTGCTGATGATGCTGAACCTCGTGCTGTCCCTCGTCATCATCCTCACGGTGCTGTACACGCGCAACGCCCTTGAGTTCTCGGTATTCCCGACCCTCCTCCTCCTGGCAACGGTTTTCGGCCTCGCCTTGAACGTGTCCTCCACGCGGTTGATCCTCTCCAAGGGGCACGAGTTCAACGGCCACGTCGTGCGGGCCTTCGCCACCTTCGTGGTGGGAACCAAGGGTGTGGAAGGCTACGTCATCGGCATCATCATCTTCATCATCATC